>NZ_BAAAIF010000165.1:0-5947 GCF_039525925.1 Streptomyces javensis | reverse complement strand
CTGTGACCGGGTGCTGTGGCTGGAGAAGGGCGAACTGCTGATGGACGGCCCGACCGACGAGGTCATCAAGGCGTACGAGAAGGAGACCGGCAAGTAGCCGCTCGGCAAACGTCGTTCCATAAACCATCAGGCCCCGCCGGGCAACCCGGCGGGGCCCAGTTGTCCACAAGCGGACCAAGTTCCCCGGATGGGAATGGGTGTGCGTCCGTGGCACGTTGGGCAGGGCGACGGGGGAATCTGCACGGGGGGCTGACGGGGTGGCCAGTAGCGGTGCCGTGGGCGGAAGCAGTCATGCCGAGAGGGTGTTCCGCGTGCAGCGGGCCTTCACTCAGCTCGGCGGGCGGGCCCATGGGCCCGGGGCGCTGGCCAGAGCGGCGGACTTGGACGACTCGACCGTCTACCGGATCCTTCAGTCCGGGGTGCACCAGGGCATCTTCGTCCGCGAGGGCCGGGGTCTCTACCGGCTGGGCTCGGCGGCCCCGCAGCTCGGTCTCAAGGCCCTGGCCCACTCGCCCGCGCCGGAGGCCGCCCACGCCCTCCTGGAGGCGCTCCGCCGGGCCACCGGGGGGCTGGCCTTCCTCTATCTGCTGGCGCCCTTCGGTGGCGCGCACCGGCAGTGCGCCGACATGGCCGTCGGCGACTCCGATCTGACGGAGCTCGGGATGACGCCGCGCGCGGTGCAGACCGTCGAGCACTCGCTGCGGGTGGGGGCCGCAGGGCGGGCCATCCTGGCGTATCTGCCGGAGACCATCCAGTCGGAGGTGCTGGACCGGCCGGTGCCCGCCGAGGCCGGCCCCGGCGCCTACCAGGACGATGTGCGGCTGCTGGCCTCGCTGGAGCGGATCAGGGCGCGGGGGTACGCCCTGGGGCACGAGGAGTGCGCGGCGGGGTGGAACGAGTGCGCGGCGCCGGTCACCTGGGACGGGCTGGTGATGGGCTCGGTGCTGGTGATGAAGCCCAAACGGGTCATGACGCGGTGTCCGGTGACCGTCATCGAGGCGGTGGAGCGGACGGCGGCGGACCTGGCCGACCTGGGGCGGGGCCGTCCCGCCGGCCCGGATGGCAACGATTCGAGAATGAAGTAAATTTAAGGTAACAGGAGTAAACGTGAAGCGCATTCTCCGTGCTTCACCAGCACTTTCTCGCGAGGCGAGAAAGGGCCGGAAATCCTTGACTCGTACGGGCGTGCGGCCGCAATAATCAAGAGGGCAATCAAGTCTGATTCTTGCATGATCGGCGGCTCCAAGGGCCGCCTAACTAGGGGGAAATGTCACCGTGTCCGACAGGGGCGGTCTCACCGTCGTGCCCGATATTCCCGTGCCCAACTGGGCGCGGGAGCTGGAACGTGTGCCGTTGTTATCAGCCAGGGAGGGCCAGACGTTTGCGCTGCTCGGCGCGGGCTGGTCCAACCGCCGTATCGCGCTGCGGCTGCAAGTGACCGAGCGCACGGTGAAGGCTCATGTGGCGTCAATACTCGCAAAACTCCAGGTGGAATCGAGGCTACAGGCCGGTCTGGTCGCGCTCAGCTACCGCCACCTGTACCAAAGTACAGTTCCGGGGAGAGGCGTGGCCGGTTAGCGTTGCCGCCGTCTGCCCGTATATCCGTCGGCCGGATAACGACGTGAACCAACCTGTCGCACAGCAATCGCGCCGTCATAGGAAAGGTATTCATGACTGACCGTTCCGGCCCGAGCGGAATGAACCCCGTGTGGACGCTGGTGGTGTCCGGACTCACCGTCTTCATGGCCGCCTTGGACAACCTCGTCGTCATCACCGCGCTGCCCGCCATCCAGAAGGACCTGGGCACCAGCCTCCAGGACCTGGAGTGGACGGTGAACGGCTACACCCTCACCTTCTCGGTCTTCCTGATGGCCGGTGCGGCCGCCGGTGACCGGTTCGGCCGCCGCCGGGTGTTCCTGGCCGGCCTCGTCGTCTTCACCGGCGCCTCCGCCGCCGCGGCGCTGTCCGACAGCGCGGACGCCCTGATCGCCGCCCGGGCCGTACAGGGGCTCGGGGCGGCCGTGGTGATGCCGCTGACGCTGACCCTGCTGACCGTGGCCGTCCCCGAGCGCCGGCGCGGTGTCGCGCTGGGCGTCTGGGGCGCCCTCAGCGGGCTCGCGGTCGCGCTCGGCCCGCTGATCGGCGGGGCCGTGGTGGAGAAGATCTCCTGGGAGTGGATCTTCTGGGTCAATGTGCCGATCGGCGTGGTGGTGCTGGTGCTCGGCCTGTGGAAGCTGGCCGAGTCCACCCGCCCGGACACCTCGCTCGACCCGGTGGGCACCGTCCTGGTCAGCCTCGGGGTGTTCGGCGTGGTCTACGCGCTGGTGTCCACCACCGAACACGGCTGGTCCAGCGGCCGGGTGCTCGGCTTCCTGGCCGGCGGCCTGGTGGTGCTCGCGCTCTTCGTCGCCTGGGAGCTGCGCACGGCCGAACCGATGCTGCCGATGCGGCTGTTCGGCAACCGCGCGTTCAGCGCGGTCAACGCGGCCAGCCTGCTGATGTTCGCGGCCATGTTCGGGCTGGTCTTCCTGCTCACCCAGTTCATGCAGAACATCCAGGGCTTCTCGCCGCTGGAGGCGGGCGTGAAGATGCTGCCGTGGACGGCGATGCCGGTCGTCGTCGCCCCGCTGGCGGCGCTGCTGACCGCCCGGCTCGGCAACCGTCTGGTGGTCGCCGCGGGCCTGCTGTTCGAGGCCGCGGGCCTCGGCTGGCTGGCGTCCGGGGTGAGCGCGGACACCGCCTACGCCGACCAGGTGCCCGGTCTGGTGCTCGGCGGAATCGGCCTGGGGCTGTTCTTCTCGCCCGTCGCGGAAATGGCGATGAACGTCGTCGCGCCCCGCGACCAGGGAATCGCCTCGGGCGCCAACAACACCTTCCGGGAGCTCGGCGGCGCACTCGGCGTCGCGGTGCTCACCTCCGTATTCACCACGCTCGGCGGATACGGCTCGCCGCAGGAATTCGTGGACGGGCTGCGGCCCGCCGCCTGGATCGGCTCCGGAATCGCCGCCGCCGGTTGTCTGGCCATTCTCATGGCACCGCGCGGCCGCACCGCGCCGGCCGACACGAAGGTGATTTCTTCGGGAGCCGTCGAGGATTCATATCAGGGAAACCTCCCGAGCCGGTCGCCCAACTAAATTCGACAGAGCGAAGTCAGAGCGAACAAGATGATCCACCGGTCCCCGGACCCCGGGTGACCGTTGGGTATGGGGGACGCTATGTACGACGTCATTGTGGTAGGAGCGCGTATCAGCGGGTCATCGACCGCGATGCTCCTGGCGAGAGCGGGGTACCGGGTCCTTCTCCTCGACCGGGCGAAATTCCCCGGCGGTAAGGGGGCCGCCACCAATCTGGTCCACCCTCCGGGAATTCTCCGGCTGAAGCGCTGGGGGCTGCTGGACGAGGTGGCGGCCACCGGCTGCCCGCCCATCCACTCCTACGGTCTCCAGAGCGGTCCCGTCCAGCTGATGGCCAAGCTGCCCGCCGTCGAGGGCGTGGCCGAGGCGTACTCCCCGGAGCGCCGCAAGCTGGACGAGATCCTGCTGGAGGCCGCCGTCAAGGCCGGGGCGGAGCTGCGGGAACAGGTCGCGCTGCGGGAGCTGCTGACGGACGCCCAGGGCACCGTCATCGGCGTCCGGGCCGAGACCGAGGACCGCACCCCCATCGTCGAGCACGCCCGGCTGGTCGTGGGCGCCGACGGCTCGAACTCCACCGTCGCCCGGCTGGTGGGGGCCGAGAAGTACGACTCCCACCCGGTGCTCAACAAGAGCCACTGGTCGTACTGGGCCGATCTGCCGCACGACGGCAAGGTGCGCACCTACCGCCACCGCCACCAGCACGCCTTCACCTGGCCCACCCACGACGGCCTGACCATCGTCGGACTCGCCCTGCCCGTCAAGGACTTCAAGGCGTCCGCCGACGGGGAGCGCGACGCCACGGTCGTCTCCGCCTTCGAGCAGGTCGACCCGGAGTTCGCGGCGCGGCTGCGGGAGACCCGGCGCGTCGACAAGTGGATGACCGGCGCGGTCCCCAACTTCCTGCGCCACTGCCACGGCCCCGGCTGGGCCCTGGTCGGCGACGCGGGCTACACCCGTGACCCCATCACCGCCGCCGGCATCACCGACTCGCTGCGCGGTGCCGAACTGCTGGTGGAAGCCGTGGAGCCGGCCCTGGCCGGGGACCGCGACCTCGCTCCCGCGCTCGCCGGCTACGCCCGGCGCCGGGACGCCCTGGTGAGCGGCCACTTCCAGTACACCCGCGACCACGCCGCGATCGCCGACTACAACCGCGAGGAGCTGGAGTTCATCCGGGCGATGGCCCGCAGCCCGCACCACGGCAGCGGCATGGTCGGGATGTTCGCCACCATCGTCCCGCCCGCCGAGTTCTACTCCCCGGCCAATATCCACGCCCTCTTCGACCACATCCCGCCGGGCTCCGAGCCGGGCTGGAAGATCCGGATGGTGCGCTGGCTGGTCCGCGGCGCCCCCCGGCATCTGCCCCCGGCGACCCGGCTCGCCGACCGGCTGATCGCCGCCAACCTCGGCAGCATGGGCACCTTCCTGCTCGACTCCCCGGTCGCCCGCGTGGCCTAGCCGGGCTCCCCCGCGGCCCGCCCCACCGGGCTCCCCCGCGGCCCGCCCACCGGGCACGGCCGCGACCTCACAACGGCCTTCGGCCGCCCACAGCGCCGCGCCACCCGCGCGGGTGGCGCACCTCACCCACCGTCACCACCACAGCCATGGAGGCATCGGCATGTCCAGCAATCCGTCCCCCGGCGTCACGACGGCGTTCCTCTTCCCCGGACAAGGCGGCTTCGACGGCGAGGCGCTCCGCCGCGCCAAGGAGCGCCATCCCCAGATCGGCCGGGTCTTCGAGCGGCTCGACACCGTGACCGAGGAGCTCTACGGCAGCAGCGTCTCCGAGGTGCTCTTCGGCGAGCGCAAGGCCGATCTGCGCGATCTGCTCGACAACGACCCCTGGGCCTCCCAGGTCGCCATCTACGGCGCCGGTCTGGCCGCCCACGAGATCCTCACCGCCCAGGGCGTCGCCCCCGACGTGCTGGCCGGGCACAGCCTCGGCGAGATCACCGCCCTGGTGGCGGCCGGGGCCTTCTCGGTCGAGGACGGGGTCCGGATCGTCGCCCGGCGCGTCGCCGTGATCGAGCGGCAGAGCGGGGTCGACGGCCGCATGGTGGCCCTGGCCGCGAGCGCCGAGCGCACCCGCAAGCTGCTCGAGCTGGTGGACGAGCCGCTGCTGGCCGTCGCCACCGAGAACCACGACGAGCAGACCGTGGTCAGCGGCCCCGCCGCAATCCTGGACCGGGTGGTGGCGATCGCCGGGCAGCTGGACGTGGGCGCCATCGAGATCGACACCCCCTTCCCCTTCCACACCCCGGCGCTCGCCCCCGCCGCCCCCGAGTTCGCCGCGTATGTACGGAAGCTGGACCAGCGTCCGCTGAACCGGCCGGTCTACTCGCCGATCCTCCAGCGCTACTACGAGCCGGGCGACGACCTCGCCGAGCTGCTGGCCGAGCACTTCACCCGACCGGTGCGGTTCGCCGCGGCCGTACGGCATCTGCGGGAGACCGGCGCCGAGGTGTTCGTGGAGGCGGGCGGGCGCGCCGCGCTCTCCAAGCTGGTCGCCAAGGTGACCGACGGCTCCGCGGTGCGGTCGCTGCCCACGCTGGCCGTGACCGGCGGGCGGCTCGCGCTCGACGGCACCCTCGACGCACTGCGCGAGGCCGGTCTGGCGGCGCCCGAGCGCGGCGGGCTCGCCGAGCTGCTGGCCCCCTCGGTGCCCGCGGACGTCTTCGCGGCGTACTGGAGCGAGCGCGGCCACATGGTGCTGGAGCTGGTCCGCACCGAACTGGACGCCTTCCGCAAGTCCACCGAGGCCCGCGGCGCCGAGCGCGGGCCCGCGGCGGCCGCCGATCCCGAGCCCGCCGCCGAGG
>NZ_BAAAIF010000164.1:0-6071 GCF_039525925.1 Streptomyces javensis | reverse complement strand
AAGCCCTCAACACCCACACCCAACACCACACCGGCGGCCGCACCCCCTCCGACCTCCCCCTCCTCAACCTCACCCAACACGACATCACCAACCTCGAAGACTGGTGGAGGAACGCCTGATGGACAAGCGTGAGCTCGAAGACGTCCTCCCGCTGACCGCGGTCCAGGAGGGGTTGCTGTTTCATGCCGTGTACGACGACGCCGCGCCGGATGTCTATCTGGTGCAGCTCTCCTTCGAGCTCGAAGGACCCGCCGCCCCTGCGCGGTTCCGGCGGGCGGCCGAGGCCCTCGTACGGCGCCATCCGCCGCTCCGGGCGGGCTTCCTCCACCATGGCCTTTCACAGCCCGTCCAGTTCGTACCGCGCGAGGTGCCCCTCCGCTGGCACGAGGCCGATCTCAGGGAGCTGGACGAGGCGGAGCGGCGGGACGAGGTTCAGCGGTGGCTGGTCGAGGACCGGGGCACCCGCTTCGATCTCACACGTCCGCCCCTGATCCGGTTCGCGCTCTTCCGGCTGGGCGACGACCGCTTTCACCTTGTGCTGACACATCATCACATCTTGCTCGACGGATGGTCGCTGCCCCTGGTCGTCCTGGAGTACTTCGCCCTCTACGACCACGACGGCGATGAGTCGGCGCTCCCCCGGGCGGTGCCCTATCGCACCTATCTGGAGTGGTGCGGACGCCAGGACCGGGACGCGGCGCGCGAGGCGTGGCGCGAGGCGCTCGCGGGGCTGGAGGGGCCCACCCTGCTCGCCTCCGCCGCCCCCGGCCGGACCACGGTCCCCCCGGAGGAGTTCTCGTTCGACCTGCCTCGCGAACTCGCCGAGCAACTCTCGCTGCGGGCTCGGAGGTTGGGGCTCACCCTCAATACGCTGGTGCAGGCCGGGTGGGGGATTCTGCTGGGACGGCTGACCGGGCGGGACGATGTGGTGTTCGGCACCACGGTCTCCGGGCGGCCCGCCGAGATCCCCGGTGTGGAGTCCATGGTGGGGCTGTTCATCAACACCGTTCCGCTGCGGCTGCGGATGGATCCGCGGGAGCCGGTGTCCGCACTGCTCGGCCGGTTGCAGGAGGAGCAGGCGCGGCTCCTGGACCACCAGCACCTCGGGCTCGTCGAGATCCAGCGGCTGGCGGGCATCGGATCGGGCGAGATCTTCGACACCACCACCGTGTTCGAGAACTACCCCCTCGACGAGGGGCGGCTGCTGGATCCCACCACGGAGCTCAGGACGCTGTCGGTGGACAGTTACGACGCCACTCACTACGCCCTGGCGCTCATGGTGATTCCGGGAGAGCGGCTGCACATCCGGATGGGCTACCAGCCGGATCTGCTGGCGCGGGAGGCGGTCCAGTCGATCGCCGATCGGCTGCTGCGGGTGCTGTGGATGCTGGTGTCGGACACCGATCCGCAGGTCGGAACGGTCGATCCGCTGGCGCCGGGTGAGCGCGAGCTGATGCTGCGCACATGGGGCGGGGCGCGTACGGAGCCCGCCGGGCGGACGGAGGCGGCGCTGCCGCTGCTGTTCGAGGAGCGGGTGCGCAGGACCCCCGAGGCCGTGGCGGTGGTACATCGGGACACCAGGCTGACGTACGCGGAGGTGAACCGGCGTGCCAACCGGCTCGCCCGGCTGCTGGTGGCTTCCGGTGCGGGGGCCGAGACGCGGGTGGCCCTGGCCCTTCCCCGCTCGGCCGACATGGTCGTGGCCGTTCTCGCCGTCCTCAAGGCCGGGGCCGCGTTCGTGCCACTCGATCCGGACCACCCGGCGGAGCGCCTCGCCTTCGTCCTCGCCGACAGCCGTGCCACGCTGCTGGTGACCGCGGACGGCCTCGTCGAGGACCTGCCACAAGGCGCCCCGTCCGTGGCACGCCTGGTCCTCGGGGCGGATGACACCGTGGCCCGGCTGCGGGGGCTGCCCGCGCACGACCTGTCCGACGCCGAGCGTGCGTTTCCGCTCGACGCCCGCCACCCGGCCTATGTCATCTACACCTCCGGGTCCACCGGCACTCCGAAGGGTGTCGAGGTCCCGTACGGCAATGTGGCGCGGCTGTTCGGCGCCGCCCGGGAGCAGTTCACCTTCGGTGAGACCGATGTGTGGTGTCTGTTCCACTCGTACGCCTTCGACTTCTCCGTCTGGGAGATGTGGGGGGCGCTGCTGCACGGTGGCCGGCTGGTGGTGCCGGACAAGGAGGTGACCCGCTCCCCCGAGGACGTTCTGCGTCTGCTGGTCCGCGAGGGGGTCACGGTGCTGTGCCAGACCCCGTCGGCCCTGTACCAGCTGATCGCCGCGGACCAGGACCTGCCCTCGCTGGGCTCGGAGCTGGCCCTGCGGTACATCGTGCTCGGCGGCGAAGCCCTGGACCCCGCCCGGCTGGCGGGCTGGTACGTCCGCCACCGCGACGACACCCCCGTCGTGGTCAACATGTACGGCATCACCGAGACCACGGTCCATGTCACCGCCCGCCGGCTCGGCCACGCGGACGCCGTACCGGGGACTCCGAGTGTCATCGGGCGGGCGCTGACGGATCTGGCGGTGTATGTGCTCGACCCCGGGCTGCGGCTGGCCCCACCCGGAGTGGCGGGCGAGCTGTACGTGGCGGGGGCGGGGCTGGCGCGGGGGTATGCGGGACGTGCGGCGATGACCGCCGAACGGTTCGTCGCCGACCCCTTCGGCCCGGCGGGCACCCGGATGTACCGCACGGGCGACCTCGTGCGGTGGGACGACGAGGGCCGTCTGGAGTTCGTGGGACGCGCGGACGACCAGGTCAAGGTGCGGGGTTTCCGTATCGAACTCGGTGAGATCGAGGCGGCCCTGACGGCACACCCCGAAGTGGCGCAGGCCGCCGCGACCGTCCGCGAGGACCGTCCCGGCCACCGGCGCCTGGTGGCCTACGCGGTGCCCGCGCGCCGGTCCGGCCCCGACGGCGAGCTGGCCGGCCGGCAGGTGGAGGAGTGGCGCACGGTCTACGAGTCGCTGTACCGGGACCGCGCCACGACCGTCCTGCGGGAGGACTTCGTCGGCTGGGACAGCAGCTACGACCAGCGGCCCATCCCCCTGCCTGAGATGCGGGAGTGGCTGACCACGACCGTCGACCGGATCATGGAGCTGGAGCCGTGCCGGGTGCTGGAGATCGGGGTCGGCACCGGGCTGCTCATGGCGCGCCTGGCACCGCACTGTGAGACGTACTGGGCCACCGATGTGTCCCCTGCGGTCATCGGCCATCTGCGGGAGCGGATCGCGGGCGATCCGGCCCTGGCGGACCGCACACGGCTGCGGAGCCAGCCCGCGGCCGACTTCACCGGCCTGCCCGCCGGCCGGTTCGACACGATCGTGCTCAACTCCGTGGTCCAGTACTTCCCCAGTGTGGAGTATCTGGTCGAGGTGGTGGCCGGGGCGATGCGGCTGCTCGCGCCCGGCGGCCGGATCTTCATCGGCGATGTGCGCAACGCCCGTCTGCTCCGCTGCTTCGCCACGGCCGTCGCCCTGGCCCAGGCCGCGCCCGGCACGACGAACGAGAGCCTCAGGTCCACGGTCGACAAGGCGATCCGGCAGGAGCGCGAACTCGTCCTCGACCCCGGCCTCTTCGCCACCCTTCCGTCCCGGCTGCCCGAGGTGGCAGCGGTCGATGTGCGGATCAAACGTGGCCATGCTCGTAATGAGCTCACCCGCCACCGTTACGACGTGGTGCTGGTCAAGGCGGCTGTTCCGGAGGCACCGAGGGCAGGGCTTCGGGTGGTTGACGCGGTGGCGCGGCAGTGGGGCGAGGAGGTGCGCACCACCGCCGAAGTGGCGGAGACCCTGGAGCGCCTCCGGCCCCGGATGCTGCGGGTGAACGGCATTCCCAACGCCCGGCTCGCGGACGAGCTGGAGGCGTTGCGGCAACTGCGGCACGGAGTGGCGCCGGACGCGGTCCGCGAGGCGGCCACGGCGGGGGCGGAGTCCGAGGTGTCCGCCCCGGAGGCCCTGCACGAGCTCGCCGCGGATCTGGGCTACCGCGCCGCCCTCACCTGGTCCGACAGCGACGGCTGCCTCGACGCGGTCTTCGTGGACACGGCGGCGGGGGTGGACCATCGCGTGCTCGACCAGTGTGTGCCGTCCACGACGTCTGCGTCGTCCACGCAGGGCAGGGATCTCCGTCCGCTGCGCTCGTACGCCAACGACCCCGGGGCCTCCCATGAGCTGGGCGGACTCGTGGCGTCCCTCCGGGCCCACCTTGCCACCACCCTGCCCGAATACATGCTGCCGTCCGCCCTCATGACACTCGACGCGCTGCCGTTGACCACGAACGGCAAGCTCGATCGCGCCGCGCTGCCCGTACCCGACCCCGGGGCCGACCGAACCACCGGCCGGGCCGCGGCGACACCGCGCGAGAAGGCCCTGTGCGCCCTGTTCGCCGAGGTGCTGGGGCTCGCCGAGGTCGGAGTGGAGGAGGGGTTCTTCGCGCTGGGCGGGGACAGCATCATCTCCATCCAGCTCGTCAGCCGAGCCCGCCGGGAGGGGCTGGTGCTCACTCCCCGCCAGGTCTTCCAGTACAAGACGCCCGCGGCGCTCGCCGCCGTGGCACGTACGCCCGACGAGCCGACCGCCGATGGCCTCGGCCGCTCGGAAGGAGCACTCCTCCGGCTCTCCAGGGCGGAGTCGGAGAGCGTCGAGAGGAAGGCCCCGGGCAGTGTGGAGGTGCTGCCGCTCAGCCCGTTGCAGGAGGGGTTGCTGTTCCACGCCGTGTACGACGACACGGCCCCGGACGTCTATCTGGTCCAGCTCTGCCTGGAGCTCGAGGGCCCCTTCGACACGGCCCGGTTCCGCGTGGCCGCCGACGCTCTGCTGCGCAGGCATCCGCATCTGCGCGCCGCGTTTCTGCACGACGGCCTGTCCCATCCCGTCCAGGCCGTCGCCGGTGCGGTGTCCGTGCCGTGGCAGGAGGTGGACCTCAGCACGGTCGCGGAGGGCGAGCGCCGGGACGCGGTGGAGCGGTGGCTGGCCGAGGACCGCTCCGCACGGTTCGATCCGGCGCGGCCACCGCTGGTCCGTTTCGCGGTCCTGCGTGGCGGCCCGGACCGGCACTGGCTGGTCATCACCAACCACCACCTGCTGTGGGACGGCTGGTCGGTGCCCCTCGTCCTGCGCGAACTGTTCGCGCTGTACGAACGGTCCGGTGACGAGACGGCCCTGCCGCGGCCGGTGCCCTACCGCGACTATCTGGCCTGGCTGGGACGGCGGGACCGGGAAGCCGCCCGCACCGCCTGGCGCACGGCGCTGGAGGGGCTGACCGAGCCCACGCTGGTCGCCCCCGCCGCTCCGGGGCGTGCCGCGATGTGGCCGGAGGAGTACTCCACGGATCTGTCCCCCGAGCTGACCGCGCGACTCTCACAGCGTGCCAGGCGCTCGGGGCTCACGCTGAACACCCTCGTCCAGGCGGCGTGGGGGCTGGTCCTCGGGCGGCTCACCGGGCGGGACGACGTGGTGTTCGGCACCACGGTCTCGGGCCGCCCCGCGGAGCTGCCGGGTGTGGAGTCCATCGTGGGCCTGTTCATCAACACCGTCCCGGTCCGGCTGCGCATCGATGCCCAGGAGTCGCTGGGCGGGCTGCTCTCCCGGCTCCAGGAGGAGCAGACGGAGCTGCTCGACCACCAGCACCTGGGGCTCGCCGAGATCCAGCGGCTGAGCGGAGTGCGCTCCGGGGACCTCTTCGACACGACGACCGTCTTCGAGAACTACCCCATCAACCAAGGGCAGTTGCTCGACCCGGGGAGGGAACTGAGGACGGTCGACATCACGGGACGGGACGCCGTGCACTACGCCCTGTCCCTGCTGGTCGTCCCGGACGAGCGGCTGCACATGCGGCTCGGCTACCGCACGGACCTGTTCGGGCGCGAGGACGTCTCGGCGATCGCCGCCCGGCTGGCGCGGGTGCTGGAGGCCATGGCGTTCGACCCGGATGTGCGGGTGGGACGGGTCGACGGCTGCTCCGAGGAGGAGCGGGGGCGGCTGCTGGGCTGGGGTACGGGTGGCTCGGTGGCGGCGGCCGGGGCGGGGCGGGTGCTGCCGGAGCTGTTCGAGGAGCAGGTGGCAC
>NZ_BAAAIF010000163.1:0-6180 GCF_039525925.1 Streptomyces javensis | reverse complement strand
CAAACCGCTCCGCCGACAACCCCGCACGCCCCACATACCCCCGCGCCAACCCCACACCCGCCACATACAACTCACCCACCACACCCACCGGCACCAAGCCCAGCCCACCATCCACCACATACACCCGCGTATTGGCGATCGGTCCACCGATGGTCGGCACCCCATCGTCAGAGCAGCGGGAGAGCGTGGACCAGATGGTGGTCTCCGTCGGACCGTAGACGTTGACGACATCGGCCGCGCGGTCCCGCATCTCGTGAGCCAGGGCCGTGGGCAGCGCCTCACCGCCGGTCAGGATGCGTACGCCGGTCAAATCGGTTCGGTGGTGTTCCAGCAGTGCCGCCCACAGGGTGGGCGTGGCCTGCATGACCGTCGTGCCGCTCTCGGTCAGCAGCCGGGACAGCCGCGCCGGGTCGTGGACCTCGTCCGTCGCCGCCAAGACGACGGTGGCACCGGCCAGCAGCGGGCCGAGCAGTTCGAGCGCGGCGATGTCGAAGGTGCTGGTGGTGACCGCGAGCCAGCGGTCCTCCGGTACCAGGCCCAGCTCGTCGACCATGCCCACCAGCAGGTTCAGCAGGGACCGCTGCGTCACGAGGACGCCCTTCGGACGCCCGGTGGAGCCCGAGGTGTAGATGACGTACGCCGTGTTCAGCGGGTGGGGCGGGGCCGTCCGTTCGGCGTCGTCGATGTCGGCGTCCGAGCGGTCCCGCAGGGCGGCCTCGGTGTCGGCGGCGTCCAGCAGGAGGCACGGCACCGAGGCCCCGGCCCCCGACAGCTTCGCCGCCCCGGCCTCGGTGGTGACGAAGGCGACGGGGGCCGCGTCGTGGAGCATGAAGCGGGCCCGTTCGGCAGGTTGATCCGGGTCGAGGGGTAGATAGGCCGCCCCCGTCTTCATGACGGCCAGCAATGCCACGACCATGTCCGCGGACCGGGGCAGCGAGAGGGCCACCACCTGCTCCGGGCCCGCACCGCGCTCGATGAGCACGCGGGCCAACCGGTTCGCCCGCGCGTGGAGTCGCGCGTAGGTCAGTACCGTGCCGTCCGCCATCAGGGCGCGTGCGTCCGGGGTGCGTGCCGCCCGCGACGAGAGCAGTTCGACCACGGTGGACGGCGGCAGGGTGGCCTCGGTGTTGTTCGGCGCGGCAAGTTGCCGTCGTTCCGCCACGGTCAGCAGGTCGAGGGCGGCGAGTGGCCGGTCGGGGTCGGCGGTCATCGCCGTGAGCAGGCGTTCCAGACGGCGGGCGAGCGAGGCGACGGTGGAGCGGTCGAGGGCGTCCGGGCGGTAGTCCAGGCGGAGGCGCAGGGAGCGCTGCTGCGTGGCGACCAGGCACAGGGGGTAGTGGGTGGCGTCGTGGCCCTCGACTCCGGCTACCCGCAGCCCGTCGGACGGGGAGCGCAGCGCTTCCGGGTCGAGGGGGTAGTTCTCGAAGAGTACGAGCGTGTCGAAGAGTTGGTGGTGACCTGCCAGGCGGTGGATGTCCGTCAGGCCGAGGTGCTGGTGCTCGACGAGCCGGGACGCCTGCTCCTGCGCCCTGGTCAGCAGGGAGGAGAGGGGTTCGGCGGGGTCCAGGCGGAGTCGCACCGGGAGGGTGTTGATGAAGAGCCCGACCATGTTCTCCACCCCGGGAAGCTCCGGGGGACGGCCGGACACGGTGGTCCCGAAGACGACATCATCGCTCCCGGTGAGCTTGCCGAGGAGGATGGCCCACGCACCCTGGACGAGGGTGTTGACCGTCCACCCCCGGCCGCGTGCGAGCGCGGTCAGCGCGGATGTGGCTTCCGGGGACAGCTCCGTCAGGACCTCCTCGGGAGGACCCGGGGCGCGGGACGGGCCCGGGGCGCCGGACGGGCCCGGGGCGCCGGACGGGCCCGGCGCCCCGGACGGGCTCGAGGCGGGAGCGATGAGCGTCGGGCCCTCCACTCCGTCGAGCACCTGCCGCCACGCGGTCTCCGCGGCGCCCCGGTCCCGCTCGTCCCGTTCCGACAGCCAGGTGAGGAAGTCGCGGTAGGGAGTGAGGGGCGTCAGCTCGCCCGCCATGCCCCGATCCCGGTAGAGCTGGAACAGATCGCGCATCACCACCGGCAGCGACCAGCCGTCCAGCAGCAGGTGATGGTGTGTGAGCAGGAGGTGGTGGCGGTGGTCGCCGAGCCGTATCAGGGTGAGGCGGAGGAGCGGCGGAGCGGTCGGCTCGAACCGCCGGTCGCGTTCGGCCTCCGCCACCGCGCGCAGTTCCTCCCGCTGCCGGTCGCCACCCAGCTGCCCGTCGCCACCCAGCTGCCCGTCGCCGTTCAGTTGCCGTAGGTCGATCTCCTGCCAGGGGAGCGCCACGGTGGCGGGCACGAACTGGACCGGGCGCTCCAGCCCCTCGTGCCAGAAGCCCGCACGCAGGTTCGGATGGCGGCGCAGCAGCGCCTCGGCCGCCTCGCGCAGGGCGTGGCGGTCCAGCGGTCCGTCGATGTCGAGGCCGAGCTGGACGACGTAGTCGTCGGTGGCTCCGGCGTCGTAGAGGGCGTGGAAGAGCAGCCCTTCCTGGAGGGGGGTCAGCGGCAGGATGTCGCTCACCGCGGCCGGTGCGCAGGCCGTTTCGACGCGTTCGATGTCCTCCTGGGTCAGCGCGGCCGGTTTCACATCGGAGGGGGTGAGCCCTCCGGCGCCCGGCAGGTCGGCGTGTTCGGTGACGGCCCGGAGGACACGGAACCAGGTGTGCGCGAGGTCGTCCACCTCGCGCTGGGTGAGCGCTCCCTCCGCCCAGGACCAGGTCGCCGTCAGGCGAGGGCCCCGCGAGGTGTCGACGGTGACGGCGTTCAGCTCCAGCACGTGGGCCGGTGGCAGGCCGGCGTCATCACCGGCCCCCGACAGGACCCCGCCGTCGTCGACGGCCGACGGCATCCACGGTTCCTCGCGGTCGGTCTCGGCGAAGCGGCCCAGGTAGTTGAAGCCGATGTCCGGGGTGGGGAGCGCGGCGAGCCGGGGGCCGGTACGGGGGTTGAGGTGGCGCAGCAACCCGTAGCCCAGTCCCTGGTCCGGTACGGCCCGCAGCTGCTCCTTCACACGTTTGACCGCACGTCCCAGACCGGGGCCCGCGCCGGTGACGTCCTCCCACGTGGCCGGGCCCGCCTCAAGCCGCACGGGGTAGAGGGTGGTGAACCAGCCGACCGTACGGGCCAAGTCGACGTCCGTGGCCAGGCGGTGCGAACGGCCGTGTCCTTCCACGTCCACCACCACCGGCTCGTCCGCGCCGGCCCGCCCATGGCGGACGCGCCAGGCGTCGACGGCCACCGCGAACGCGGCGAGCAGCACATCCTGCACTCCCGCGTGGAATACGGCGGGCACCCGCCCCAGCAAGGGTTCGGTGTCCGGGGCGGGAAGCCGCAGGGTGAGACTCGCGGTGCCGGGCCCGGCGGCCGCCGTCTCCCGCCAAGGCTGGCCCCCGTCCGCAAGCGGTCGTACGTCGGTGAGGGGTCGTACCTCGGCGAGGGGTCGTACGTCGGCGAGGGTCCGCTCCCACCACCGCGACTCGGCCTCCCTGGCGGGGGCGCACGACTCGGCCGTCAGCAGTTCGGCCCACCGGCGGAACGAGGTGCCCACCGGCTCCAGCGCCACCGGCCGGTCGGCCGCGACCGCGTCCCAGGCGGCTCGCAGATCCCGCAGCAGGATCCGCCAGGACACCCCGTCCACCACCAGATGGTGCAGCACCAGCAGCACCCGGCCCGGACGGTCCGGTCCGGCGTCGAAGTACACCGCCTGCCACATCACACCGGACCACGGGTCCAGCCGCCTCCGGGCCGCCGAGAACTCCTCCTGGAGCAGCCGCCGCCCTACGTGTCCGTCCGCGCCACCGGACACCTGGCGCACCCGCGCCGTGGCGTCCACGGATCCGGCCGGGGGCACCTCGAGCGACCACCGCCCTCCGTCGCGGTCCGTCACCCGCAGCCGCAGCACGTCATGGTGGTCGGTCACGGCCCGCAACACCTTGCTCAGCCGGTCCGTGCCGATCCCTGCGGGTACGGTCACCAGCATCGCCTGGCAGAACTCGCCGACCGGGCCGCTCCGTTCGCGCAGCCACTCCATGATGGGGGTCGTGGCCACTTCGCCGACCCCGGTGTCCGCCACCGGAGCCACCGTCCCGGCTCCCTCCGCCGCCTTCGCCGCATCCGCCGCCTTCGCCGCTTGCGCCGCTTGCGCCACGGAAGCCAGTCCGGCCACGGTCTTCCGCAGGAACACGTCCCGAGCGGTGATCACCACCCCGGCCGACCTCGCCCGGCTGACCAGTTGGATGGAGGAGATGCTGTCGCCGCCCAGGTCGAAGAAGCCGTCCTCGACATCCACCGCTGGCACGCCCAGGACCTGTTGGAACAGTCCGCACAGGGTCTTCTCCACCGCCGTGCGCGGTGCGCGGCCGGAGGCCCGGGAGGTGAACTCCGGTGCGGGCAGGGCGCCTCGGTCGAGCTTGCCGTTGGGGTTGACGGGCAGCCGGTCCAGGATCACGAACGCCGCGGGCACCATGTACTCGGGCACTCGCTCCCGTACGAACGCGCGGAGCGCCGCCACGTCGGGGCTCGCCGGGGCCGGACCCGCCGGGGCCAGGTTGCCGTCCTCGGACCTGGCCACGGGCGGGTGCGGGTACGGGTGCGGGTGGGTCTCGGTGGCCGGGACCACATAGGCCACCAGCCGCCGGTCGCCCGGACGGTCCTCGCGCACCACCACCGCCACGTGGCCCACCGAGGGATGCGCGGCCACCACGCCCTCCACCTCACCGGGCTCGATGCGGATCCCTCGCACCTTCACCTGCTCATCGGCGCGGCCCAGGTAGTCGAGCTGGCCGTCCGCAGTCCATCGCACCAGGTCACCGGTGCGGTAGGCGCGGGTGCCGGGCGGCCCGTAGGGATCGGCGACAAAGCGCCGCGCCGTCAGTCCGGCGCGGGCGAGATAGCCCCGGGCCAGCCCCGGACCGGCGATGTACAGCTCCCCCGCGACCCCTGGCGGGACCAGTTTCAGCTCGGCGTCCAGGACGTAGACGGAGGTGTCCGGCAGGGGTGTGCCCGTCAGCGCCGGGCGGGTGAGCGTCTCCTCCCCGGCCGAGTGCCACTCCAGGCAGTAGACCGTGGCCTCGGTCGGTCCGTAGACGTTCGCTATCCGAGCGCCCGGTATGGCCTGCCTGACCTCGTTGAACACGCGCGCCGGCAGCCCTTCGCCGGCGAACACCACATCGTGCGCGGAAAGGCGGGCGCCGGAGCCGAGTACCTGCGCGACGACCGACGGCACCCCGCTGATCAGTCCGCCGGACCAGCCGCCCCGCTCCACCAGCGCCGGAAGGTGGTCGACGAGTTCCACCTGGCCACCGATGGTCAGCGGTGCGAACAGCTCGAAGACCGAGACGTCGAAGTTCAGCGAGGTCGACAGCAACACCGACGACAGCCGCTCGGGACCGAAGCGCTCCCGGGCCCAGGCCATCAGCCCGACCACCGAGGAGTGCTGCACCGCCACGCCCTTCGGTGTGCCCGTGGACCCTGAGGTGTAGAGGACGTACGCCAGGTTTCCGGCGGTGAGCGGCCCCAGCCGCTCCGCGTCTGTCACGGGGGTGGCGTCCTGTTCGGCTCGGGCGCGCACCATGTCCGGGGAGTCGAGCACACACACCGGCGCTGGGACGGGGGTCGAGGCCGGGGTCGCGGTCGGCGTCGGGGTTGGGGTCGGCGTCGGCAGAAGCCGTGCGGTGTCGGAGTCGGCCAGGACCACGACGGGCCCGGCGTCGCCCAGCATGAACGCGACCCGCTCGGCCGGGTACGCGGTATCGACCGGGAGATAGGCGCCGCCCGCTTTGAGGACGGCCAGCAGGGCGACGATCGCCTCTGCGGTACGGGGCAGGCACACGGCCACCACGCGCTCCGGCCCCACTCCCCGGGCGATCAGCACACGGGCCAGCCTGTTCGCTCGCGCATCGAGCTCCGCGTAGGTCGTGACGTCGCCGTTGTGGGTCACGGCGGGTGCGTGGGGGGTGTGCGCGGCTTGGGTGGCCAGGAGGGCGGGGAGGGTGGTGGCGGCGGGTGAGGGGTGGGTGGCGGGGGTGCCCTGGTGGAGGAGGGTGGCACGCTCGGTCGGGGTGAGCAGGTCGATGTCGCTGAGGGGCCGGTCGGGGTCGGTCAGGGCCTGCTCCAGCAGACGGCGCCACCGCTGGATGAGCG
>NZ_BAAAIF010000162.1:0-6214 GCF_039525925.1 Streptomyces javensis | reverse complement strand
CACCCGACGGACGGCGCGACCTCGGACGCCCTGCTTCGGCTGGGCTCCTCCGCGCTGCCGTCCGGCCATCCGGGCCCGGGACCCATGGAGCGCACGGAGTAAGACGGGAATCGGCGATCCCCACCACAGGCGAGGAACCGCCTACTGGCAGACGAGGTGCCCCCTCCAACCGCAGCGGACGAGTCCGGCCGCATGCCCTGTCGGCGGGCCAACTCAAGCGCTGAAGGGCCAACTGAAGCGCTCGGTCACAGTAGTCCTTGTGGCGCGGCTCCCAGGCGTAACCGCAAGCAACAGCGACCGCCGCCTCATAGTGGTGAATCCGCCCCTGATAGAGGATCGCGTTCACGATCTCCCGCATCTCGTAGGCGCCCTGATGGCCACTGACCGAACGGTGCCGGTCCTTCCATGCGGTGATCACCGGCTCGATCAACGACCACCGCTCCTCCGATAAGTCACTCGGATACGGGTTGCGTTCACTCACCCCACCACCCCAACAGACCGCAGGCGGCGGACCTGCAGATTCCGCCCACACCCACACCCTCAGGCGACAAAAGAACCACTCAAAGAGTCACGAACCGCCATCTGACCGGTTGGAGCGTGTCCTGGTCTGGCTCGTCCTCGATCACGATGCGCTTTTCGACGAGTTGGGGGAGCCATCTATGGGGATGTCTGAGGCCGACGTGCTGGCGGCCTTGGCGCCGGTAGAGGTCGAGTTCGCGACGACAACGGCCCTTCGACGCGTTGTCAGGAAGGAGATCGGACTTACCCGCGCGGTCGAAGGTCTGGCCCCGCCGGACCAGATCCACACTCTCGCAATCTGCACCGCGGTCATGCTGTTGGAGGTACACGGCCGCTCTTGAGCCTTGGAGCGGCTTGATGGAAAGCCTGCGGAGTATGCCCGGAAGGGTTACCTCAGGCCCTACACGATCATCTGAGGGCACCAGCGGACATCGCCGCCGTCCGCCGCCAGCTGCGCCAGATGGACGAGGAGCAGCGGGAGGAGGGCCTCGAACCTGGGAGCAGGTTCGAGGCCCTCCTCTATCCAGCCGTTACGCGGTGGGGGCGGCTGTGCTCGAACGTGTGACGGTGTGGACGGTGAGCGCGCGGCGGTGGTGGGCGATCACGGACCTGGGGCCGATCAGGAGGCTGTCCGGGGTGAAGTGCGGCTGGGTGAGGTGGCGCGAGGGCGGGAGGTAGTTCCAGTGCACAGCGGGGTGGGCGGAGCGGGCGTAGTGGTGGAGGTCGCCGTAGGGGAGCCAGGTGGCTGCGGCGAGGCGGGCCAGGAGGCGGTTGTGGGGGTAGAGCCGCAGGCACCGGCCGGATTCCACCCAGGTCGGGGAGCCGGTGCGGGGTTCGGGGGCGAACCAGGTGTGTTCGACCAGGAGGCTGAGCCAGGCCAGCTGCGGATACAGCAGGAGCCGCGGGACGAGGACGCCGCACATGAGGGCGGGCCATCCGCCGGTGAGGTAGGCGGTACCCAGGACGAGGCCGATGGCGGCCGTGCGGTGCCATGAGCCGGAGTGCCGGAGGCGGGCGGCGATCCCGGTGGTGGTGCTGCGGATGCCGCGCCAGGTGAGCGGATACACCAGGGCGCGAGCGAACCGGGCCCGGCTGGCGCCGGGGCGCAGTCCCGCCTGGTGGAGCTCGGCGAGGTTAGGGTCGACTCCGGGGCGGGCGGCGTTGGGGTGGTGTTCGCGCACGTGCAGCCGCCGCCGCTCGCCGACGGGGATGAGGCCGAGCGGGTGATGGACGAAGACCTCGGCGAGCAGCTGATTGGCCCGGCGGGTGCGGGCCAGCACGCCGTGCACGGCGAAGTGGCTGATCTCCTGCAAATGCCGGAACTGCACCGCCACACCGGCGGCCGCTGCGGCAGCGGCGAGGAGGCCGTGCCCGGCCAGGAGCCACCATCCGGCGATCTGCACCCACTGGCCGATTAAGAGGAGCGTGGGTGTCCAGGTCGTCGCCCGGCGCCGCTGTAGAGCGATGAGCGCGGCGGCACTGGCGCTGGAGGGCCGGCCGCGGGCGAAGTGGATGCGGTCGGCTTCGCGCAGCGCGATACCGAGGGCGATGAGGAATAGGGACAGCGGCATGGTGAGTGACCCCGGTGGGACAGGGGGTGGGGCCCGCTCCCACCCGGTGATCACGCCCGTACATCTAGTGGCTAGCTCTGCTGTAGGGGTGCGCTCCTTGGTTCCCGGGCTGCTTGCCGACGGGCGCCGCGCCCCTTGTTACGCCATGCCCGACGCCGGAAAGGCGGCACTCAAGATTCGCGCCGCCCGGTCAACTGCGCCTGGTCTATCCGGGGGGTAGCGGGACCAGTCGATGCCGACTCGTCCGGGTGTCCGGTTTCTGGCGGGCCGTGCTCAATCGGACGGTGGCCAACGCGGCCGGCATCTACTTCGTGGGAGTACTCGTCTACGCGCCCGTCTTCCCCAGCCACCCGTCGCTGTTTGTGTCTGTTGTCGTGACGCTCGGGGGTGCCATGCTCGCGAAATGCTGTAGATGCGTAGTCAATCAACTGTGCACGAAGAGTCATGGACTTGCGGCCAATAGAGCTGGCACTCTCCTGAGGACGCTCGAAGGAACGAGGAACCTTGACTGGGCTGATGGGGCGAGGGCTGGCAGGTAACTGGTGTGGCGATCGACACGCCTGGCCTGGTCCTCTTTTCTTCGCCCGCCCTTGCGGCAGGCCATATATTCGTTTACTCCACTGACGATGCTCCTGGGGCCGCGCGAACTTATATTCCGAATCAACAGCCACCGATGAAGGGCACGTCGTCTGCGATGCGCAAGGCAATGGATATCGGGCCACAGTCGAACTCACAGGGGGATCGAACGGCTACTACCACCTGGGCGACGCCGGGCCAGACTCAAAGTGCAAGTGGGCTCCGGACGGCTGGGGTTACCCGAATGCACCAATGTCACGCTCAAGGTGTTCCTGAAGGACAGATACAACGCATCTCGCAAGTTCTGTAAGCCTGACGCAGGTGAGGCACGGAAGTGAAGCGATCTCGGCAGCCGTAGCGCCGGGAGCGGCATATCGTAAATCGTCACGTTCGGCATCGCTGTCTGGTGCGACGGAACTGGGGTGACGCATGGAAGAATCGGAGGGCGAATATGAAGCAGGCATCGAAAATCACCAAGCTCCCCCGGCGGAAGCAAATAGGCGTCGGGCTTGTGACGTCCGCAGCCACCGTGATGCTCAGCATCACGGCTACGTCGACCGCGCACGCTGAGGACGGCCCCCATTTCACAATGAACACCAATGATGATAATCCGGGGGGAAAGGTTTCCTTCTGGCCCAAAGGTGACATCGTGTGGCTGAACGATACCCAGGCTGACGGCAAGGGCGTCGAGCTGGATATTTGGGATGTCACCGACGATCCAGACACATACGGGTACGGATTAACCAACGTGCTTGGAAATGGCACCCGGACCGGCCTGGCAGACTACATATGGAACATGCCCGAGGGGCATTGCTTCCGCTTCAGGATCAGGCTGCTAAACGGCGACGGCCCGGAGGTAGTCCCAGGGTCCACGGATAACGCCCAGTGGATGAACAAGGACGGCTCCGCCGAGGAGTGTCCAGGGGTTAGCTGAGAAACGGGGCGTGGGAACGCCCGGGCCGGGGGACCGTCGGCGGTGCCCCGGCCCCGTCTCATACCTCCCAGTGCGCGACAGACGGTAGTGCAAGAAGACGCCGGATCAGTGAGCCGTCGCCCGAACCCCTACGTGGAAGATCCATCCCGTGAGGGACTGCTTGGAGGGATCAGTTTCGACGATAGCCAAGGTTTCATCGACCTCTGATCCCGTGGTCGTTGCGGAGTACTGCCTGCTGCCGGTAGTCCTTGGGTGGAATGCCGTACACGGAGCGGAACATGCGACTGAAGGGTGCATAGCTGGTGAATCCGCAGCGAACTGCTATTTGGTAAATGGACAGACCTTGAAGCAAGGGGTCCGCAAGGTCATGGCAGACACGCTCCAAGCGCTGACGGCGTATCCAGCCAGCGACAGTGATGCCCTCCTCGTGGAACAGGCGGTGCAGGTAGCTTACGGAGATCTGGTGCGCGGCGGCGATGGTGGACGGGGTTAGTTGTGAATCACGCAGGTTCCGCTGGATGAACGCCCGGATACTCTGCGTAAGGGCACGTCGTTTTGTCTCGGGTGGGAGGGGGGCGTCGGCATCGCTGGCGCTGGCGAAGAGAGCCGAGACCAGATCGGCCACGACCAGCTCAAGCCGTGGACCGTCAGAGAATGCGTACTGGGAGACGTCGGAAGCAGCCAGTTGCGTGGCGAAGCCCGTGAGGAGGGCACCGATCCCTTCGCGTCCCGACATGGGGCGCTGGATCACCCGGTTGGTCTGGGCGCGGGGCAGCGAAACCAACGCTTTGGGTATCTCAATTCCGACGACGACGGACCGGTGCGGGGCACTTCGGATCTTGAAGGGTCGGGAAGAGTCCAGGGAGATCAGTTCCCATGGGCGGCATGCGGTGACCTGGTCCCGGTGGTGAAAACTGTGGATCGTGCCATCCAGGGGCAGGAGGAGGCGAAAGCTCTCCGGGTCCGCCTGCGCGATCAGCTTCTCGGTCCTTTGGAAAATCAGCGAATCGAAAGACGACAGCACCACGTGGGCAGCGCCAAGGCGCAGGAGGCGCTGCTCCATCCAGAAGGCGTCGGTGTGATCGCTGGACAGCTCTACGGGCAGGCTTGTCCGCGCGAGGTGCTCGCGCCAGTAGCCAAACCGGTCTACAGGAGGCACGGCCTCGCTCCGCAACACCGTCTCGAACATGCTCCCCCTTAAGGCCATCGCGAACAGTCAGCTGACCGTTCACCATCCTGGTCCAGTACCTCACCAGGAAGCGATAACAAGCACGAGAAAGAACCTGCCACGGGCGGTCGCCGCTGGCTACGACATGCTTTTGGCCACCCTGACGGGTGTGCATTGCTTCGATTCATTGCGGTGCCGACGAGTGCGGGTACGCGAAGCGGCCCCCGCCGCGAGGGGCGCGAGCCGCTCCATGGACGCCCTGCCGTGCCCAGGTTCTACAGCGCGTCGACCGTCTGCCGGACCCGGTCGGTGTCCCAGGTGTCGCCGTCCGGCATGGGCCGCACGGTGGCCTCGTAGCGCTGGAGGAGCCGGGGAGCGGCGTCGGCGCCATGGCCCCAGACAGACTCGAACCGGCCGATCCAGCGCTCGGCGCCCTTGAAATACACGCTGGAGCGGCCCTTGGTGTAGTCGACGTCGCCCTGCTCTTCCTCCACCAGAACGGCGGCGGCCGCGATGATGATGACGTCCACCGCCTGGTCAGCGCGCAGCCGGTCCCGGACGGCCAGGCCGCAGGTGACCCCAAGCTTGCGATGGTGGGTGATGAGCTTCAACAGCTCGCGGGCGTACTCCTCACGGGCCAGGTCGTCCGCAAAGCTGATGAAGAGCTGGTCGATGGTGCCACCGGCGGAGATCAGACGGCGGTTGGCGGTCAGATATTCGCGGCGTCGGGTGAGCAGGGAGGGGTTGGTAGTCAGGTCCGCCGCCAGGATTCGCTTCGGCACAGATTGGGAGTCGATGAGCGTGTTGACCAGCAGGACGGACAGGCGCGGGACTTCGCTGGCGTAGACGCGCAGGTGCCCATCCGCGATCTCGCCGTAGTCGGAGATCAGCTACTGCTCCAGCTGGGAGCGGACCAGGTCGTAGTAGTGCGCATCGTCCATGGCTTTGAGGTTAGTCGCGCGGCGCAGGGTGATGAATGCTTTGCGCAGCCATAGGTGATTGGCCGTCATGACGATCACGAAGACGGTCTCGGCGATCAGTAGGCCGTTTTTCAGGCTGGTGCGGGCGCTGACCCAGGCGATGACCGGGATGACGATTCCCGCCAGGCCGATGAGCGCGTTGAGTATGGGCGACGCCAGCGTGTCGGCGACCCGGGTCGCCGGATCACGGCGCGGTGTGGGCATGGCGGGTTCCCCTCCCCTTCGACGGCCAGAGGCTGCAAAACGTTGATGGTGCGCGGGTGTTCGCGCCGCGGTGCTGGATCCGCGGTGGGGCTGCGACGGCGCCGCCGCTCCCTGCTCCGGCGCCATGGGCCGAGCCCGTCGGCGGCGGGCGGGCACGCGGAAGGTGGCGTTCGGCGGCTGTATGCACAAGGTCAGGTAACGGGCGGGACCGGGATGTCGTAGGCGATGTCCCAGCGGTCCGCGGGGATGAGGAGGTCGGCGG
>NZ_BAAAIF010000161.1:0-6512 GCF_039525925.1 Streptomyces javensis | reverse complement strand
GGGCTTGTTGGCATTCGGCGACGCGGGTGGCGAAGGCGGGTGAGGTGTTCAGGAGTCCGGCGCCCATGCCGAGCCATTGGGAGCCTTGGCCGGGGAAGACCAGGACTGGTCCGGTACCGCCGCTGGTGGTGGTGGTTGGTTGGATGATGGTGGGGTGGGTGTCGCCGGTGGCCAGGGCGTTGAGTCCGGTCAGGAGTTCGTGGCGGTGCTGGGCGACGATGACGGCGCGGTGGTCGAAGACGGACCGGGTGGTGATCAGCGACCAGCCGATGTCCGTCGGTGATGCGTCGGGGTTGGCGGTCACTCGTTCGGCCAGTGCGCGTGCCTGACCGCGCAGCGCCTCGGTGCCGCGCCCGGAGACCACCCACGGGACCACCCCACCCACCGGGACACCGTCGCTGTCGGCGTCGGTCGGCACCATCGGGGCGGATGGCGTTTCGGCGGGTTCGGGTGCCTGCTCCAGGATCAGATGGGCATTCGTACCGGAGATCCCGAACGACGACACCCCCGCCCGGCGCGGCCGTCCGTTCGCCGCCCACGCGACCGGTTCGGTCAGCAGCCGCACCTCGCCCGCACCCCAGTCCACATGCGGGGTCGGTTCGTCGATGTGCAGCGAGGCGGGCAGCACCTCATGCCGTAGGGCCTGCACCATCTTGATGACGCTCGCCACCCCGGCGGCGGCCTGGGTGTGGCCGATGTTGGACTTGATGGAGCCCAGCCACAGCGGCCGGTCCTCCGGCCTGCCCCGGCCATACGTGGCCAGCAGCGCCTGCGCCTCGATCGGATCGCCCAGCGTCGTGCCCGTACCGTGCGCCTCCACCGCGTCCACCTCGGACGGCGACAGCCCCGCGTTGGCCAGGGCCTGCCGGATCACCCGCTGCTGCGACGGCCCGTTCGGCGCCGTAAGACCGTTTGACGCGCCGTCCTGGTTGACCGCCGAACCCCGGATCACCGCCAGCACCCGGTGCCCGTTGCGCCGTGCGTCCGACAGCCGCTCCAGCAGCACCAGGCCGACGCCCTCGGAGAAGCCCGTGCCGTCGGCCGCCGCGGCGAACGCCTTGCACCGCCCGTCCGGGGAGAGCGCGCGCTGACGCGAGAACTCGGTGAACCCACCGGGCGTGGCCATCACCGTCACCCCGCCCGCGAGGGCCAGCGAGCACTCGTCCTGCCGCAGCGACTGCACGGCCAGGTGCGTGGCCACCAGCGACGACGAGCACGCCGTGTCCACCGTGACCGCGGGCCCCTCCAGGCCGAACGAGTACGACACCCGGCCCGAGACCACGCTGCCGAGGTTCCCGGTGGCCACATAGCCCGCCGAGTCGCTCGTCGTCTGGCCGATGAGCGACAGATAGTGGTACGAGTCCACCCCGGCGAACACCCCGGTGGCACTGCCGCTCAGCGCCTCCCGCGTGAGCCCCGCGCGCTCGAACGCCTCCCACGCCGTCTCCAGCAGCAGCCGCTGCTGCGGATCCATCGCCGCGGCCTCACGTGGGCTGATCCCGAAGAACTCGGCGTCGAAGTCGGCCACATCGCGCAGAAACCCGCCCTCGCGGGCGCTGCTGGTACCGGCGTGCTCGGGATCGGGGTCGTAGAGGCTCTCCAGGTCCCAGCCACGGTCTTCGGGGAACGAGGAGATGACGTCCACGCCCTCGTCCACCACCCGCCACAGGTCCTCGGGGGTCGCCACGTCGCCGGGGAAGTGGCAGGCCATCCCGACGATGGCGATGGGCTCCCGGGCGCGGTCCTCGGCCTCGCGCAACTGCCGCCTGGCCAGACGCAGATCGGCGGTCGCCCGCTTGAGATAGCTGCGGAGCTTCTCGTCATCCGTCATATCGCATCAACCCGATCGTCACGGCCGTCCTGATTCAGCGGTCCTGGTCCAGCGGTCCTGATCCAGTGGTCTTGGTTCATCGGAGACCGTCGTCGGAGACGGTCAGCTCGTTGTCGAGTGCCCGGAACAACTCCTCGTCGCTGGCCGACGCCAGATCCGCCTCGGCGTCGTCGCCGCCTTCCGCGTCCTGCCACGGGCCGTCCGCCTTGCGCAGCAGTTCGCGCAGCCGCGCCGCGATCCGGGCCCGTTGCTCCCGGTCGGCGATCCCCCCGGTCAAGGCGGCGTCCAGGGAGTCGAGGCCGGTGAGGAGCGAGTCCGCCGACGCCGCCCCGGCCGGGACCAAGAGCTCCTCCAGCAGCCGCACCACCGCGGTGGGAGTGGGGTGGTCGAAGACCAGCGTGGCGGGCAGCCGCAGACCGGTGGCGGCGCTCAGCCGGTTCCGCAGCTCCACCGCGGTCAGCGAGTCGAAGCCCAGCTCCCGGAAGTTCTGGGCGGGGTGGATGGCATCCGCCGTGTCATGGCCGAGCACCGTCGCCGTGGCGTTGCGCACCAGCTTGAGGAGCGCCTGCTGCCGGTCCTCCCCGGACATGGCGGCGAAGGCCTCCGCCGGTGCCGCCCCGCCCGCGGCGATGGCCCCGGTGGCCGCTTGCGGGGCGGCGCCGCGCACCAGGCTCCTGAAGAGGGGCGGCAGATCGTCGGCGTGGGCCTCGCGCCGCATGGTGGCCAGGTCGAGCCGGATGGGCGCCAGGGTCGGCAGACCGCTGTCGAGTGCGATGTCGAGCAGTGCGAGACCCTGTTCGGTCTCCAGCCCCACCATTCCGGCCCGCGCCAGCCGCGCCCGGTCGGCGTCCGTCATCCCCCCGGTCATCCCGGTGGCCTGGGCCCAATATCCCCAGGCCAGGGAGGTGGCGGGCAGGCCTTGGGCATGACGGTGCACGGCGAGCCCGTCCAGGAAGGCGTTGGCCGCCGCGTAGTTGCCCTGGCCGGCGGCGCCCAGCAGCCCGGCGGCCGCGGAGAACAGCACGAACGCCGACAGCCCGGCGTCGCGGGTGAGCTCGTGCAGATTCCACGCCGCGTCGGCCTTCGCCCGCAACACCTCATCGAGCTGATCGGGTGTGAGCGCCTCGACCGTGGCATCGCGCAGCAGCCCGGCGGCGTGGACGACGGCGGTGAGCGGATGGCGGTCGGGAACGGTCTCCAGCAGCTTGGCCAGGGCGGCCCGGTCGGCCGCGTCACACGCCGCGACGGAGACGTGCGCGCCGAGCTCGGTCAGTCCGGCCGCCAGCTCCGTGGCCCCCGGGGCGTCGGGGCCCCGGCGGCTGATGAGCAGCAGCCGCCGTACGCCGTGGTGGGCCACCAGATGGCGGGCGGTGGCGGCGCCGAGAGTGCCCGTGCCACCGGTGATGAGGACCGTGCCCTCCGGGTCGGGGGCGGTGGGGAGCGTCAGCACGATCTTGCCGATGTGGCGGGCCTGGCTGAAGTAGCGGAACGCCTCGGGGGCCCTGCGGATGTCCCACGGCGTGGTCGGCAGCGGTCGCAGCGTCCCGTTCTCGAACAGCGTCGACAACTCGGCCAGCATCTGCTGGATACGGTCCGGACCCGCCCCGCCGACCAGGTCGAACGCGCGGTAGACGACCCCCGGATAGCGGGCGCCGACCTCTTCGGGGTCGCGGACGTCGGTCCGGCCCATGTCGATGAAGCGACCGCCGGGTGCCAGCAGCCGCAAGGACGCGTCCATGAAGTCACCGGCCAGGGAGTTGAGCACCACATCGACCGATCCGGCGGCGGCGCGGAACGACTCCTCGAAGTCGAGGGTGCGCGAGGAGGCGATATGACGGTCGTCGAATCCGCGCTCCCGCAGGGCGTGCCACTTCGCGGGTCCCGCCGTGGCGAACACCTCGGCCTGCCAGTGGCGAGCCAGCTGCACGGCCGCCAGGCCCACCCCACCGGTGGCCGCGTGCAGCAGCAGCTTCTCCCCGGCCCGCAGCCCCGCGAGATCGGCGAGACCGTAGTAGGCCGTGAGAAAGGCGGACGGTGTGGTGGCCGCCTGCGTATAGGACCACCCCATGGGGATCCTGGTGATCATCCGGACGTCGGTGACGACCAGCGAACCGGTGCCGTTGAACAGGCCCATGACCCGGTCGCCCACCGCGAACTCCTCGGTGCCCGGCCCCACTTCGACGACCACGCCCGCACCGTCGCCGCCCAGTGGCCTGGGGTCCTCCACCATGCCCAGCGCCACGACGACGTCATGGAAGTTCACCCCGCCCGCCCGAAGCGCCACCCGGACCTCGCCCCGCCCCAGCGGGCGGGTGTTGTCCGGGCAGTCGACCAGCGCCAGCTGGTCCAGGCTGCCGTGGCCGGTCAGCCCCAGACGCCACGTGGCCGTCCCCTCCGGCGGGGTGAGCCGCTTGGCCGCGTCGTCATGGACCAGCCGCGGTACGTACGCCACCCCGTCGCGCAGCGCCAGCTGGGGCTCGCCGGAGGCCACGGCGCCGACCAGGGCCCGTCGTGAGTCGTCCCGTGCGTCGAGGTCGAGGCCGTTGACATCGAGGTCGAGGTCGAGTCGGTCGAGGTCGAGCAGCAGGACCCGGCCGGGGTTCTCCGACTGCGCGCTGCGCACCAGACCCCACACGGCGGAGGCGGGCAGATCGTGGACATCGTCATGGCTCCGCGGGGCGACCGACCCTCGGGTGACGACCGCCAGCCGGGTGTCCGCGAATTCGGGCGCGGCGAGGAACTCCCGCAGCACCCCGAGGGCCTCCCGGCCCAGGTCATGGGCGCGTTCCGCCGGATCGTCACGGCCGTCGGCGGAAGAGCCGAAGCAGGCGAAGACGACATCGGGGGCCGGGGCCCCGTCCGCCGTGGTCGTCCGTACGGCCGCGAGATCCGGGAGGTGGGAGGCGTCGGGCAGCGCGTCGGCCAGGGGACCGCCGGCCGGGCCGATCACGGCATAACGGCCCGCGGGGGCGCCCTCGGCCGGTGTCATCCGCGTCCAGACCGGCTGGAACAGTGAGTTCCTGCCCGCCGCAGGCGCCCGCCCCAACTGCCCGTCCGGCACCGGGCGCAGGATCAGATCGTCCACGACGGCCACGGCCGCGCCGGTCGGATCGGCCGCGAGCAGGGTGAGCCGGTCCGATGCCCTCGGGGTGATGCGGATCCGCAGGGTGTCCGCGCCGGTGGCGCGCAGCCGTAGACCACTCCAGGTGAACGGGAGCAGGATCCGGTGCGCGTCCTCGGAGTCGGGGGTGACGTCCAGGGCACGGGCGTGCAGCGCGGCGTCGAACAGGGCGGGATGGATGCCGTACGCGGCCGCGCCCTCGCGCTCCCCTTCGGGCAGGGACACCTCGGCGTAGACATCGCCGTCCAGCCGCCACGCGGCGGTGAGGCCCTGGAAGGACGGTCCGTAGTGGTAGCCGTGGTCGGCGAGCTGACGGTAGAAGTCCTCGACGGGCAGCGGTGTCGCGCCGGGAGGCGGCCAAGCACCCTCCAGGGCAGTGGGGTTGGACGCGGCGGAGATGGCGAGTGCCCCGGTGGCATGCCGGGTCCAGGCCGTGTCGCCGGTGTCGGCCGCCGGCCGTGAATGCACCGTGATCGGACGCTCGCCGTTGTGGTCGGGAGCGGCCACGGCGATCTGCACATCGACCGCCTCGCCCTGCGGGATCACCAGCGGCGCATGCAGGGTCAGCTCCGCCACATGGTCACAGCCGGTCCGCGCGGCCGCGTGCAGGGCGAGTTCGGCGAAGGCGGTGCCCGGCAGCAGGACGGTGTCCAGCACCCGGTGGTCGTTCAGCCACGGATGGGTCCGCGGCGACAGCCGACCGGTCAGCAGATGGGAGCCGCCCTCCGCCAGTTCCACGGCGGCGCCGAGCAGCGGATGCTCGGCCGACCCCAGCCCGAGGTCGCCGGGGTCGCCGCCGTGACCACCCCGCCCGTCCAGCCAGTACCGCCGCCGCTGGAAGGCGTAGGTGGGCAGGTCGATGGTGCGGGGTGCGGGGTCGGTGGGGAACCAGCGGGTCCAGTCGACGTCGACCCCGGCGGTGAACGCCTGCGCCACCGACCGCATCAACTGGGCATGGTCGCCGTGGTCGCGCCGCAGGGTCGGCACCGCGGCCGCGGGCACACCGGCTTCCTCGAAGGTCTCCTGCATGCCGATGGTGAGGACGGGGTGGGTGCTGGCTTCGATGAAGACGCGGTGGCCGTCGTCGAGGAGGGCTCGTACGGCGTCGGCGAAGCGGACTCGTTGGCGGAGGTTCTTGATCCAGTAGGCGGTGTCGAGCTCGCTGGTGTCCATGCGGGTGCCGGTGACGGTCGAGTAGAACGCCACCTCCGCCTGGACGGGCTCGATCCCCGAGAGCACCTCCCTCAACTCCACCGCGATTCCGTCGACTTGGGGGCTGTGGGAGGCGTAGTCGACGTCGATGAGGCGGGCGCGGTGGCCTGCTTGTTCGCATGTGCTGACGGCGTGGGCGACCTGGTCAGGGGGCCCGGAGATGACGATGGAGCCGGGTCCGTTGACGGCGGCGATGCCGACATCGTGGGCTGGTGGGCCGAGGTTGGTGAGGAATTCTTGGGCTTGGTCTGGGCTGAGGGTGAGGGAGGCCATGGCGCCGTGGCCGGTGAGGTGGCGGAGGGCGTGGGCGCGGAGGGCGACGATGCGGGCGCCTTCGTCGAGGGAGAG
>NZ_BAAAIF010000160.1:0-6648 GCF_039525925.1 Streptomyces javensis | reverse complement strand
GACACCCATCGAACGCCACAGCTTCGCCAGCGACACCATCACCGCGAACAGCACCGGCTGGACCACATCCACCCGGTCGAAGCCCGGAGCGCCGTCAGCGCCACGCAGCACATCCGTCAGCGACCAGTCCACATACGCCGACAGGGCCGTCTCACACTCGCCGATCGCCTCCGCGAACACCGGCGAGGACTCCAACAGCCCCACGCCCATACCGAGCCACTGCGCACCCTGGCCGGGGAAGACGAACACCGAACGGCCCGGCTCCTCAACGGCGCTGGCGCGGACCACGCCCGGTGCCTTGGCGCCCTCGACCACCGCCGCCAGGCGCTCAAGGAGCTCCTCCCGGCCGGTTCCGGTCACCGCGGCCCGGTACTGGAACGCGGACCTGGTGGTCGCCAGGGAGTGGGCCACATCGGCAGCACGCAGCTCCGGACGCTCGGCCACGAACTCCCGCAGCCGGTCCGCCTGGGCCCGGACCGCGTCGTTGCTCTTGCCCGCCACGATCCACGCCACCGGGCCGTCGGCCACCTCGGCCTCGACGGTCTCGGCCGCCTCGACCTCGGGGGCCTGCTCCAGGATGGTGTGCACATTGGTGCCGCTCATGCCGAACGCCGACACACCCGCGCGTCGCGGATGCCCGGTCTCCGGCCACGGCCTGGCCTCGGCCAGCAGCTCGACGTCGCCCTCCGTCCAGTCGACGTGCGGCGAGGGCTCGTCGAGGTGCAGGGTCTTCGGCAGCACGCCGTGCCGCATCGCCATCACCATCTTGATGACGCCGCCCACACCGGCGGCCGCCTGCGAATGGCCGATGTTGGACTTGATGGCACCCAGCCACAGCGGCTGGCCCTCGGGACGCTCCTGACCGTAGGTGGCCAGCAGCGCCTGGGCCTCGATCGGGTCACCCAGCGAGGTGCCCGTACCGTGCGCCTCCACCGCGTCGACCTCGGCGGCCGACAGGCGGGCGTTCGCCAGCGCCTGCCGGATGACCCGCTGCTGCGAGGGGCCGTTGGGCGCCGTCAGGCCGTTGGAAGCGCCGTCCTGGTTCACCGCGCTGCCCCGCACCACGGCGAGGATCGGGTGTCCGTTGCGGCGGGCGTCCGACAGCCGCTCGAGGACGAGCATGCCGACGCCCTCGGCCCAGCTGGCACCGTCCGCGGCGGCCGAGAACGGCTTGCTGCGGCCGTCGGAGGCGAGCGCGCGCTGGCGGCTGAACTCGACCAGCGACATCGGGGTGGACATCACCGTCACACCACCGGCGAGGGCCAGCGAGCACTCGCCCTGGCGCAGCGCCTGCCACGCCAGGTGCAGCGCGACCAGCGACGACGAGCACGCGGTGTCCACCGTCACGGCCGGGCCCTCGAGGCCCAGGGTGTAGGAGATGCGGCCGGAGAGCACGCTGGGCGAGACACCGGTGCCGATGTAGCCCTCGACGCTCTCCTGGGATCCGGCGAGGACGCCGCCGTAGTCCTGGTAGGTCACGCCCGCGAAGACGCCGGTCTGGCTGCCCTTCGCGGAGACCGGGTCGATACCGGCCCGCTCCAGCGCCTCCCACGAGGTCTCCAGCAGCAGTCGGTGCTGCGGGTCCATGGACAGCGCCTCACGCGGCGAGATCCCGAAGAACGCCGGGTCGAACTGGCTGGCGCCGTGCAGGAAGCCACCTTCCTGCGTGTAGCACTTGCCCGGCTCGTCCGGGTCCGGGTCGTAGAGGTTCTCCACGTCCCAGCCGCGGTCGGTCGGGAAGGGCGAGATGCCGTCGCGGCCCTCGGCGACCAGGTTCCACAGGTCCTCGGGGGTGGCCACTTCTCCGGGGTAGCGGCAGCTCATCCCCACGATCACGATCGGCTCGTCGTTGCCCGCCACCGCGACCGGCACCGGCTGGAGCGCTCCGGTCTGCGCGCCGAGCACCTCGGCACGGGCGAACTTCGCCAGTTCGGCGGGGGTCGGGTAGTCGAACACCGCGGTCGCCGGGAGGCGCAGGCCCGTGGCCTTGCTGACCCGGTTACGGAACTCGACGGCGGTCAGCGAGCTGAAGCCGATGTCCTTGAACGCCTGCGACCCCTGCACCGCGTCGGCGGAGGCGTGTCCGAGCACCGCCGCGACATGGGTGCGGATCACATCGAGCAGCACCCGGTCCTGCTCGGGCTCGGAGAGCCCGGCCAGCCGCTCCCGCAGCGCGGCGAGCGGTCCGGAGTCCGATCCGGCGCCCTTCTTGGCGGCGCGCCGTGCGGTCTTGCGCCGACGGGCGGGCTTGGCGGGAGTTTCCTCGGCGGGGGTGTCCGTGACCACCTCGGCGGGAGTGTCCGTGACCACCTCGGCGGGAGTGCCGGTGGCCACCCCGGCTGAGGTGGTGGTCTCGGTCTCCACCGGGGCCGGGTCCGCCACCTGCTCCGTGGCGACCTGGCGCAGCGTCAGCGTGTCCGCGGAGAGCACGGCTTCGCCGGCCCCGTCGACCGCGGCCAGGGAGAGGGTCTCCGGACCGGTGCGGGCGAGCCGGACGCGCAGCGCGGAGGCACCGGCGGCGTACAGCGACACTCCGGCCAGGCTGAACAGGACGCGGCCGCGCCCCACGCCGTCCAGCACTCCGAGGCCGAGCGGCTGAAGCGCCGCGTCCAGCAGAGCGGGGTGCAGCCCGAACCGCTGGGCGTCCACGACGGACTCCTCAGCCAGGCTGACCTCGGCGAACACCTCGTCCTCGCGCTGCCAGACGGCTCGGAGGCCACGGAACGAGGGTCCGTAGACGAGGCCGTCGCCCGCGAGCAGCTCGTACAGGCCGTCCACATCGACGCGCTCGGCGCCGGGCGGGGGCCATGCGGTGGAGTCGAAGCGCGCCGCCCCTTCGGCGGTCTCGGCGTCGTCCGGCTCCGGAGCGAGCACACCGCTGGCGTGGCAGATCCACTCGTCCTCGCCCTCCGGCTCGGCCACCCGCGAGTACATCTCCAGCGAGCGGGTGCCGGACTCGTCCTCCTCGCCGAGGACGAGCTGGATCTGAACGCCGCCCCCTCGGGGGAGGACCAGCGGCGCCTGGATGACGAGCTCTTCCACCTGGCCGAGGCCGACCTCGTCACCGGCGCGGATGGCCAGTTCGACGAGGGCCGTGGTGGCCAGGACCGCCTCGCCGCGCAGGACGTGGTCCGCCAGCCAGGGCTGGGTGTGCAGCGAGAGCGTTCCGGTGAACACCAGGCCGTCGGCGCCCGCGAGGGGGACGGCTCCGCCCAGCAGCGGGTGGTCGGCCGGGTCGAGGCCGAAGGCGGCGGCGTCTCCCGCGGAGGCACCGGGCTCCAGCCAGTAGCGCTGGTGCTGGAACGCGTAGGTCGGCAGGTCCACGCGGCGGGCGCCGCGTCCGGCGAAGAAGGCCCGCCAGTCGACGGTTTCGCCGTGGACATGCGTCTCGGCGAGGGCCGCGACGAGCGCCTGAGTCTCGGGGCGGTCCTTGCGCAGCACCGGAACCAGCAGGGGGGCCGGTGTGCCGTCGGCCGCGATGTCGTCGACCGGTGCGGTCAGGCAGTCCTGGGCCATCGCGGACAGTACGCCGTCGGGGCCCACCTCGATGTACGCGGTGACGCCCTGCGCTTCGAGGGCCCGCACCCCGCTGCGGAAGCGGACGGTCTCCCGCACATGCCGCACCCAGTACTCCGGCGAGCACACCTCTTCGGCACCGGCCTGCTCACCCGTGACGTTCGAGATGAAGGCGATGGACGGCGCCTGGAAGGAGAGACCGGAGACGACGGCGCGGAAGCCGTCCAGCATGGCGTCCATGTGCGGCGAGTGGAAGGCGTGGCTGACGCGCAGGCGGCGGGTCTTGCGACCCTGCTCCGCCCACTGTCCTGCTATCTCCAGCGCCGCGGCCTCGTCGCCCGCGATGACCACCGCGGTCGGGCCGTTGACGGCGGCGATGCTCAGCTCGGCCTCACGACCGGTCAGCGACGCCGCGATCTCCTCATCGGACGCCTCGATGGCGACCATCGCGCCACCGGCCGGCAGGGCCTGCATCAGACGGCCGCGAGCGGCCACCAGGGTGCAGGCGTCCTCCAGCGAGAACACCCCGGCCACGTGGGCGGCGGCGATCTCACCGATGGAGTGACCGATCAGCACGTCCGGGGTGATGCCCCAGTGCTCGAGCAGCCGGTACAGCGCCACCTCGATGGCGAAGAGGGCGGGCTGGGTGAAGGCCGTCTGGTCGAGCAGCTCGGCGTCGGCACTGCCCTCGGCCGCGAACATCACCTCGCGCAGCGGCCGGTCGAGCACCATGTCCAGCCGTGCGCACACCTCGTCCAGGGCGCGGGCGAACACCGGGAAGGCGTCGTACAGCTCCCGGCCCATGCCGAGGCGCTGGGCGCCCTGACCGGTGAACAGGAACGCGGTCTTCCCGGCCGTGGCCGCCTGCCCCTGGACGATGCCGGGGGCGTCGTCGCCCGCGGCGAGAGTCTCCAGGCCGCGCAGCAGCGTGTCGCGGTCGGTGCCGAGAAGCACCGCGCGGTGCTCGAACACCGATCGCGTGGCGACCAGCGATTCGGCGATGTCCAGAACGCCGGACTCGGCGCTTTCGGACAGATGGGCGCGCAGCCGCTCGGCCTGGTCGCGCAGGGCTTCCGGGCTCCGGGCGGAGAGCGTCCAGGGGGCCATGCCGTGGTCGTCGGCGGGGGCCGCCGGAACGGGCTCCGCCTCCTCCGGTGCGGGGGCCTGCTCGATGATGGTGTGCGCGTTGGTCCCGCTCACACCGAACGCGGAGACACCCGCCCGGCGCGGCTGCCCGGTCTCGGGCCATGCGGCGGCCTCGGTCAGCAGCCGCACCTCGCCCGCCGACCAGTCCACCTCGCGCGACGGCTCGTCCACGTGCAGGGTCCGCGGCAGCACCCCGTGCCGCATGGCCATCACCATCTTGATGACGCCCGCGACACCGGCGGCGGCCTGGGTGTGGCCGATGTTCGACTTTATCGATCCGAGCCAGAGCGGCAGGTTCTCCGGGCGCTCCTGGCCGTAGGTGGCCAGCAGCGCCTGGGCCTCGATCGGGTCACCCAGCGTCGTACCCGTACCGTGCGCCTCGATCACCTGGACGTCGGCGGCGGAGAGCTGGGCGTTGGCGAGGGCCTGGCGGATGACCCGCTGCTGGGAGGGGCCGTTGGGGGCCGTCAGACCGTTGGACGCACCGTCCTGGTTCACGGCGGAGCCCCGCACGATCGCCAGTACCTGGTGGCCGTTGCGCCGGGCGTCGGACAGCCGCTCGACGAGCAGCATGCCGACACCCTCGGACCAGCCCGTACCGTCCGCGGCGTCCGCGAACGGCTTGCACCGGCCGTCGGGGGCGAGCCCGCGCTGCCTGCTGAACTCCACGAAGGCGGCGGGGTTGGTCATCACGGTGACGCCACCGGCGAGCGCCATGGAGCACTCGCCCTGGCGCAGCGCCTGCGCGGCCTGGTGCAGGGCGACCAGCGACGACGAGCACGCCGTGTCCACCGTCAGCGCGGGCCCTTCCAGACCCAGCGTGTAGGAGATGCGGCCCGAGACGACGGAGGTGGCGCTGCCGGTCAGCAGCTGCCCTTCGAGCCCCTCGGGGATTTCGTGCAGTCCGGTGCCGTAGCCGGAGGTCGCGGCGCCAACGTAGACGCCGATCTGGTTGCCGCGCACGGACGCCGGGTCGATACCGGCCCGCTCGAACGCCTCCCAGGAGGTCTCCAGCAGCAGTCGCTGCTGCGGATCCATGGCGAGCGCCTCACGCGGCGAGATCCCGAAGAACGCGGCGTCGAACTCGCTCGCCCCGTCGAGGAATCCACCCTCGCGGGCGTAGAAGGTGCCCAGGCGCTCCGGGTCGGGGTCGTACATCCCCTCGACGTCCCAACCGCGGTCGGAGGGGAAGTCCGTGATGGCGTCCGTACCGGCCGCCACGAGGTTCCACAGCTCCTCCGGGCTGCGCACACCGCCGGGGAATCGGCAGCTCATCCCGACGATCGCGATCGGGTCGTCATCGACCCGGGCCACCACCGCCGACGGCACGGCCACGTCGCCCCGCGTCCCCAGCACCTCGGCACGCAGATGGTCGGCCAGCACCGTGGCGCTCGGGTAGTCGAAGACCAGCGTGGCCGGAAGCACCAGCCCGGTCTCCGCGTTCAGCCGGTTACGGAACTCAACCGCCGTGAGCGAGTCGAAGCCCAGCTCCTTGAACGCACGCGCGGGCTCCACCGACTCCGCGCCCGCGAAGCCGAGGACCGCGGCGGCGTGGGCGCGCACCAGGTCGAGGAGGGTGCGGTCGATCTCGGCCTCGGTGAGTCCGGCGAGGCGCTCCCGCAGTGCCGATCCGGCCGAGGTGCCCTCGGTGCTCGCGGCGTTCGCCAGCGCCCGCTGGACCTCGGGCAGTTCGCCGAGGAGCGGGCTGGGCCGCCCGATGGTGAACGCGGGGGCGAATCGCTCCCAGTCCACATCGGCGACCGTCACCACACCGTCATCGCCGGCGACCGCCCCGTGCAGAGCGGCGATCGCCAGGCCCGGCGCCATCGTGGGCAGACCGCGGCGCGCCAGGTGGTCGCCCTCGTCCCCGGCCGCCATGCCGCCTTCGGCCCAGGGGCCCCAGGCCACCGCGGTACCGGCGAGACCCCGCGCACGGCGGTCCTCCACCAGCGCGTCCAGGTAGGCGTTGGCCGCGGCGTACGCGGC
>NZ_BAAAIF010000159.1:0-7755 GCF_039525925.1 Streptomyces javensis | reverse complement strand
CAAGCGACGCCGCGACCTCCTCCTCGGAAGCCTCGACGGCGACCATCGCACCACCCTCCGGCAGCGCCTGCATCAGACGACCCCGGGCCGCGACCAATGTGCACGCGTCCTCCAGCGAGAACACCCCCGCCACATGCGCGGCCGCGATCTCACCAATGGAGTGACCGATCACCACATCGGGAGTGACACCCCAGTGCTCCAGCAACCGGAACAACGCCACCTCGACCGCGAACAACGCGGGCTGAGTGAACGCCGTCTGATCCAGGAGTTCGGCATCCGCGCTCCCCTCCGCCGCGAACACCACATCCCGCAGCGGGCGGTCCAGAGTCACGTCCAGGTGTGCGCACACCTCGTCCAGCGCCCGGGCGAACACCGGGAAGGCGTCGTACAACTCCCGCCCCATGCCCAGGCGCTGCGCACCCTGACCCGAGAACAGGAACGCCGACTTGCCACCCGTGGCGGCCTGCCCCTGGACGACTCCCGAGGCGACTCCGCCGTCGGCGACGGCCCGCAGACCGCGCAGCAGGGTCTCCCGGTCCTCGCCCACCAGCACGGCGCGGTGCTCGAACACCGACCGGGACGCCAGCGTGTGGCCGACGTCCAGCGCGCCGACGTCTTCCCGGGCCGCCACGTCCGCGTACAGCCGCTCGGCCTGTGCCCGCAGCGCCTCCCGGCTCTTGCCGGACACCGGCCACGGCACCACGGCCGCCGACACCGACGTCTCGGGCCCGGCCGCCTCAGCGGCCACGGCCTCTTCCAGGTCAGGGGCCTGCTCGATGATGGTGTGAACGTTGGTCCCGCTCAGTCCGAACGAGGAGATACCCGCCCGGCGCGGCCGACCCGTCTCCGGCCACGCGGTGGCCTCCGTCAGCAGCCGCACCTCGCCCGCCGACCAGTCCACCTGCCGCGACGGCTCGTTCACGTGCAGCGTCTGCGGCAGCACGCCCGCGCGCATGGCCATCACCATCTTGATGACCCCGGCGACACCGGCGGCGGCCTGCGTATGACCGATGTTGGACTTGATGGCGCCGAGCCACAGCGGCTGCCCCTCGGGCCGCTCCTGGCCGTAGGTGGCCAGGAGCGCCTGTGCCTCGATCGGGTCGCCCAGTGTCGTACCGGTGCCGTGGGCCTCGACCGCGTCCACCTCGGCCGCGGAGAGTCCCGCGCTCGCCAGCGCCTGCCGGATCACCCGCTGCTGGGACGGGCCGTTGGGCGCCGTCAGACCGTTGGAGGCGCCGTCCTGGTTGATGGCGCTACCGCGCACGATCGCCAGCACCGGGTGGCCGTTCTTCCGCGCGTCCGACAGCCGCTCCACCAGCAGCATGCCGACACCCTCAGACCAGCCCGTGCCGTCCGCACCCTCCGCGAACGGCTTGCACCGGCCGTCGGGGGCCAGACCGCGCTGCCTGCTGAACTCCACGAAGGCGCCCGGCGTCGACATCACCGACACACCACCGGCGAGGGCCAGGTCGCACTCGCCCTGGCGCAGCGCCTGCACCGCGAGGTGCAGCGCCACCAGCGAGGACGAGCAGGCCGTGTCCACCGTCATGGCCGGCCCTTCGAGGCCGAACGTGTACGAGATGCGCCCGGACACCACGCTGGCCGCGCTGCCCGTGCCCACATGGCCACCGAAGTCCTCGGGGGCGTCGAGCATGATCGTGGAGTAGTCCTGGCCGTTGGTGCCTACGAACACACCGGTCCGGGTGGACCGCAGCGCGGCGGGCTTGACGCCCCCGTATTCGAACGCCTCCCAGGACGTCTCCAGCAGCAGCCGCTGCTGCGGGTCCATGGCCACGGCCTCGCGCGGCGAGATTCCGAAGAAGGTGGGGTCGAACTGGGGCGCCCCGTAGAGGAATCCGCCCTCGCGTGCGTAGAAGGTGCCCGGGTGCTCGGGGTCCGGGTGGTACATGCCCTCGACGTCCCAGCCACGGTCGCCGGGGAACCCGCCGATGGCGTCGCCGCCCTCGGCCAGGAGCCGCCACAGCTCCTGCGGGGTCTCGACCCCGCCGGGGAAGCGGCAGCTCATCGCCACGATCGCGATGGGGTCGTCGTCGACCGGCCGCGCCCGGTGCGCCACCGCCGAGGTGGCGGCCTCGGCGGTGGCCCCGCCGAGCTCCTGCCACAGGTGGTCGGCGAGAGCTTCGGCGGTCGGGTAGTCGAAGATGAGGGTCGCGGGCAGGCTCAGACCGGTGGCCAGGTCGAGCCGGTTGCGCAGCTCGATGGCGGTGAGGGAGTCGAATCCGAGGTCCCGGAAGGCGCGGCCCGGCTCGACGGACTCCGCCGAGAAGTGGCCGAGGGCCGAGGCCGCGTGGGTGCGGATGAGGTCGAGCAGGAGGAGGCGCTGCTCCTCGTCCGGCCGTCCGGCCAGCTGGTCCCGCAGCTCGTGGCCCGGCACCGCCCGGCCGGTGGTCCCGGCCGCGGCGGTCAGGAGTTCACGCGCCTCGGGGATGTCGCTGACGAGGGCGCTGGGGCCGGCGCTCAGCATGGAGGCCATGGCGGCCCAGTCGATGTCGGCCACGACCAGGGCGGCCTCGTCGTGGCCGGCGGCCCAGCGCAGCGCGTCCAGGGCGAGCGAGGGAGCCATCGGGGGCAGTGGCCCGCCGCGCATCCGCTCCCCGGCGCGACCGCTCGCGGCCATGCCGCTCTCGGCCCACGGGCCCCAGGCGACCGCGGTGGCGGCCAGGCCCTGGGCGCGGCGCTGCTGCGCCAGCGCGTCCAGGTAGGCGTTGGCGGCCGCGTAGGCGGCCTGGCCCGCGCCACCGACGGCGCCGACGAAGGAGGAGAACAGCACGAATGCGTCGAGCGACGACTCGGCGGTCAGCTCGTGCAGATGGCGCGCGCCCTCGACCTTCGCGGTCAGGGTCCCGGCGAGCTGCCCGACGGTCAGGCCGTCCAGCACACCGTCGTCCAGGATGCCCGCCGCGTGCACGACGGCGCTCAGCGGATACCGCTCCGGGACGGCGGCCAGCACGGCGGCGAGGGCGTCGCGGTCGGCCGCGTCGCAGGCCGCCACGGTCACCTCGGCGCCGAGCCCCTCGAGCTCCGCCGTGAGTTCGGAGGCGCCCTCGGCCGACGGGCCGCGACGGCTCGTCAGCACCACGTGCTCGGCGCCCTCGCGCACGGCCCAGCGCGCCACCTGCGCGCCCAGGGCGCCGGTGCCACCGGTGATGAGCACCGTGCCCCGGGGCCGCCATCCTCGGTCCGCCGACTCGTTGCCGCCCGTGACGCGGGCGAGGCGCCGGGCGTACGCTCCGGATCCGCGCACCGCCACCTGGTCCTCGCCGTCCGCCGCGGACAGCGCCCAGGCCAGTCGCGCGGCGGCGCGCTCGTCCAGGGTCTCGGGCAGATCGACGAGACCGCCCCAGATGCGCGGGTGCTCCAGCGCGGCCGCCCGGCCGAGGCCCCAGATCTCCGCCTGTACGGCGCTGGTGAGCTGGTCGGAGCGGCCCACCGACACGGCGCCCCGGGTGGCACACCACAGCCGGGTCCGGATGTCGGCCTCGGCCAGGGCCCGCACCAGCATCAGTGTCAGGGCGAGGCCGCGGGAGACCGCCGGGTGCTCGGCGCAGGGCCGCTCGTCCACGCCCACCAGGGACAGCACACCGCCGATCCCGGACGGATCGGTGGCGATCTCACGCAGCCGGTCGGCCAGTGCGCCGGGGGCGAGGTCGGCCTCGTCGGCCACCACACGAACGACGTCGGCACCGTGCCGCTGGAGCGCGGCGGACGCCGACTCCACGAACGCGTCCTCGCCGGAGGCGGGGACGACCAGGAGCCATGTCCCGGAGAGCGTGGCCCCGGGGGGCTCCGAGACCGGCTTCCAGGAAATCCGGTAGCGCCAGCCGTCGACCGTGGCCCGGTCGCGCTGCTGACGCCGGTACGAGGACAGGGCGGGCAGCAACTCGCCGAGCGAGCCACTGCCGTCGATGTCCAGCGCCTCGGCCAGGGCCTCCAGGTCCTCGCGCTCCACCGCGTCCCAGAAGCGGGCGTCCACACTGTCCGCGGCGGGACCGCCGGACCCGGCGTTCGTGCCCTCGAGCCAGTAGAGCTGCCGCTGGAAGGGGTACGTCGGCAGCTCGACCGTATGGGCGCCGCGCCCGGCGAAGACCCGCTCCCAGTCCACCGTCACACCGTGGACATGGGCCTCGGTCAGCGCGGCCATCAGCGCCTGGGCGTCAGGGCGACCCTTGCGCAGGACCGGCACCACGGCCGGGGCCGAAGCCGTCGCTCCCGCGAGGCAGTCCCGCGCCATCGCCGAGAGCACACCGTCGGGGCCCACCTCGATGTACGCGGTGACACCCTGGGCCGCGAGGGAGCGGACGCCGTCGGCGAAGCGCACGGCCTCGCGCACATGCCGCACCCAGTACTCCGGCGAGCACACCTCGTCGGCCCCGACCGGCTCGCCCGTGACGTTGGAGACCAGCGCCAGGGTGGGGGTCTGGAAGGACAGCCCCCGCACCACACGGCGGAAGTCGTCCAGCATCGCGTCCATGCGCGGGGAGTGGAAGGCGTGGCTGACCCGCAGCCGGCTCGTCTTGCGCCCTTGCTCCGACCACTGGGCGGCGATCTCCAGGACCGCTCCCTCGTCACCGGCGATGACGACGGCGGTCGGGCCGTTGACGGCCGCGACGCTCACCTCGGCCTCGCGGCCGGCGAGCGAGCCGGAGATCTCCTCCTCGGAGGCCTCGACGGCGACCATGGCGCCGCCCTCGGGCAGCGCCTGCATCAGCCGGCCACGCGCCGCGACCAGCGTGCACGCGTCCTCCAGGGAGAGCACACCCGCCACATGGGCGGCGGCGATCTCACCGATGGAGTGGCCGATCAGCACGTCCGGGGTGACGCCCCAGTCCTCCAGCAGCCGGTACAGCGCCACCTCGACCGCGAAGAGCGCCGGCTGGGTGAAGGCCGTCCGGTCCAGGAGTTCGGCGTCCGCGCTCCCCTCCGCCGCGAACACCACCTCCCGCAGCGGACGGTCCAGCACCACATCCAGGTGTGCGCACACCTCGTCCAGCGCCCGGGCGAACACCGGGAACGCCTCGTACAGCTCCCGGCCCATCCCGAGGCGCTGCGCACCCTGGCCGGAGAAGAGGAACGCCGTCTTGACCGCCGACCCGGCCACGCCCTGGAGCACATTGGGGGCGACCTCGCCCGCGGCGACGGCCTCGAGTCCGGCGAGGAGTTCCGCGCGGTTCGCACCGGACACCACGGCGCGGTGCTCGAACATCGAGCGCGTCGCCACCAGCGAGTGGCCGATGTCCAGCGCGCTCAACTGGGCCCGCTCCAGCAGGAACGCCCTGAGCCGGGCCGCCTGGGCGCGCAGCGCGTCGGCGCCACGCCCCGACAGCAGCCAGGTGGCGACGCCGGTGTCACCGTCGGACGCCGGGCTCGCCTCGGCCTCGTCCTCGTCGACCGGCGGGGCCTGCTCGATGATGGTGTGGGCGTTGGTGCCGCTGACGCCGAAGGCGGAGATGCCCGCCCGGCGCGGCTGATCGGTCTCGGGCCACGCGGTGGCCTCGGTCAGCAGCCGCACCTCACCCGCCGACCAGTCCACCTGGCGCGAGGGCTCGTCCACGTGCAGCGTCCGCGGCAGCATGCCGTGCCGCATGGCCATCACCATCTTGATGACGCCCGCGACACCGGCGGCGGCCTGCGTGTGACCGATGTTCGACTTGAGCGCGCCCAGCCAGAGCGGGCGGCCCTCCGGCCGGTCCTGACCGTAGGTGGCGAGCAGCGCCTGCGCCTCGATCGGGTCGCCCAGGGACGTACCGGTGCCGTGCCCTTCCACGACGTCCACGTCGGACGGGGCCAGCCGGGCGCTGGTCAGCGCGTCCCGGATGACCCGCTGCTGCGAGGGGCCGTTGGGGGCGGTCAGGCCGTTGGACGCGCCGTCCTGGTTGACCGCGGAGCCACGCACGATGGCCAGCACGGGGTGGCCGTTCTTGCGCGCGTCGGACAGCCGCTCCACGAGGAGCATGCCGACGCCCTCGGACCAGCCGGTGCCGTCCGCCGCGTCCGCGTAGGGCTTGCAACGGCCGTCGGGGGCGAGCCCGCGCTGCCGGCTGAACTCGACGAAGGCGCCCGGTGTCGACATCACCGTGGCACCACCGGCGAGCGCCAGGTCGCACTCGCCCTGGCGCAGCGCCTGAACCGCCAGGTGCAGGGCGACCAGCGACGAGGAGCACGCCGTGTCCACCGTCACCGCGGGGCCCTCGAGGCCGAAGGTGTACGAAATACGGCCCGATACGACCGAGGTCGCCGTACCGGTCAGCAGATGGCCTTCGATCTCCTCCGGGAAGCCGTCGACGTCCGCCCCGTAACCCGAGGTGGCGGCGCCCACGAACACACCGCCGCGGCGGCCCTTCACCGAACCCGGAGCGATGCCCGCCCGCTCGAAGACCTCCCATGAGGTTTCCAGCAGCAGTCGCTGCTGCGGATCCATGGCAAGGGCCTCACGCGGCGAGATCCCGAAGAAGCCCGCGTCGAACTCGCCCGCGTCGTGAAGAAAACCACCCTCACGGGAGTAGAACGTGCCCGAGCGCTCGGGGTCCGGGTCGTACATCCCGTCGACGTCCCACCCACGGTTGGACGGGAAGTCGGAAATGGCATCGCCACCACCGGCCACCAACCGCCACAGGTCCTCGGGGCTCCCCACACCGCCCGGGAAACGGCAGCTCATCGCCACGATCGCGATGGGCTCCTGCTCTCCTGCCTCCAGCTCGCGCAGGCGTTGGCGAGCTTGGTGCAGATCTGCCGTTACCCGCTTGAGATAGTCCCGAAGCCTATCTTCGTTCACCATGAAAACCTTGCCTATTACGAGTCAAAGAAGACTGAAGAATGAAAGGAGGCCAGAGAACTGCACCTCGGCGGTCACAACTAGCTGAGCTCATTCTCGATGAAATCGAAGAGGTCGTCGTCAGACGCCTCGTCAAGCCGCTGCGTAATGCTCTCAGCTTCCGTCGCTCCACCCTCTCCGCCATTCAGCTTGGCAAGGAGTACCTGGAGTCGGGATGCGATGGCCATTCGCTCGGCGTTGTCCGGCTCAGCCGTGGAGAGTGATGCCTCGAGTTTTTCCAGATCCGCGATCAGCGGAGTGGCGGATGTCCCTTCGTCGGGGAGGACGCCCGCTCGTACGTGTTCCGCGAGGGCCCTTGCATTGGGATAGTCGAAGACCAGTGTGGTGGGCAGTCGCAGACCCGTGTCCGCGTTCAGCCGGTTTCGGAATTCTACCGCCGTGAGCGAGTCGAATCCCAATTCCTTGAAGGCGCGGTCGGATTCCACGCCCTCCATACCGGAGAATCCGAGAACCGCGGCCGCGTGACCGCGTACCAGATCGAGTACGGCGCGCTCCCGCTCGCCCGGAGCCAGCGCGAGAAGCCTCTCCTTCAGGCGCGATCCGCCCTCCGCGTTGGTCTCCTCGGCGGCACGGGCCTGCTCCAGGGCCGATACGACCTCGGGCAGTTCGCCGAGGAGCGGGCTGGGCCGCCCGATGGTGAACGCGGGCGCGAAACGCTCCCAGTCCACGTCGGCGACCGTCACCACACCGTCGTCACCCGCGACCGCTCCCTGCAACGCGGCCATCGCCAGGCCCGGCGCCATCGCGGGCAGACCGCGACGCGCCAACTGGTCGCCGCCCTCGCCTGCCGCCATACCGCTCTCGCCCCAGGGGCCCCAGGCCACCGCGGTACCGGCGAGACCCCGCGCACGGCGGTCCTCCACCAGCGCGTCCAGGTAGGCGTTGGCCGCGGCGTACGCGGC
>NZ_BAAAIF010000158.1:0-7831 GCF_039525925.1 Streptomyces javensis | reverse complement strand
GGTGGCTGGTGAGCCGGAGGTGTTGCGGGAGCTGGTGGCGGAGTGTGAGGGCGTGGGGGTGCGGGCGCGGTGGGTTGATGTGGACTATGCCTCGCATTCGGCGCAGGTGGAGGCGGTTGAGGAGGAGTTGGCCCGGTCGTTGTCGCGGGTCCGGCCGGTGTCCTCTCGTATTCCGTTCTTCTCCACGGTGGAGGCGGAGTGGCTGGACACGGCTGAGCTGGACGCCGGGTACTGGTACCGCAACCTGCGGAGCACCGTCCGGTTCGCCCCGTCCATCGAGCGGCTGCTGGAGGAGGACTTCCGGGCGTTCGTGGAGGTGAGTGCGCATCCGGTGCTGACGATGAGCATCGAGGCGGCGGCAGAGCAGGCGGATGCCGGACCGGTCGTCGTGACCGGGACACTGCGCCGGGATGAGGGTGGCATGCGCCGCGTGCTCACCTCACTGGCCGAGGTGTACGTACGCGGTGTCCCCGTGAACTGGACCGCCCTGGTCGGCGACATCCCCGCAAACACCGCGCTGGATCTGCCGACCTACGCCTTCCAACACCAGCACTACTGGCTGAAGAGCGGCCCCCGGGCCGGTGAGGTGACTGCCGTCGGCCTTGCCGGTGCTCAGCATCCCCTGCTGGGCGCTTGGGTGGAACTGCCCGACACGGGCGGGGTGTTGTTCACCTCCCGGTTGTCGCTGAGCACCCACCCGTGGCTGGCCGACCACACGGTGGCCGGTACGGCCGTCCTCCCCGGATCCGCCTTTGTGGAGCTGGCGGTGCGCGCCGGTGACGAGGTCGGCTGCGGCGCCGTCGATGATCTGCTGATCGAAGCCCCACTCGTGCTGACCCAGCGCATGAGTGTGCAGCTTCAGGTGGTCGTCGGTGGAGCGGATGAGTCCGGTCGACGACGCCTCACCGTCCACTCCCGCCCACAGGGCAACGGGTCGCTCAGTACGGACTGGACCCGACACGTCACGGGCACGCTCGCCCAGGCCACCACCGCGCCCGATGTCGACCTCGTGGCGTGGCCGCCGCCCGGAGCCACCCCCGTCGATGTGGACCAGGTGTACGAGGATCTGGCACGGGCCGGACGCGGCATCGGCCCGGCGTTCCGTCTGCTGCGCTCGGCGTGGACGCGTGGCACCGACGTGTTCGCCGAGGTGGAACTGACCGATGACCAGCAGGCCGAAGCCGCGCGCTACAGGCTGCACCCCGCGTTGCTGGAAGCCGTATGCCATGTGGCCACGCACGCCGAGACATCGGCGCTGCCCGCCGCCTACCGCGCGGTAATACTCGCCGCGACCGGCGCGACCGCACTGCGCACACGCATCAGCCCGGACGGCCAGGGTGGCGTGACGGTGCGGCTGGCGGACTCCGCCGGGAGGGCGGTCGGGTCCGTGGGCTCGGTGACGTCGCGGCCGCTTCCGGACGACGTATGGGTGTCGGCAGCCGGGACGGAACCGCGGGACGCGCTGTTCGAGGTGGAGTGGTTCCCGCTCCCGGTCCCCCCGGCCGCATCCGCCCCGCCCATCTCCGATCCGGCCATGGTGACGGTGACGAGCCCGGCCGGGATGACAACATTGGCCGACCACGGCGACCTACCGCCCTTCGTACGCGTGGACCTGACGGACACCACACGCGGCCTCCGGGCGCTCACCTCGCAGGCACTGGAGTGGGTTCAGACATGGCTGGCCGCGCCGGAGAGGGACTCGCGGCTGGTCATCGTCACCCGCGAGGTCACCGACCCGGTCTGTGCGGCGGTCTGGGGGCTAGTGCGCTCGGCACAGTCCGAGGCCCCGGACCGGCTGGTCCTGGTGGCGACGGACGAGGACGACGCCTCCGGCGCGCTGCTGCCCGCCGCCCTGGCCACCGGCGAACCGCAGATCGCCATCACCGCCGGGGTGGCGTCCATACCGAGGCTGGTGCGCGCCACGCCGAACGAGGAAGAGCCACCGCGACCGCTGGACCCGACCGGCACGGTGCTCATCACCGGTGGCACCGGTGCACTGGGCCGGTTGCTCGCCCGGCACCTCGCGGCCGAGCACGGCGTACGCCACCTCCTGCTGGTCAGCCGCCGGGGCGGCGCGGCCGAAGGCGTGGCGGAACTGGAGTCCGAACTCGGTGCGCTGGGCGCGTCCGTACGCACCGTCGCCTGCGACATCGCCGACCGGACCGCGGTGGCGGACCTGCTGGCCTCGCTCCCCGCCGAAGCGCCCCTCACGGCGGTCGTGCACACCGCCGGCGTCCTGGACGACGGCGTGGTCACCGCCATGACACCCGAACGGCTGGACACGGTCCTCCGTCCCAAGGCCGACGCGGCCCTCATCCTGCACGAGCTGACGCGCGACATGGACCTCGCCGCCTTCGTGATGTTCTCCTCGGCCGCGGGTGTCTTCGGCAACCCCGGACAGGCCAACTACGCGGCGGCCAACGCCTTCCTGGACGCCCTCGCTCAGCGGCGCGGGGCGGAAGGGCTCCCGGCCACCTCGCTCGCCTGGGGCCACTGGTCGCTCAGCAGCGAGATGACGGCACATCTCACCGCCTCCGACCTGCGGCAGCACACCCGGCGCTTCGGCATGACCGCCCTGTCGGAGGAGACCGGTCTGGCGCTGTTCGACGCCGGTCTGCGCAGTGCCACGCCCGCGCTGGTGGCGGCCCGGCTGGACCTCGCGGGACTGCGCGCCGGCGCGGCCACCACTCCGGTCCTCGCCCTGCTGCACAAACTTGTGCCACCGGGCCGACGGGTCGTGAGCCGTACGGCAGCGTCGCGGACCGACCTCGTACGGCGGCTGGAGTCAGCGGACCCCGCCGAACGGGAGCAGACGCTGCTGGACCTGGTCGCACACCATGCCGCCCAGGTGCTCGGACACCCATCGACGGACGGTATCGCGGCCGAACGGGCCTTCCGGGAGCTGGGGTTCGACTCACTGACGTCCGTGGAACTGCGCAACCGGCTCAACGCCGCCACCGGCCTCGGGCTGCCCTCGACCCTGCTCTACGACCACCCCAGCCCACGGGCCCTCACCCGGCATCTGCACACCGAACTGCTGGGGTCGCCGAGCGCCCCTGCCGCCCCGGTACCTGCGAGCAGGACTCCGGACGAGGGCATCGCCATCGTGGCGATGAGCTGCCGCTTCCCGGGCGGGGTGAACAGCCCCGAGGACTTCTGGCGGCTGATCAGCGAGGGCGGTGACGCCGTCGGCGACTTCCCGGACGACCGCGGCTGGGATCTGTCCGCGCTCTACGACCGCGACCCGGACCACCCCGGCACCTCCTACGTCCGGCACGGCGCCTTCCTGCCCGACGCCGCCGGATTCGACGCCGAGTTCTTCGGGATCTCGCCGCGTGAGGCGCTGGCGATGGATCCGCAGCAGCGGCTGCTGCTGGAGACCTCATGGGAGGTGTTCGAGCGGGCCGGGATCGAGCCGACCACATTGGGCGGCAGTGCCATCGGAGTGTTCACCGGAATGAACACCTCGGACTACGCGATCCGCCTGCGCCACGTTCCGGACGAGGTCGAGGGGCACCGGATCACCGGGGTCTCCGCGGCAGTCCTGTCCGGGCGCGTGGCCTACACCCTGGGGCTGGAGGGACCCGCGGTGACGGTGGACACGGCGTGTTCGTCGTCGTTGGTGGCACTGCATCTGGCCGCGCAGGCGCTGCGGGCGGGGGAGTGCTCGATGGCGCTGGCCGGTGGGGTGACGGTGATGGCCGGACCCGATGCCTTCGTGGACTTCTCCCGCCAGCGCGGACTGTCGGTCGACGGCCGGTGCAAGCCATTCGCCGCCTCGGCCGATGGCACGGGGTGGGCCGAGGGTGTGGGTGTGCTGCTGGTGGAGCGGTTGTCGGACGCGGAGCGTAACGGTCACCAGGTGCTGGCGGTGGTGCGGGGCAGCGCCGTGAACCAGGACGGCGCGTCCAACGGGCTGACGGCGCCGAACGGCCCGTCACAGCAGCGTGTCATCCGTCAGGCCCTGGCCGGCGCGGGTGTGTCGGCCGCCGAGGTGGACGTGGTCGAGGCGCACGGCACGGGTACGGCACTGGGCGACCCCATCGAGGCGCAGGCCATCCTCGCCACGTACGGCCAGGACCGTGACCGGCCGCTGTGGCTGGGCTCGGTGAAGTCCAACATCGGCCACGCCCAGGCCGCCGCGGGTGTGGCCGGTGTGATCAAGATGGTCATGGCGATGCGGCACGGTGTCCTGCCGCAGACGCTGCATGTCGACGCCCCCACCCCGGAGGTGGACTGGTCGGCGGGCTCCGTGGAGCTGCTGACCGAGGGGCGCGCGTGGCCGGAGGTGGGGCGTCCGCGCCGGGCCGGGGTGTCCGCGTTCGGCGTCAGCGGCACCAACGCCCATGTGATCGTGGAACAGGCACCGGCCATCGCCGTCGAGCCCGCCACGATCGCCGTCGAGCCCGCCACGGAGGACCCGGACGCGATCCCCGCCGTACCGTGGGTGATCTCTGCCAGGAGCGCCGACGGGCTGTACGGCCAGGCGGCCCGCCTCGCGGAATTCGCCCGCAGCCACCCGGAGCTCGCCCCGAGCGACATCGCGCACGCGCTGATCAGCACACGGGCCACATTCGACCACCGGGCCGTGGTCGTGGGCCCGGGGCGTGCGGAGTTGCTGAGCGGGCTGGACGCCATCGCGGGGCCGAGCGACGGCCCCGTGGCGCGAGGTGTGCCGAGCTCCGGCGGGCTCGCGGTGCTGTTCACCGGACAGGGCAGCCAGCACCCGGGGATGGGCCGGGAACTGCACGCACGGTATCCCGTGTTCCGCGATGCCTTCGACGCGGCCTGCGCGCAACTGGACCGCCATCTGGTCGACGCGGGGCATGTCGCACACCCCGTCCGGGAGGTCGTGTTCGCTCAGCCCGGGACCCCCGAGGCGGAGCTGCTCGACCGCACGGTGTTCGCTCAGGCCGGACTGTTCGCGCTGGAGACCGCGCTGTTCAGGCTGTACGAGTCCTGGGGTGCGCGCCCGGACTTCCTCGCCGGTCACTCCGTGGGCGAGCTGACCGCGGCCCATGTGGCGGGTGTGCTGTCCCTCGAGGACGCGGCCGCGCTGCTGGCCGCGCGGGGGCGGCTGATGCAGGCCCTGCCCGGCGGCACGATGGTGGCGCTCAACGTTCCCGAGTCGGTGGCTCGCTCTCTGCTGGCCGACGCACCGGGTGGCGTGGACATCGCCGCGGTCAATGGGCCCGCCTCCGTCGTCGTCTCCGGCGACCAGGACGCCGTGGCGGCCGTCGAGCGGATATGTGCGGCGCGGGGACACCGGACCAAGCGGCTGCGGGTAAGCCATGCCTTCCACTCCGCGCACATGGACGGCATGCTCGACGAGTTCCGCGCAATCGCCGCCGGGCTGTCGTACGCGCCTCCGGCGGTCCCTATCGTCTCCAACGTCACGGGCGAGTTGGCCACCGCCAGCCAGCTGTGCTCGCCGGACTACTGGGCCGAGCACGCGCGCAGGACCGTCCGTTTCCTCGACGGCGTCACCACACTCCACGCCCAGGACGTCACGACCTTCCTCGAACTCGGCCCCGATGGTGTCCTCACCGCCATGGCGCAGGAAGCGCTGGGCGACGGCGCCGACCCGGCCATGTTCGTGCCCACGTTGCACGGCGAACACTCCGATCCGGTCGCCGCCGTGGCCGCGCTCGCTCGGCTGCACGTCCGTGGTGCCCCGGTCGACTGGACCGCGCTGCTCCCGGGAACCTCGCGGCGCAGGCTCGACTTGCCGACGTACGCCTTCCAGCACCGTCGGTACTGGCCGGACGCCCCCGTACCGGACGCCGCCACAGTGGCCCAGCCGGGTCCTCGCCCGCTGCCCGAGACCGTGGCGCCCCAGGACGCCCACGTCACGAGCTTCGCAGAGCGGCTGATGGGCGCCACCGAACCCGAGCGGCACCGGCTGGTTCTGGACCTGGTGCTCAGCAGCGTGGCAGCCGTGCTGGGGCACGACGACGCCTCGGCGATCGATGGCGAACGGGCCTTCCAGGACCTCGGCTTCGACTCCCTGAACGTGGTTCGGCTCCGCAACCGCCTGCGCGACCTGACCGGCGCCGAGCTGCCCACCACGCTCGCCTTCGACCATCCGACCCCGACCGCCCTCGCGTCGTTCCTGAACGCCCTGCTGCTCGGACGGGACACCGGACGGACCGGAGCGGCGTGGTCGGCGGGCGATGTCACCGAGCCGATCGCGATCGTGGGGATGGCCTGCCGGTTGCCGGGTGGCGTGGCCTCGCCGGAGGACTTGTGGGAGATGGTCCTGGCCGGGGCAGAGGGCATCGGGGAGTTCCCGGTGGACCGTGGCTGGGATCTGGAGAACCTGTTCGACCCTGACCCGGACCACGCGGGGACCAGCTACGCGCGGCGGGGTGGCTTCCTCTACGACGCGGCCGAGTTCGACGCGGAGTTCTTCGGGATTTCGCCGCGTGAGGCGTTGGCGATGGATCCGCAGCAGCGGCTGCTGCTGGAGACATCATGGGAGGCGCTGGAGCGCGCCGGGATCGACCCGGTGTCGCTCCGTGGCCAGGACGTCGGTGTCTTCGCGGGAATGGTCAACTACGACTACACCAGCCGTCTCGACACGGCCCCCGACGGTTCCGAGGGCTACCTCATGACCGGCGGCGCGGGCAGTGTGCTGTCGGGCCGGGTGTCGTATGTGCTGGGGTTCGAGGGTCCTGCGGTGACGGTGGACACGGCGTGTTCGTCGTCGTTGGTGGCGTTGCATTTGGCGGGGCAGGCGTTGCGGTCGGGGGAGTGCTCGATGGCGCTGGCCGGTGGGGTGACGGTGATGGCCGGGCCGGACGCCTTCGTGGAGTTCTCCCGCCAGCGCGGGCTCGCCCCTGACGGCCGATCCAAGTCGTTCGCGGCCTCGGCGGACGGCACGGGATGGGCAGAGGGCGCGGGCGTGCTGCTGGTGGAGCGGCTGTCGGACGCGGAGCGTAACGGTCATCGGGTGTTGGCGGTGGTGCGGAGCAGTGCGGTGAATCAGGACGGTGCGTCGAACGGTCTGACGGCGCCGAATGGTCCGTCGCAGCAGCGGGTGATCCGGCGGGCGTTGGCGGGGGCGGGGCTGGTGGCGGGCGATGTGGATGCGGTGGAGGCGCATGGGACGGGTACGGCGTTGGGTGATCCGATCGAGGCGCAGGCGGTGTTGGCCACGTATGGGCAGGGTCGGCCTGAGGGGCGTCCGTTGTGGTTGGGGTCATTGAAGTCGAACATTGGTCATGCGCAGGCGGCTGCGGGTGTGGCTGGTGTGATCAAGATGGTGTTGGCGTTGCGGCACGGGGTGTTGCCGAAGACCTTGCATGTGGACGAGCCTTCGCGGCAGGTGGATTGGTCGGCGGGTGCGGTGGAGCTGCTGACCGAGCGGCGGGCGTGGCCGGAGGTGGGTCGCCCGCGCCGGGCCGGGGTGTCCGCGTTCGGAGTGAGCGGCACCAACGCCCACGTCATCCTGGAGCAGCCCTCGGACGTCCCTGACCTCGCCCTGCCCACACCGCAGCAGCCGGGCGGACTGGCCCTCCTCCCGGTGTCCGCGCGCGGCGAGGGCGCGCTGCGCGCTCAGGCGCAGCGGCTGTTGTCCTTCCTGGATCAGCGTCCAGACGAGGATCTTGGCGAGTTCGCCCTTGCGTTGGGTTGTGGTCGGGCGGGGTTGTCGGATCGTGCGGTGGTGGTGGCGGGGGATCGGGAGGAGGCGTTGGCGGGGTTGGGCGCGGTGGCGCGGGGTGAGTCGGTTGTGGGGGTGGTGTCGGGTTCGGTGGTGCGTGGTCGGTTGGGGGTGTTGTTCGCTGGTCAGGGGTGTCAGCGGGTGGGGATGGGGCGTGGGTTGTACGAG
>NZ_BAAAIF010000157.1:0-8380 GCF_039525925.1 Streptomyces javensis | reverse complement strand
CCGCATCCGGCGCCCGGACCACCCGCTCCTCGAACAACTCCACCACCGAACGACCCGGCACCTCACACACCGTGTCATTCCAGTCCCACACCACCGAACGCGTCTCGGCCTCGTCCAGCACGTCGATACGGCCGACGGGCAGCCCGGAATCGGCGACGAGGGCGTGCAGGACCCGTACGAAGCGGTCCAGGAACCGCTGGGCAGCGGTCTCGTCGAAGACATCGGGCCGGTAGTTCAGCCTGAACAGCATGGTGTCGCGCGCGGAGCCGACCAGCATCAGCGGGTAGTGGGTGGCTTCGCGGTCCTTGCTGGGGACGAGTTGGACGGCGGCGGCGATGCCCTCGTCGGCGGTGGTTGCGCGGTCGACGGGATAGTTCTGGAACACCATGGAGGTGTCGAAGAGCTCGCCGTGGCCAACGGCGCGCTGGATCTCGGCGAGTTCCAGGTGCTGGTGCGGGGTGAGCCGGGTCTGCTCGGACTGGACGCGGGTGAGGAGTTCGGCGAACGGCTCGGCGGCTCGCAGCCGTATCCGGGTGGGCAGGGTGTTGATGAACAGGCCCACCATCCGTTCGACGCCGTCGATCTGCGGCGGGCGCCCGGAGACGGTGGTGCCGAAGACGATGTCGTCGCGTCCGGTGTGCCGCCCGAGGGTGATCGCCCAGGCGGTCTGCACAACGGTGTTGAGGGTGACGCCGCTGCTCCGGGCGATCTCGCCGAGGGCCGCGGTGTCGGCCTGGGAGAAGGAGGCGAGGACCTCGGCGGAGGCGACCGTGGTTCGGGCGACGCCGGGTGCCACCGGGCCGGGTTCGGCGAGGTCGGCGAACGCCTCGCGCCAGGCGGTGCGGGCCGCCTCACGGTCCTGTGCCGCCAGCCAGGTGAGGTAGTCGCGGTAGGGGCGTACGCGGGGCATGGCGCTGTCGTCGCCGTGGGCGTCGTACAGCGCGCACAGTTCACCCATGAGGACGGGCAGCGACCAGCCGTCCAGCACCAGGTGGTGGTTGGTCAGCACCAGCCGGTGGAGCGAGGCGCCCATCCGGATGAGCGTGAAGCGCAGCAGCGGGGGCCGGGTCACGTCGATCCGGGTGCTCCGGTCGACGGCCATGGCCTCGGCCGCGGCCGCGGGCCGCTCGTCCTCGGGCAGCGCGGTCAGGTCGGTCTCGGTCCAGGGCAGTGGCACGGTGCGCATCACCACCTGCGCCCAGTCGCCGTTCTTGCGCTGCCGGAAGGCGGCGCGCAGGGTGGCGTGGCGGGTCAGGAGGGCCTCGGCGGCGGTGCGCAGGGTGGCCGTGTCCAGCGGGCCCTCGATGTCGAAGGCCGCCTGGACGACGTAGGGGTCGAGTTCGCCCTGGTCGTAAACGCTGTGGAAGAGCAGGCCCTCGTGGAGCGGGGCGAGCGGCAGGATGTCCTCGATCTTCCGCGGGGTGCGACTCACTTTCGGGCCTCTTCTTCGTCTTCAGGAGCGTGTACGTCGTCGTATGCGGCCGGCTCTTCGTCGTCCGGCATGTCGTCGAACAGGTCGCCGAGTTCGTCCTCGAACGCCTCGATCTCGTCCTGGGTGATCGAGGACAGGGAGACATCCGAGGGGGTGAGCCCTCCGGATTCGGGGTTCTCGGCGTGGGCCACCAGGGCTTCGAGCGCCCGGAACCACAGATCGGCCAGTTCGCGGACCTCGTCCTCGTCGAGGATTCCGCGGGCCCAGGTCCAGTCCGCGACGAACTGCGATCCCTGGGGGCCGTCATGGGTACGGGCGGTGAGCTCCAGGGCGTGGGCGAGCGGCAGGTGCGGCGGGTCGCCGGCCACGCTGTCGATGCCGAGGAGCGGGGTCCAGTCGACGTCCTGGCCGGCCGCCGTGGTGGAGAAGCGGCCCAGGTAGTTGAAGGCGACCTGGGGATCCATCAGTCCCGCGAATCCCTCGGCCGTGGCGGGGTTGAGGTAACGAACGAGGCCGTAGCCCATGCCCTTGTCGGGCACGGCCCTGAGCTGTTCCTTGATCCGTTTGAGGATGTCTCCCGCGCTTCGGCCGCCCGCGAACGCCTCGGCGAGGTCGGTGGCGCCCGTCTCCAGGCGCACGGGGTAGAGGTTGGTGAACCAGCCCACCGTGCGCGACAGATCGGCGCCCCGGACGAGGTGCTCCTCGCGGCCGTGCCCCTCCAGGTCGAGCAGGAGGCCGGTCTCGCCGCGCCACTGTTCCCAGGCCACGGTGAAGGCGGTCAGCAGGACGTCATTGACCTCCGCGTTGAACGCGGCGGGCACTCGGGTCAGCACGGCTTCGGTGACGCTCACCGGAAGGGTGAGACTGATGCGTTCCGCGGCCGCGGTGGTGTCCCGGGCTGGGTCCAGCGCACGCCGCCCGAGGCGGCGATCCTCCCTCCGCAGGGTCTCCTGCCACCAGGCCGCGTCGGCGACCCAGGCCGGTGCGGCCGCCTCCTCGGTCAGCCGCTGGGCCCAGCGGCGCAGCGAGGTCCCCGCGGGCTGGAGTTCGGGCGTGCGACCGGCGGCGATGGCCTCGTGTGCCTCCGCGAGGTCGGGTACCAGGATGCGCCAGGACACCCCGTCGACGGCCAGGTGGTGGACGAGGAACAGCAGCAGGCCCGGTGTGTCCGCGCCCCGGTCGAACCACACGACCTGTACGACCGTGCCGCGGTCCAGGTCGAGCCGGTCCCTGGCGCTCTCGCTCTCGGCCCGTACCAGAGCGTTGAGCGCGGGTTGGTCGAGTTGCCGACCGCCTTGTCCGGTCGCCGGCACGCGGTGCACCAGGGGCGCGGCGTCGACCGTGCCGGGCGCGCGTATCTCCAGTCGGCGTTCGGGGCCGGCGGTGAGCCGGGCCCGTAGGGCGTCGTGGTGGTCGAGGAGTGTCCGGACGGCCCGGGTGAGTGTGTCGAGGCGCAGCGCCGCGGGGGTCTGGAGGAGGACGGACATGTTGAACCCGTCCAGGTCCGCACCGCGCCGCAGCAGCCAGTGCGCGATCGGGGTGAGGGGCACCTCGCCGACGCCGGCGCCCGGCTCCTCGGCCGCGGTCCCCTCCACCTCCGTGACGACGTCGGCGAGCGCGGCCACCGTGCGGTGCTCGAAGATGTCGCGCACCGCGAGTTCGAGTCCGGCCCGCCGGGCGCGGCCGACGAGCTGGATGGACATGATGCTGTCGCCGCCGAGGTCGAAGAAGCCGTCGTCGATGCCGACCCCGTCCAGCCCCAGCACGTCGGCGAACAGCCCGCACAGGGTCTTCTCCCGCTCGGTGCGCGGTCCTCGTCCCGTGCCGTCGCGGTCCGTGGCGGGGGCGGGAAGCGCGCGCCGGTCGAGCTTTCCGTTGACGGTGAGGGGCAGTTCGGACAGGACCGTCACGGCCGACGGGACCATGTAGTGCGGCAGGTGCTGTTCGAGGTGGGTACGCAGGGTGGGGGCGAGGTCGGCCTCGTCGTGGGCGCCTTCCGGTACGACGTAGGCGACCAGCCGGGTCGCCCCGGGGGTGTCCTCGCGGGTGACGACGACCGCCGTGTCGACGTCCGGATGGTCGCCGAGTACGGCTTCGACCTCGCCGGGTTCGACGCGGAAACCGCCGATCTTCACCTGGTCGTCGACGCGCCCCAGGAACTCCAATTGCCCGAGGCGGTGCCAGCACACGATGTCGCCGGTCCGGTACATCCGGGAGCCGGGGGCGCCGAACGGGTCGGCGACGAAGCGTTCCGCGGTGCGGCCGGGCCGGTTCAGATAGCCGCGGGCCAGCTGGGCGCCGCCGATGTAGAGCTCACCGCGCACACCGGGCGGCACCGGCCGCAGGTGTGCGTCGAGCACATGGACCTGGGCGTTCCACAGCGGCTGGCCGATGGACGCGGACGACGGCCACTCGTCGGTGTCCTCGGGGAGCGTGGTGGACGTGGCCGCGTGGGTTTCGGCCGGGCCGTAGATGTTGTGCGCCATGTGGCGCCAGTCGCCCGCGCAGAACCGGCGCAGCTCGCCGCTGAGCCGGAACTGTTCGCCACCCTGGAAGATGTCGGTGAGCGAGTCCAGTGGTTCGCCGCTGTCCTCGGCGGCCGCGAGCACCGCGTCGATCATCAAAGTGGGCGCGAACAGCTCATTGACACCGTGGTGGGCGATCCAGCGGACCAGTTCGTAGGCGTCGCGCCGGACGTGTTCCTCGGGCAGGACGAGTGTTTTGCCCGCCACCAGCGCTTGGAGGATCTCCTGCACCGCGAAGTCGAAGGCGACGGCGAGGAACTGGGCGGTGCGGGTGCCGACACCGCCGCTGTAGGTGCCGGTGTGCCAGGCGAGCAGGTTCATCAGCGACGCCATGGGCATCACCACACCCTTGGGGGTCCCGGTCGAGCCCGAGGTGTAGACGACGTACGCCGGGTGGCGCGGGTCGAGCGGGCGTATCCGGTCGTCGTCCGTGAGATCGGTGGCCGGGGCGTCGGCGAGCGCCCGTACGGTGGCCGGGTCGTCCAGGACGAGGCAGTGGGCCGGGCCGGTGCCCAGATGGGGGCGGGTGGCCAGGTCGGTGATCAGGGCGCGGGGCGCGCAGTCGTCGAGAATGGCGCGCAGCCGCTGCTCGGGGGCCGAGGTGTCGAGGGTGAGGTAGGCGGCGCCCGTCTTGAGGACGGCGACCAGGGAGACGATCATCTCCGCCGACCGGGGCAGGGCGATCGCCACGATGTCCTCGCCCCCGATTCCCTCGGCGGCCATGAGCCTGGCCAGCCGATTGGCCCGGGCGTTGAGCTCCTCGTAGGAGAGGGTGGTGTCCTCGGAGATCAACGCGGTGGCACCGGGCGCCACGGCGGTCTGCCGCTCGAACAGTACGGGCACGGTCTGCGGCGGCACCTCGTGCGAGGTTCCGTTCCAGTCGCGCAGGATGTGCCGGGTTTCGGTGGGCGTCAGGATGTCGAGCTGCCCGACGGTGCGGTCCGGGTCGGCCACGACGCCTTCGAGCACCCGCAGCAGACGATCGGCGAAGCCGTCGGCGGTCTCCCGGTCGAAGAGGTCGGCGTTGTACTCGACCGCGGCGTGCATGCCGGTCGGCTCGCCCGCGGGCCCGTAGGTCTGGTCGAAGAAGAACGCGAGGTCGAACTTGGCACGTCCGGTCTCCGGTGCCCGTACGTCCATGGTCAGGCCCGGCAGCCTCAGCACTTCGAGGGCGTCCTGGTTGTTGTCGAAGCCCAGCAGCACCTGGAACAGGGGGTGGCGGGCGAGCGAGCGGACGGGGCTCAGCACCTCGACGAGCCGTTCGAAGGGCAGGTCCTGATGCGCGTAGGCGCCGAGGTTCGTCTCCCGGACCCGGCCGACGAGTTCGGTGAAGGTGGGGTTGCCGGAGGTGTCGGTGCGCAGCACCAGCGTATTGACGAAGAACCCGACCAGGTCCTCCACTGCGGCGTCGGTGCGGCCCGCGATGGGGCTGCCGATCGGCACGTCCGTACCGGCCCCGAGGCGGGTCAGCAGCGTCGCCAGGGCGGCCTGCACCACCATGAACAGGCTCGACCGCGTGTCGCGCGCCAGGTGGGCGAGGCCCGCGTGAAGCTCCGCGGGAACCTCGAAGCTGATGCGTCCGCCCTGGTGGGACTGGCGCGGTGGCCGGGGCCGGTCGGCGGGCAGCTCCAGCTCTTCCGGGAGCCCCGCGAGTGCCTGCTTCCAGTGGGCGAGTTGGCGTGAGATCTCGCTGTCGGGGTCGTCCTCGGCGCCGAGCACCTCACGCTGCCACAAGGTGTAGTCGGCGTACTGCACCGGCAGCGGCCGCCACCGCGGGGCCTCGCCCGTGTCCACGCGCGCCGTGTACGCGGACGACAGATCGCGGGCCAGCGGGCCGAGCGACCAGCCGTCGCCCGCGATGTGGTGGACCACCAGGACGAGGACGCACTCCCCGGCTTCCGTGGTGAACAGCCGGCCCCGGACCGGGAGTTCGCGGGTGAGGTCGAACGGGTGGGAGGCCGCGGCCCGCACCCTTTCGTCCAGTTCCTCGGGGGTGACCGTCTCCTCGATCAGCTCCGGTCGCGCCTGCTGGGCGGGCAGGATGACCTGCCGCGCGCCGGCCCCTTCCGCCGTCTCCTGCGCGAACAGCGTGCGCAGGCTCTCGTGGCGGGCGACGACGTCGCCCATGGCCAGGCGCAGCGCGGTGCGGTCGAGGGCGCCGACCAGCCGCAGGGTGACCGGGATGTTGTAGGTGGCGCTGGGGCCCTCCAGGTTGTGCAGGAACCACAGCCGCTGCTGAGCGTACGAGAGCGGAACGCGCGGCGGGCGCGGGGCGGGGGTCACGGGGGGCCGGGCGCCGGACGCCTCGTCGAGCACCGCGGACAGACCGGCGACGGTCGGGTTCTCGAAGAGCCGGCGGATGGAGATCTCCGCGCCGAGCACCGAGCGCACGCGGCTGAGCAGCCGTACGGCGGACAGGGAATGGCCGCCGCGGGCGAAGAAGTCCTCGTCGATGCCCACGGAGGGGACGCCCAGCATCTCCGCGAAGAGGGTGCACAGGATCTGTTCGCGCGGGTTGCGCGGCCCGCGCGACGGCTCGGACCGCGGGTCGGGTGTGGTGGCCTCGCCCGTACGCTCGGCGGCGGTCTCGACCAGCCGGAGCTCCCCGTCGGGGGACCAGCGGGCCGACAGACCGGTGTGGTGCATCGTGCTGCCGTGGTCGAAGGGGCACGGGAGCGGCCGACGGGCGTCGGCGGCATCGGCGCCGTCCCGGCCGGCCGGGGCCGGGCCGTCGTGCGCCACGTACAGCTGCCCGGGGACACCGGGAGCCACCGGGCGGAGGGCCTCGTCCAGCAGATAGACCCGGGTGCCGCGCACCGCGTCCGGCAGCGTCACGCGCGACAGCACGGCGGCCACACCCGGACGCCGGGTGTCGCTCCACTCCTCGAGGACGGCCATCCGCTCGGCCGCGTCGAGTATCCCGGCCTCGGAGACCCGCCGGTCCGGTTCCCCGGCCATGGCGGCCAGCAGCCGCAGGTAGCGTTCGCGGAGGGAACGGGCCGTGCGAGCGTCGAAGAGGTCGGCGCTGAACTCCAGGTCGGCGGCGATGCCCACGGGCCTCCCCGCATCGTCGAACCGCTCGGTCAGCTCGAAGTTGAGGTCGAACTTGGTGTCCTCGATCGGGAGCCGCTGCAACTCCACGGCGAGCCGCGGCAGCCGGGCGACCTCGGCGACCGTGGCCCGGGGGTCGGTGTGGTGGAGGGACAGCGACACCTGGAAGAGCGGGTGCCGGGAGAGTGAGCGCTCCGGGTTGACCACCTCCACCAGCCGCTCGAACGGCAGGTCCTGGTGTGCGTACGCCGCCAGGCTCCGCTCCCGGACCCGATCGATCAGCTCGTTGAACGTCGGATCGCCCGAGGTGTCCGTGCGCAGCACCAGCGTATTGGCGAAGAACCCGACCAGTTCCTCCACTGCCGTGTCGGTGCGTCCGGCGATCGGCGTGCCGATGGGGATGTCGGTGCCCGCGCCGAGCCGGGTCAGCAGCGCCGCGAGCCCGGCCTGCAACACCATGAACAGACTGGAGCGGGTCTTGCGCGCCAGTGCGTACAGCGCCTGATGGAGTTCGGCGGGGATGCGGAAGGAGTCCTGGCCGCCGCGCTGCGTCAGCTCGTCGGTGCGCGCGCGGTCGGCGGGCAGCGCGAGTTCGTCCGGGATTCCCGCCAGCGCGGTGGTCCAGTAGGCGAGCTGGCGGGAGAGCTCGCTTTCGGGGTCGTCCTCCCGTCCCAGGACGGCCCGCTGCCAGAGGCTGTAGTCCGCGTACTGCACCGGCAGCGGTTGCCACCGAGGGGCCTCGCCCGTCTCGACGCGCGCCGTGTACGCCGTCGCCACGTCACGCGCGAGGGGTCGCATCGACCAGCCGTCACCCGCGATGTGGTGCAGGAGCAGCAGGAGTACGTGCTCCTCCGGTCCCAGTTCGAACAGCGTGACCCGCAGCGGCGGTTCATGGGACAGATCGAAGACATGCCGGGCCTCGGCGGTGAGCTCCGCCTCGAGTCGGTCCTCGGCCACCGTCCGCACGCCGAGGTCGATCGCGGCGTGGCGCGGTTCCAGGACGACCTGGGTGAAGCCCTCTTCGTCCTCGGCGAAGACGGTGCGCAGGCTCTCGTGGCGGGCCACCACATCGCCCAGGGCCAGCCGCAGCGCCTCCCGGTCCAGAGGACCGGTCAGCCGCAGCGCGCCGGGCGCGTTGTAGGCGGTGTTTCCGTCGCCCAGCAGGTCCAGGAAGCGGAGGCGGGCTTGCGCGTACGAGACGGGGACGCGGGACGGGCGCGCCGTCGCGGTCAGGGCGGGGCGAGCGACGGAGGTGGCGAGGGCCATCCGGTCCAGGGCGGTGGAGATGCCCGCGACGGTCGGGGTCTCGAAGAGCTGCCGGATGGGCAGCTCCGCCGCCAGGACACTACGGACCCGGCTGACCAGCCGCGTG
>NZ_BAAAIF010000156.1:0-8532 GCF_039525925.1 Streptomyces javensis | reverse complement strand
CGCTACGAACGCAAAGCCAGCCACTTCCTCGCCTTCACCAGCATCGCCTGCACTCTCATCTGCTACCGCAGACTCACCAAATGAGATGACTTGTAAGGCGGCCTTCTTCGCCAAGGACAGCGACCGGTGAGCGAGGTCTACCGGTTCATCGCCGCGGAGAAGGCTGTCTACCCGGTGGCCCTGCTGTGCCGTGTCCTGGGCGTGGTCCGTTCCTCCTTCTATGCCTGGCTGGAGGCCGAACAGGCCCGGCAGGCACGGACACGCGCGGACGAGGCCCTGGCCCACGAGATCACCGTGATCCACCTGGCCTCCAAGGGTGCCTACGGTGTCCCGCGCGTGCACGCTGAACTGCGGAGGCTGGGCCGGGCGGTCAACCGCAAGCGGGTGGAGCGGATCATGCGTGAACGCGGCATCGCCGGCGTCACCCGCCGAAGACGCCGCTCGCTGACCCGCCCCGACAAGCAGGCACGGCCGGCCCCGGACCTGATCGGCCGCGACTTCACCGCCGACCGACCCGGCACCCGGCTCGTCGGCGACATCACCTACCTGGCCACAGAGCAGGGGTGGCTGTATCTCGCCTGCTGGCTGGACCTGGCCACTCGCGAGGTTGTCGGCTACGCGATGGCCGACCACCACCGCGCCGAGCTGGTGGTAGACGCGCTGCGGATGGCCCACGGCCGCGGTGGCCTGGAACCCGGTTGCATCACGCACAGCGACCGCGGAAGCGAATACACCTCATCCGAATTCCGCGCGGAGATACGCGCGTTGGGCCTTCGGCAAAGTACCGGCCGGACCGGCTCCTGCTTTGACAACGCCGCGGCCGAAAGCTTCTGGGCTGTGCTCAAGGAGGAGATCGGCACCCGGCTCTGGCCCGACCGAGCCACCGCCCGCACCGAGGTCTTCGCCTTCATCGAGACCTTCTACAACCGGCGCCGCCTGCGCAAGCACCCTGTCTTCGGGTATCTCACACCACACGAGACACGCCAACGGTTCCGCAACAGCCACACACTCGCAGCTAGAAGAAGAGTGTCCAGGATCACGGGGAAACTTCAGTGGGGGCCTCCACCGTGATCACGACACGGAACGGTGGCGGAGGAATCGCGGGGCTGATGTTCACCAGGACCTTGGCGTCCTCGGCGGTGCGGGCGATGGCGCCACGTAGGCCGCCGGCTGCCTCGTACGCTTGGAGGGTGAGGATGTGGCCACGTCGGCGGCGCCAGGTCTCCAGCAGCGCGTGGGACATCAGCGGCAGCGCGCCGGGCTCGTCTGTGACCTCGTCAAGGATATGGGCGGTCAGGTCGCATTCCACGTTCTCCCCGCGCACCTCTGCCGGGCGCACGATGGCCGCGCGCGGTTCCTCGCTGGTCATCGGGCCGACCAGGAGGGTGGCCTCGTTGAGGGCGGCGGCCAGGGCGTGGTTCTCAGTGCACCGGGCGAATAAGTCGGCTCACAGCGCGAGCACGACCCGTAACTGGCGTCGAACTGGTCCACCAGCACCCAGGTATCCCCCGTGCCCTCGGCAGGTGCAAGCAGACCGGCACGCTCCATCGGCTGCACGCCGGGGGTGAACACCCGCACCGCGGCGGGCTGGCGACATCCAGGAAAGGCCGTCGCACTTCTGCGGCAGCGTCGTGTGGCAGACGGTCCACCACTTGTCGTATGTGCCCTCCGGTCGGGGGCCAGGGAGTTCTCGGCGTCGCTCGTCGTTCAAGCGAGCCGGGTCTTGGGGACGGCAAACTTCCCGATCATCACCCGAACCTTGCCGGTCAACGGGTCGAAAACCGATGGCGCCGGTGGCTCGAGGTCGGCGGCCGACAGGTCCTTCGTCGCGGCCCGCTCAGCCCGGCGCCGTATGGGGCCCGGTTGTGCCCCGGTCGGCCGCTGCGGTTGGATCATGTGCGTGGAGCTTCAACAACAGATGGCGGACAGCTCGTACGGCTATCCCGACTGGCGCAGCGTCCCCTACGCGGACGAGCGCCGGCGTGACGTGCCGGATGGGGATGCGCTGGGCGGTTTCGGTGCCCGTCTGGCCGCCCGCGTGCTCGACATCGGTCTCCTGATGGCGGCGGTGTTCCTGGCGAGCGTGCTCGCCGACTACACCGGGGACGGCTTCCTGGCGCTCGTGGTCGCGGTTGTGGTCGGCGGGTACGAGCCGGTGCTCACCGCGGTGTACGGAGCCACGTTGGGCAAACAGCTGTGTGGACTGCGGGTCGTCCGCCGGGGCGGCGGGCTGGGCTTCGGCCGGGCGCTGTGGCGCTGGGCGTGTGTGGCGGTCGGGTGTGCCGTGCCGGTCCTGGGGGTCGTCAACTTGCTGCGGTGCGCATGGGACCGGCCCTACCGACAGTGCCTCCATGACAAGGCCGCGGACACCATCGTGTGCCGCGTCCAGCGCTGACAGCCCGCCTCAATGGCGCTGACCTCGCGGTAGATAGGGTGTTCGGCATGGGGTTGTGGAAGACGAAAGCGTCTGTTGCACAGCAGCCGGTGTGGGGGTGGCGGGCCTGGGACTGGCAGGCGTGGCAGCCGCCCAGTGCCATCGAGCAGCGGTTGCTGGAGGCGAAGTCCCGCGGCGACTGGGCCGGGTATCTCGAGGTGGCGGCCCATGCGGACCTGTTCTTCACCGACCAGCGCACGCGCGCTGACGCCCACCCCGGCACGGTCCGCTTCACCCCCCAGTGGAACCCCCACCTGCGAGCCGAATACCTGGCCCTGTTCACGGAGGGGATCCTTCCGCCGCCCGATGCGGACCTGGTCTTCCAGTCCATGACGCTGGAGTGGTACGCGAGCGTCTGGGACGAGGAGGAAGCACCGTGGATCGCCATCAACCCCGGCACTCCCTGCGAAGCCTTTCTCCCCGCCACCACCCCGGAGGCCAGGGCCGTCTGGCGACAGCACACCGACGGCCGTGACGGCGGCACCGGCGGCTGCGGCCACGCCCACCCGCACGGCCAGCTCCGCGGCCTGGCCGTGGGCGGCCCCCTCCAGGGCCCGGTCGCGCACGGCCTGGCCTGCGCGGCATTGCTCTTCGTCCACAACGGCGAGCTGTGGAACTCCATGGCCCACCACGGCAACGGCTACAACAGCGCGAAGCGCAGACTCAAGGAGTGGTGGGGGGTGACCTGCCGGTCGGAGTGGGTGAGCGCTCAAAAGCGCCTGCTCGAGGCCGACATGGTCAGCCCGGTGTGGGAGTTCGCGCTGGGCATTCGCCACTCCCTTGCCCAAGACTTCGCAGGGGCAGTCGAGCTGGACCACTGGCGGCAGGTCGCCGAGCGCGTACTGCGCCACAACGCCGCGGAGGCCGCGGAGCCCCGGATCACCCCCGATGGGGTCCTCCCGGCGCGCTCTGGCAGCGCCGCCGAAGTAGAGGCCCACGTCGCCGGAGTACAGCGGCTCATCGGGCGGATCGCACGGTACGAGGCCCGGTTCCGCGCGGACGGCCTGCTGGCCGGCAACGCCTTCGTCCGTTCCGCGGAAGCGTGGGACTACGGGCGGGCCTCCGCCATGGCCCGCTGGGGCCTGGCCACCCGCTACTGCACGCTCCAGGAAGCCGAACAGGCCGTAGTCGCCGCCGGCCGCGCCTGCCTCCAGAACTACCGCTCCTGGCAGGAATTCTCCGCCGCCTACATCCTCGGACGCTGTCTGCACTTCGACGAGGAGGAGTTCGGCCACTGGTACGAGGACATGCTCACCGCGCACCGCGTCCTCACCACCGACCCCACCAGCCCCTGGCTCACCATCCCCTGGAACTAACGACCGGGACAACACACCTAGCCGCTTTGAGGATCTCGTCCTCGCGTTTCTCAACTCCACTATTTCTTCGCGGAGTTGCTTCAGCTCTGCCAGTTCGGAGCTGGCCAGGCGATCGTCGCGTTCGCCGGCGTCCGCCTCGGCCCGGCGGACCCAGCCGCGCAGTGCCTCCTTGTGGATGCCCAGGTCCTTCGCGACCTGCGCGATCGGACGGCCGGTGGTGCGGACCTCACGGACAGCCCGCTCGCTCGCGGAGCTCGTCCGGCTATATGCGTGGCGCGGGCACGGCCCGCACGGCGACCTGGCGTGGGTGCCGGGCGGGGACATCCGCCGAGCGCGGGCAGCCCAAGGCCGGACGGCAGCTGACGCACGGCCCGTGCCGCTGGTCCCCGACGAGCTGTACGTACCTGTTCCCAAGGGTGGTTCCGGCTGCCCCGACGCGACCGCAGGGCGGCGGCCGACGACAGCACGGCGATCGTGAGGTCCTCGTGGCGACCATTTTCGTCGCCACGACAGGCTGCGCCTGGCGCCAGTCGCCGCCGGTCTTCGGCCCGTCCGGGCCAACCGTGCATCGGCGCTTCACCGGGTGGACCACTGCCCGGGTCTGGGCCGAGCTCCACCGCATCATCCTCGACGAACAGCCGGGGGCTCGGCCCGGTGAACGGGGCTGGCCAGGACGGCACCGACACCATGATCACACCAGCCATTCCGAGATCATCTCAGTGGGTGCGAACCAGCTTGTCGGACTCGTCCCCGAGAACTTTGGCGTACCAGTGATCCGCGCTGCCATGGCCTTCGTACGGCGTGGTCTCCTCGTATCCGTGCCGCGTGTACAAGGCCCGGGCCTCGGTGAGTTGGGTGTTGGTCTCGCACACGATCCGAGCCGCACCCAACCTTCTGGCAGCCTCCTCGACGGCGAGCAGCAGACCCCGGCCCAAGCCTGCTCCCCGTCCAGAAAGGTCCACGTACATCCGTTTGAGCTCCGCGGTCTTCGGACTGCCGCCCAGCAGCCGGACTCCCACGCAGCCCAGAAACTCGCCTGCGTCGCTGCGTGCGACGAGAAACTCTCCGTCGGGCGGGCTGAGGTCCTGGTGCGGGTCCTTGGCAAGCGCTGCTCGAAGCTCAGCCTCAGTCGCCGAGCGTCCCAGCACCCGCCGTCCCATCTCCGTGAAGTACTGTCGCATCACCTCGTCCACTGCCGCGCCAGTGATGGGCTCGGGCTTGATCGTCCAGGTAGGCATGCAGGCCATGGTCCCTGGCGCGCCACAAGCCGTCCACCGTCCTGTCGCCAGGCCCAGAGCTGGCCGGGCAGCCACAGCACCCGAACGGGGCGGTGGGCTCCGCACCCTAACGCCTACTCGGGCAAGGGACGGTCCTGTACGACGTTCTTCATGACGAGGGTGGAGGTCAGGCGCTGGAAGGCGGCAAGGTCGGTGGTGGCGACGGACGTGGTCATCCACGAGACGGCCGCCCCCGAGGTCATCGTGGCCGAACCGGACCACTCGACGCGCGTGCCCGGCACCGACGATCAGCTCACCACGGCCGTGATCGTGATGCGCGACGGGGCGCGGGCATCGCACTCGAGAACCCCCTGGGATCGGCCCGTACCCGTGCCCCCTCTACGCGGCGACGCGCCCCCGCGCGAACACCTTCGCCGTCTCGGTCACCCGGCGTCCCAGATGTCCGGCCGTGGCCACATCGGCCTTGTGCACGGCTTCCGGCCCCTCGTCACTGTTGGTCTGGGCGGCCGCACCGGTGAAGACGCCGAGTCGGTTGAGATCGTGCTCGGATCCCGTGCTGCTGTTCCAGCCGGGGTGCAGGCCGAGGTTGACCCAGTGCATGCCGTGCTGACCGGCGAGGATCTGGAAGAACTGCAGGGTGTGCAGCTTGTCACCACTCTTCGAGGCGGAGTTGGTGAAGCCGGCCGCCAGCTTGTCCTTCCAGGCCAGCTGGAACCAGCGCTTGGAGGACGCCTCGGCGAACACGTGGAAGGCACCGGATGCGGTGCCCATGTAGGTGGGCGAGCCGAAGACGATCGCGTCGGAGCGGTCCAGCGTCTCCCACTGTTCGTCGGTGATCTCGTCCACCTTGATCAGGTGCACCTCGGCTCCGGCCTCGGCGGCGCCGGCACGGACGGCCTCGGCGATCACAGCGGTGTGGCCGTAGCCGGAGTGGTACGCAATGGACACGACAGGTGTAGTCACGGTGAGTTACTCCTCTGAGGGCACTCGAACAACCCGAACGGCGGCTCGGAAGCGATGACACAGAAAAGCACTAACTTTTAGATAGCGCAACCTGATGGACAGCGCCGCGCTCGTGCAGACCCCCGTCAGGGGCGGCTTGACCGAGGAGCAGGAACAGGCCAACCTCGCCCGCCCGCAGCGTGTCCGACACAAGATGCCCGCCAGGCGGCACGACGGAGCACCTCACGGGCCACCGGGTCGCACTGGCGTCGAGAAACTCGCGAGTCACGCTGCGGCGCGATCTACACCTTCCAATCGGGGGCGATGGTCCGTGTGCGTCCGGACCCGGACCACCCCACGGGTACGGCACTGCGCCCGAAGGGCCGGGCGGCGCCCGAGCTCCTGCACAGCCCGGCCCGGCTGACCCGGCCACTGCGCCGCACCACGCCGCGAGGTGGCCTCGATTTTGAATGGAAGGAGATCAGCCGGGAGGAGGCGATGGCGGAAATCACCGAGCGCATGGCGGAGTTGCGGGACACCACCGGGCCGGAGTCCGCCGCCTTTTCGGTGACCCCGCCCGGCGGTACCCCGATCAGCGACGCCATCGACCGGGTGGGGCGGTTCATCCACCGCTACGGCAGTCCGGATATCTGCCACTCGACCGAAATGTGCAACTGGCGTAAGGACTTTGCGCACGCCTTCACCTTCGGCAGCGCGCAGCCGGCCCCGGAGTCCGCCGACACCGGCCTGACAGCGCGGTGGGGACACAACCCGGCGAAGACCTGGCTGGCCCGGTCGGCTGCCCTGGCCGAGGCACGAGCGCGGGGAGCCCGCCTGGCCATCATCGGCCCGCGCCGCTCGGCCGCGCCGCGACGCAGGCCGGACACTGGCCTGCGGGTACGGCCGGGCACCGGCGGCGCCCTGGCACTCGGGCTGGCCGCCCCCTGTATGCGCTCACCGGCTGCTACGACGCGCCCGGTGGGAACGTCGTCCTGCCGCAGCGATCGCTCGCCAGGGTGGCCCTGCCGCCGACGCCCGAGCAGGCGGGGAAGGCGTTGGGCCTCGACGGGCGCCCCCTGGGCCCTCCGGCATCCGGCTGGGTCACCGCACGGGCCCTGTGCGGGTCGATCATCGACGGGGATCCGTACCGGGTGCGGGCCCTGGTGTCTCCTTCGGCGGGAACCTGCTGCTCTCCCGGCCCGATCCGGTGCGCACGGCCAAGGCCCCGCAGCGGCTGGAATTCGGCGGAGGTGGTGGGGGCTGCGGGTGGTGACGAACTCGACGGTGGCTCCGTTGGGGTATGCGGCGGCGGGCGTCACGGTGGGGGCGGCGCGCAGGTCTCCGGCAAGGGCCGTGTCCTCGAGGAAGACGACGGCGTGGGGGTTGCCCATGTCGACGTGGGTGGCGGGCCAGGTGCGGCCCGCCGCGGTGACCTCTATGCCTCTGGCGCCGGAGAGGCGGGGGCGCCCCATGTCGATGGTGACCGGGCCGGTGTGGTCGCTGGGGACGTAGACCCTGCGGGTTCCAGCGCGGGTGGCGATGAGGAAGGCATCGGGGCAGTGCAGACCAGCGTCGACGAGGTAGCGGGCGCGTAGGCGCAGGCCGTTGCCGCACATGGCGCCCCGAGTGCCGTCGGCATTGCGGTAGTCCATGAACCACTCGGCATCGGTCATTGCGGTGGCCTCGGGGTCGACGGCGCAGCGTACGGCCCGCAGGATCCCGTCGGCGCCCAGGCCGGTGCACCGGTCGCACAGACGGGCCACTTCCGCCGGGGTGAGGATGAGGTGGTTCTCAGGGTCGGGGAGGATGACGAAGTCGTTTTCGGCACCGTGTCCTTTGACGAAGGGGTGGAGTGCGGGGTCGGTCATGGGTGAGTGCCGGTCTCCCGTGGGATGCGCAGCCAGGCGACCTGGCCGGTGTCGGTGAGGGTCAGGCCGAAATCAGTGCCGCGGTTAAGGACTTGCAGGACCTGGGGCCAGTTGTCGGCTAGGCAGGGTGTCACGTCGGCCTCGATGCGTATGTCGCCGGGTCCGGGGACGATGCGGGGCCGGGTGCCGCCGAGGGTCTCCAGCTGCGCGACCGCGTCCTGGACTGCGTCCGATTGGTGGTCTTCAGCCACACACCCACCCTCAATAAGCACAGAACGTGATACTAGTCACTAGCTTTGCCTAGTCCACTAGATTGTCAATCAGTACAGGTCAGCGCCGTGGGCGAGGAGAAGCATGGCTGACGGCAGCTCACGGGCCGCCCCATACCTGGGTGTTGCCGCTGCGTTCCGCGCCCGCATCGCCGACGGCACCTGGGCCCACGGCGAGCGGCTGCCCTCACGCGGCGAGCTGGGCGCGGAGTTCGGCGTCGGGGAGGACGTCATCCGGCGGGCCCAGGAGCTGTTGATCACCGAAGGGCTACTCGAGGGCCGCGCCGGATCCGGCACCTACGTGCGCGCCCCCTACCAGCGGCGCACCATGCTGCGCACCCCGGCCATCGGCTTGGCCGGTCTGGGCACCGACGGCACCTACGAGGCGGACAGCATCGCCAAGGTCCCCGCTCCGCCGGACATCGCCGAGCGCCTGGACCTCGAGCCCGGCGCGCTGTGCGTGCG
>NZ_BAAAIF010000155.1:0-8664 GCF_039525925.1 Streptomyces javensis | reverse complement strand
CCGCGCCCTCCGCCGGGGCGCCCGCGCCCGAGGAGCCCGCCCCCGCGCCCGCCCAGGGCGAGCCCGCCCCCGCGCCCGAGCTGAACGGCAGCGGCCGGACCGCGCGGCCGCTGGCCAAGCCGCCAGTCCGCAAGCTGGCCAAGGACCTGGGCATCGACCTGGAGACGGTCACCCCGAGCGGGGCGGACGGGATCATCACCCGCGAGGACGTCCACGCGGCCGCCGAGGCCGTCCAGGCGGCCCGGGAGACGCCCGTGGCGGCCCCGTCCGCGGCCGTCACGGCCGTGGCGGGCCGGGAGCGCCGGGTGCCCGTGAAGGGCGTGCGGAAGGCCACCGCGCAGGCGATGGTCCACAGCGCCTTCACCGCCCCGCATGTGACCGAGTTCGTGACGGTCGACGTGACCCGCACGATGAAGCTCGTGGCCGACCTCAAGCAGGACCCGGAGCTGTCCGGGCTGCGGGTCAACCCGCTGCTGCTGGTCGCCAAGGCCCTGCTGGTGGCCATCCGGCGCAACCCGGACATCAACGCCACCTGGGACGAGGACAACCAGGAGATCGTCTACAAGGACTACGTCAATCTGGGCATCGCGGCGGCGACACCGCGCGGGCTGATCGTCCCCAACATCAAGGACGCCGACGCCAAGACCCTGCCCGAACTGGCGTCCGCCCTGGGTGAGCTGGTCAGCACCGCCCGTGAGGGCAAGACCACCCCGGCGGCGATGTCCGGTGGCACGATCACCATCACCAACGTCGGCGTCTTCGGCATCGACGCGGGCACCCCGATCATCAACCCCGGGGAGTCCGCGATCCTCGCCTTCGGCGCGGTCAAGCTCCAGCCGTGGGTCCACAAGGGCGAGGTCAAGCCGCGCCAGGTGACCACGCTGGCGCTCTCCTTCGACCACCGGCTGGTCGACGGCGAGCTGGGCTCCAAGGTGCTCGCGGACGTCGCGGCCGTCCTGGAGCGCCCCAAGCGCCTCATCACATGGGCCTGACGCGGCAGTAGCCACCGTCCCCCGTCCGCATCGCGGACGGGGGATGAGTGCGCATGCATCTTGTATCTATGATGTGCGCATCATGAGTCCCGCCGATACGGCCACCAAGCCGCCCCCTGCCGCCGAACGCGTCTACCACCACGTCAAACAAGCCGTCCTCGACCGCCGCTACGAGGGCGGCACACTGCTGAGCGAGGGCGAACTCGCGGACGCCGTCGGGGTCTCCCGCACCCCCGTCCGGGAGGCGCTGCTGCGCCTGGAGGCCGAGGGGCTGCTCAAGCTCTATCCGAAGAAGGGCGCCCTGGTGCTGCCCGTCTCCTCCCAGGAGATCGCGGACGTGGTCGAGACCCGGCTGCTGGTGGAGCAGCACGCGGTCGCCAAGGTCGTCCCGGCCGGTGGGCAGCTGCTGGCGCGGCTCGAGGAGCTGCTGGAGGAGCAGCGGATGCATGCCGCGGCCGGGGACCTGGCCGCCTTCGCCGCCGCCGACCGCTGCTTCCACGCGGCGATCGTCCGGGCGGCGGGAAACGCGATCCTGGCGCAGCTGTACGACCAGTTGAGAGACCGCCAGCTGCGGATGGGCGTGGCCACCATGCACGCCGAGCCCGGCCGCATCGCCAAGAACATCACCGAGCACACGGAGATCCTCGAGGCCCTGCGCGCCGGGGACGCCGGTTTCGCGTCCGGTCTCGTGCAGCGCCACATCAGCTGGGTGAACAACCTCGCCCGGGGTGAGGCGCGATGACCTCGGCCCAGTTGCCCGGTGATCCACCCGGCGGACGCCGTGCCGTCGCCGTATGGGGCCTGGGCGTCGCCGTCTACTTCGTCGCCATCACCTATCGCACCAGCCTCGGTGTCGCCGGCATCGACGCCGCCGAGCGCTTCCACATCAACGCCTCGGCGCTGTCGACCTTCTCCATCCTCCAGGTGCTGGTCTACGCCGGGATGCAGATACCGGTCGGGCTCATGGTCGACCGTCTCGGCACCCGTAAGGTGCTCATGCTCGGCGTGGTGCTCTTCACCCTGGGGCAGTTCGGCTTCGCGCTCTCCCGCTCGTACCCGATGGCGCTGGGCTCCCGGGCGCTGCTCGGCTGCGGTGACGCGATGACCTTCATCAGCGTGCTGCGGCTCGGCTCGCGCTGGTTCCCGGCCCGCCGGGGGCCGATGATCGCCCAGGTCGCCGCGCTCTTCGGAATGGCGGGCAACCTGGTCTCCACGCTGGTGATCGCCCGGGCGCTGCACAGCGCCGGCTGGACCACGACCTTCGCGGGCAGCGCGCTCGGCGGGGTGGCCATCCTCGTCCTGGTGCTGCTCTTCCTCAAGGACCACCCGAAGGGCTTCGAGCCCGCGCCCGCCTCCCATATGGGCGCCGACTACGTCCGCCGGCAGATCGCGGACGCCTGGCGGGAGCCCGGCACCCGGCTGGGCATGTGGGTGCACTTCACCACCCAGTTCCCGGCGATGGTGTTCCTGCTGCTGTGGGGGATGCCGTTCCTGGTCGAGGCCGAGGGGCTGTCCCGGGCGACCGCGGGCCAGCTGCTGACCCTCATCGTGCTGTCCAACATGGCGGTCGGCCTGGTCTACGGCCAGGTCATCGCCCGGCACCACGCCGCCCGCGCCCCGCTGGCCCTCGGCACGGCAGGGGCCACCGCGCTGCTGTGGGGCGCCGTGCTGCTCTGGCCGTCCGCCCACGCGCCCATGTGGCTGCTGATCGTCCTGTGTGCGGTGCTCGGCGCCTGCGGGCCCGCGTCAATGATCGGCTTCGACTTCGCCCGGCCCGCCAATCCGCCCGAGCGGATCGGCACCGCCTCCGGAATCGTCAACATGGGGGGCTTCACGGCCTCGATGACCACGCTGCTGGCCGTCGGCGTCCTGCTGGACCTGACCGGCCAGAACTTCCGGATCGCGTTCGCCTCGGTGTTCGTGCTCCAGGCGCTCGGCGTCATCCAGATCCTGCGGCTGCGCGGACGGGCGCACCGCCGGGAGCGCGAGCGCGTGGTCGCGAGCCGCGTCGAGGCGGTGCACGTACCGGCGTGACGCCGTGGCCCTCCGAGACCAGGAGGACGCCGTGGCCCTGCCGGTCCCCGGAGCGCTACGGCGTCACCGCGAAGTGCTGGAGGATCGCGTCCGCCAGCTGCTGGTCGCCCTCGATCTTCAGCCGCTCCGTGACCGCCTCGGGCCGCACCCGCCCACAGGCCAGCCGGACATAGGTCTCCCAGTCCAGGGTGAGGGTCACCGTCGGCCCGAGCGAGACGCTGCCGTCGATGCTGCCCCGGCCGTCCGCGTCGACCCGGACCGTCCGCATGAACTCCATCGGGCCGTGCACATCGAAGACGACGGCCGACTGGGGCGCCGCGCCCGCGTCCTTGGCGACCACCTTCGGCAGCCCGGAGAGCAGCAGATCACGGGTGATCGTGGCGCCCGGCGAGTCGAGGTTGCCCGGCTTGTTCAGGGCCCGGCGCAGATCCTGTTCGTGCACCCAGAGGTCGAAGGCCCGCCGCGTCAGGGCCTCCCCCAGCGTCACCTCGGTGCCGCCGGGCCAGCGCACCATGGCGTCCGGCTCGCGCTTCTCGTTCCGCAGCTGGCGGCCCCGCCGGATGACGGTGTACTCCAGCTCGGAGGTCATCTCGGGCGCGGTGTGGCAGCGCCGTACGTCGACCTGGACCTCCATGTACCGCGACAGCTCATTGGTGACGTGGTAAAGGTCGCGCGGCAGGGTGTGGATGGGGCGGGGATCGCCGAGCATCTCGCATTCGAGGCCGATCACATGCGAGACGACGTCCCGCACCGACCATCCCGGGCACTCGGTTGCGCGGTTCCACTCGCTCTCCGCTAGCGGGTTGACCAACTCCGTTATCGCGTCGATGGAGTGCGTCCAGGCGTCGATGGAGGTCTGAAGGCTGGGATGGACGGTCACGGGACCCCTCGGGCGGTTGGTGCGCGGGCTGGGTGCTGGTGTGTGCGTTCAAGTTACGCTGCCCACGAGCGCACGGGCAGTGCTTTCCGGTCTGATCGTAGGCCCGGATCGGCGGCTCGCGGCCCGCCCGCGATGGTAGTGTGCGCCCGCCCCCGCCTTATCTCCGGACGTACCCGTACGCACCGGCCGAAAGCCACCGGGGGGCGGGGGAATGGCGCGACCGGGACTGCTGTTTCATGTGGATATGGCTTCACGTGCACGCGTCCGCGCCCCCGAGCTGATCGGCCGGGGCGGCTGGCTCAACACCGGCGGTACCGACCTCACCCTCACCGACCTGCGAGGACGCATCGTGGTCCTCGACTTCTGGACGTTCTGCTGTGTGAACTGCCTGCATGTCCTGGACGAGCTGCGCGAGCTGGAGGAGAAGCACCGCGACACCGTGGTGATCGTCGGGGTGCACTCGCCGAAGTTCGTCCACGAGGCCGAGCACCAGGCGGTCGTGGACGCGGTCGAGCGGTACGAGGTGCACCACCCGGTCCTCGACGACCCCGAGCTGGCCACCTGGAAGCAGTACGCGGTACGGGCCTGGCCCACCCTCGTCGTCATCGACCCCGAGGGCTATGTGGTCGCCCAGCACGCGGGCGAGGGCCACGCCCACGCCCTGGAGACCCTCGTGGGCCAGCTGGAGGCCGAGCACGCCGCCAAGGGCACCCTTCGGCGCGGCGACGGCCCGTACGTGCCCCCGGAGCCGGTCCCCACCGAGCTCCGCTTCCCCGGTAAGGCGCTGTCGCTGCCCGGCGGCACCTTCCTCGTCTCGGACACCACCCGCCATCAGCTGGTGGAGCTCGCGGCGGACGGCGAGAGCGTGGTGCGGCGGATCGGCGCGGGCGAGCGCGGCCTTACCGATGGCACGGGCGAGCGGGCCCGGTTCAGCGAGCCCCAGGGGCTCGCCCCGCTCCCCGACGGCACCGTGGCCGTCGCCGACACCGTGAACCACGCGCTGCGCCGCTTCGACCCGGCCACCGGCGAGGTCACCACGCTCGCCGGGACCGGCCGCCAGTGGTGGCAGGGGTCGCCCACCGAGGGGCCCGCCCGCGAGGTCGACCTGTCCTCCCCCTGGGACGTGGCCTGGTTCGCCGACCGGCTCTGGATCGCCATGGCGGGCGTCCACCAGCTGTGGACGTACGACCCGGAGGCCGGGACCGTGCGGGCCGCCGCCGGGACCACCAACGAGGGCCTGGTCGACGGCCCGGCCGAGGAGGCGTGGTTCGCCCAGCCCTCCGGGCTCGCCGCGACCGGGGACCGGCTGTGGATCGCGGACTCCGAGACCTCCGCGGTGCGCTACGTCGAGCGCGACGGTAAGGGCTTCACGGTCCGTACGGCCGTCGGCACCGGGCTCTTCGACTTCGGCCACCGCGACGGCGCCGCCGATCAGGCGCTGCTCCAGCATCCGCTGGGCGTCACCGCGCTGCCCGACGGCTCGGTGGCGATCTCGGACACCTACAACCACGCGCTGCGCCGCTACGACCCGGCCACCGGCGAGGTCTCCACCCTCGCCACGGATCTGCGCGAGCCCTCCGGCGCGGTCCTGGCCGACGGGGACATCGTCGTGGTGGAGTCCGCCCGGCACCGGCTGACCCGGCTGCGGCTGCCCGGGGAGGCCGTGAGGGTCGAGGCGGTGGCCCACCGCACCCAGCGCGCCGCGACCGACATCGCCCCGGGGACGCTCCGTCTTGACGTGGTCTTCCAGGCGCCCGAGGGGCAGAAGCTGGACACCCGCTACGGCCCCTCCACCCGGCTGCTGGTCAGCTCCACCCCGCCGGAGCTGCTGGCCGGGGGCGACGGCGCGGGGACGGATCTGAACCGTGAGCTCGTCCTCGCGGAGGGGGTGACCGAGGGCGTGCTGCACGTCTCGGCGATGGCCGCCTCTTGTGACGACACGGATTCCCATAGCGGCTCCGCCGCGGGGGCGAACGAGTACCCGGCCTGCCATGTGCACCAGCAGGACTGGGGCGTTCCGGTGCGGATCACCGAGGGCGGCGCGAACCGGCTGCCGCTGGTGCTCGCCGGGATGGACGACTGAGACCTGACGGGCCGAAGACGACTGGGACCTGACGGGCCGAAGACGACTGGGACCTGACGGACCGACGCTGCCCGGGCTGAGTTCCTGACCGGCGGTCAGTCGGGGCGGTTGGGCAGCGTGGAGTACCGCACCTGGTCCTGGCGGATCCGGATGCCCGGCACCCACATCCGCTTGCCGTCCTTGGTGACGCGGAACCACATGCTGCTGTGCCCGCCCGCCTCGTCGGTCACCGTGACGCCGTTGGCGATGCGGCCAGGCGCGGGACGGGGAAGGCCGTGCCGTGGGACATGACGAGACGGCCCCCGCCGAAGCGGGGGCCGTCCGGGGCAGGTAGCCGGGGGGAGGCGGCTACCTGCCCGGCTGGGTGGCTCGGAGTCGAGCGGTCACCGGAGCGGAAGGGCGGGTGCGGTCACCGGATGAGGCCATCGGCCAGGGGCGGTCACCGGATGCAGGCATCGGACAGGGGCGGTCACCAGATCAGAGCGTCGGAGGCGTCGCTCTGCCAGTAGCCGACCTCCGCCCCGCGGCCGACCTCCACCGAGTCGCCGGGGAGGTCGACGGCGCGGCGGCCGTCATCGCCGGGGAGGGAGACGGTCAGCCCGGCGGCCTTACGGCCATCCGCCGGGTCGTCCGCCGCGGAGGTGGTCAGTCCGGCGTAGCCGCTCTCGCCGGGGGCCAGCGTGACGACCGTCTGGGGCCGGGTGTCCGCGGCCTCCGGCAGGGCCGTGCCCGCCTCGTCGAACCGCACCGCGGGGAAGCCGGTGAGACGGCAGGTCCCGCCGGACTGGTTGGTGATCTCCAGCAGCAGGTGGTTGGCCGGGCGGGGGACGGAGGTGACGCCCACCGACATCGTGTCGAGGCGGCAGACCCCGGCCGCCCCGTCGGCGCCGCCGTCGGCCCGCAGACCGCCCTGGGCCCCGGCGTCGGCCCCGCCCGCCACCGCCTCCCGCGCGGCCCGCTGGGCGCCGTCCTGGAGGCCGTCCTCGTGGGCGGCGGGGACGGCCGGGGCGATGCTCTCCGCCGCGCCGGCCGTCCGCACGCCCGAGGCGTCGGCGGTGCCGCACGCCGCGAGGGTGATACCCGCGGCGACGACCGTCAGTCCGGCAGCGACCGAGCGCAGGGTGCCGGCGCGGTGGGCGAGGCGAGCGGTGGTGAGCGGCATGGCGGGTCTCCCCTCAGCGAGCGGTAGGGCGTTCTCCGGTACGGCTCAAGCCTGTCCGGACCGGCTGCCGTTCGGCTGGTGAACGGCTGCCGCCCGCTAACGCCCCGCTAACGCCCCGCTGTTCGCCCTTGTCAGGGCCTGTGCCGCCGTCGGCTACCGCGGCGCGGGAGGAGGCGAAGGCCTCCTCGGACGCGGCGCTCGCGGGGCCACGTCCGCCGGGGCGGTCGGCCGCCCCTTCAGGGGCGACAGCGGTGGCGGCCGTACCGGCCCCCACCCACCGCCGGGAGGCGCCCCTCTGCGCAGCCGGGCGCCCCCTTTGACGACAGACCCTAGGCCCCCTGTGACGGCCCGCCAGGGGATCCGCCGGAGGATCCGCCAGGGGATCCACCCGCGACTCCGCCGGACGCCTCGCCCGGGGAGTCGCGGTCGCTGCCGTCGCCCTGGGCGAAGAGCTTCACCAGATCGCTCATCACGTAGCGGTTGGTGGCCTCCTCGTCCAGCAGGTGCATCTCCGCCAGCCGCTCCAGGGAGTCCTGGATCAGCTCGGGGTCCGCGCCCGACAGCGCGGCCGCCTCGGCGGTGTTGACCTCGCGCGCGAAACCGGCGCCCAGGGCCCGCAGCAGCTGTGCGTCGTCCGCCGAGAGCCGGGCCACCGAGTTGCGCAGCGCGGCGGCCACTCCGGTGTCCTCCGCCGACAGCAGCGCGAGCCTGCGGCGCTCGTCGCGCAGCGCGGTGGCCAGCCGGGCCAGCCGCCAGCGGGGCCGGGCCATCAGCTGGGCGGAGGCGGCGCGCAGCGCCAGCGGCAGCCCGTCGCACAGGGCCACCAGCTCCCGCGCGGCCTCCGGGTCCTCGGCGACCCGCGCGGGCCCCAGCAGCGCGCCCAGCAGGCCCACCCCGTCCTCGGTGCCGAGGGCGTGCAGCCGTACCGGCCGGGCGGCGTCGGTGGCGATCAGCCCGTCCAGTCTGCTGCGGCTGGTGACCAGCGTGGCGCTGTGGGGGCCGCCGGGCAGCAGCGGACGCACCTGGGCGGAGCTGCCCGCGTTGTCCAGCACCACCAGCAGCCGGCGGCGGGCGGCCAGCGACCGGTACAGCGCGGCCGCGGCCTCGGGCGAGGTGGGGATCTGCTCGGCCGGGGTGCCGAGGGCCAGCAGGAACTCGCGCAGCACCTCGGCGGGCACCACCGCCTCGCCGCCGCTGAAGCCGCGCAGATCCGCGAAGAGCCGTCCGTCCGGGAAGGCGGCGGCGTGGACATGGCCCCAGTGGACCGCCAGACCGGTCTTGCCGACCCCCGCGGGCCCGGTGAGCAGCGCGATACCGCCCGCCTGGGGGGAGCCGCCGGAGCCGCCAGCGGCCGGTTCCGCGCTGCCCAGGGTCAGCCGGGTCAGCTCGGCCAGCTCCGCGCCCCGGCCGTGGAAGCCCGCCGGGGGCCGGGGGAGCAGCTCGGGCACGGGGGCCGAGGCGGCCGCGGACAGCGGTTGCTGCGGGGTGGCCGCCGCCGGCTGTGCGCCCGGCT
>NZ_BAAAIF010000154.1:0-8698 GCF_039525925.1 Streptomyces javensis | reverse complement strand
CGCGCGGGCGCAGCCCCTCCGGGTCGCCGAGCAGGGCGACCGCCTCGGGGGCGCGCAGCAGCAGATCGGGGGCGAGCCGCCCGGCGGAGAGCACCCGGGCCAGGTTCTCGGCGGCGGCGCCCTCGTCCCGCAGCAGCCGCAGGTACCAGGGCGTCTTGCCCAGCGCGTCCGAGACCTTGCGGAAGCCCAGCAGCCCGGCGTCCGGGTCCGCGGAGTCGGCGAACCAGCCCAGCAGCACGGGCAGCAGTGTGCGCTGGATCGCCGCCTTACGGGTCACCCCGGACGCCAGGGCCTCCAGGTGGCGCAGCGCACCGGCCGGGTCCGCGTACCCCAGGGCGGTGAGCCGCTGGCCGGCCGCCTGGGAGCTGAGCCGGATCTCACCGGGCTGGAGCTGGGCGACGGCGTCCAGCAGCGGCCGGTAGAAGAGCTTCTCGTGCAGCCGCCGCACCTCGCGGGCGTGCCGCCGCCAGGCGGTGCCCAGCTCGGTCACCGGCTCGGTGCGGAACCCCAGCGACCGGCCGAGGCGGCGCTGGTCGGCCTCGCCCTCGGGCATCAGATGGGTGCGGCGCAGCCGGTAGAGCTGGAGGCGGTGCTCCATGGTGCGCAGAAAGCGGTAGGCGTCGTCCAGCGCGGCGGCGTCGGTGCGCCCCACATAGCCGCCGGCGGCCAGGGCCGCGAGCGCGTCCAGCGTCGTACCGCTGCGCAGCGACTCGTCGGACCTCCCGTGCACCAACTGGAGCAGCTGGACGGCGAACTCGACGTCGCGCAGGCCGCCGGGGCCCAGCTTGAGCTCGCGGTCGACCTCGGACACGGGGATGTTCTCGACCACGCGGCGGCGCATCTGCTGCACATCGGGGATGAAGTTCTCGCGCTCGACGGCCTGCCAGACCATGGGCGCGAGGGCGTCCACGTACGCCTGGCCGAGCGTGGCGTCGCCCGCCATCGGACGTGCCTTCAGCAGCGCCTGGAACTCCCAGGTCTTGGCCCAGCGCTGGTAGTAGGCCAGATGGCTGGAGAGGGTGCGCACCAGCGGGCCGTTGCGCCCCTCGGGGCGGAGGTTGGCGTCGACGGGCCAGATGGTGCCCTCGACGGTGACGTCGGAGCAGACGCGCATCAGCCGGGAGGCGAGCCGGGTGGCGGCCCGTACCGCCTCGTCCTCCTCGACGCCCTCGACGGCCTCCGCCACGAAGATCACGTCCACGTCGGAGACGTAATTGAGCTCGCGGCCGCCGCATTTGCCCATGCCGATCACGGCCAGCCGGCAGGCGGCGGCGTCCTGCGGCTGCTCCTCGGCCGCGATCTCCAGCGCGGCCCGCACCGTGGCGGTCGCCAGGTCGGCGAGCTCGGCGGCCGTCTGGGTGATGTCGGTGGTGCCGCACACATCGCGGGCGGCGATGGCCAGCAGCGCCCGGCGGTAGGCGACGCGCAGCGCGTCGGGCCGGGGCATCCCCGCCCCGGGCGCGCCCCAGACCCCCTCGGCCAGGGCCCGCTCGAACTCGGGGGTGGCGGGGTGCAGATCGGCGGATTCGTAGGTCACCAGGGCGTGCCAGTCGCCCGGGTGGCGGGCGAGGTGGTCGCCCAGCGCCTCGGAGGCGCCGAGCACCCCGAGCAGCCGGTCGCGCAGGGGTTTGGCGGTGACGAGGGTGTCCAGCAGCGCCTGCCGCGACCCGGCCCGCTGCCCGCCGTCCTCCTTCTCCTCCGCTTCCTCCTCGGGCAGCGCCTCGACGAGCCGTACGAGTCCGAGCAGCGCCAGATCCGGGTCGGCGGTCGCGCCGAGCGCCTCCAGCAGCACCGAATCGCTCCGCACTGCGGCCAGCTCGGGCGCGTCCAGCAGCCGCTGCGCGGCCGAGGCGTCGGTGAAACCGTGCCGCAGCAGCCGGGTGATATTGCTGCTCCTGCGTCCCTGCGGTACGGCCATCCCGCCGCCTCCCGTCCCTGGTCGACTCCGCGCCGCTCGACCACGCGCACACCCGTGATCGCCACGCGACCACGCGCACGCCCGTGATCAAAGGCGCCGCTGACGAGCCTAAGCGACCCCGCGGGCGAAGCGGCAGGTCCGGGCGCGGGCGGACGCGGACACGGCCCGCGCCCGCCCGCGCCCCGCGGCTACAGCACCGGCAGGTTCTTCCGAAGCTCGAACGGGGTCACCTCGGAGCGGTACTCCTCCCACTCCTGCTTCTTGTTGCGGAGGAAGAAGTCGAAGACATGCTCCCCGAGCGTCTCGGCGACCAGTTCGCTGCGCTCCATGAGGTCGATCGCCTCGCCCAGGTTCTGCGGGAGGGGCTCGATGCCGAGGGAGCGGCGCTCGGCGTCGGAGAGTGCCCAGACGTCGTCGTCGGCGCCGGCCGGGAGTTCGTAGCCGCCCTCGATGCCCTTGAGGCCGGCGGCGAGGAGGGCCGCGTAGGCCAGGTAGGGGTTGGCGCCGGAGTCCAGGGAGCGGACCTCGACGCGGGTGGAGCCGGTCTTGCCGGGCTTGTAGAGGGGGACGCGGACGAGGGCGGAGCGGTTGTTGTGGCCCCAGCAGATGTAGGAGGGGGCTTCGCCGCCCGCGCCCGCGGTGCGCTGCGAACCGCCCCAGATCCGCTTGTACGAGTTGACCCACTGATTGCTCACGGCGGAGATCTCCCCGGCGTGGCGCAGCAGGCCCGCGATGAAGGAGCGGCCCACCTTGGAGAGCTGGAACTCGGCGCCGGACTCGTAGAAGGCGTTGCGGTCGCCCTCGAAGAGGGAGAGGTGGGTGTGCATGCCAGAGCCGGGGTATTCGGAGAACGGCTTCGGCATGAACGTGGCCTGCACGCCCTGCTCCAGCGCGACCTGCTTCATGACCAGGCGGAAGGTCATGATGTTGTCGGCGGTGGAGAGCGCGTCGGCGTAGCGCAGATCGATCTCCTGCTGGCCGGGGGCGCCCTCGTGGTGGGAGAACTCGACCGAGATGCCCATCGATTCGAGCATGGTGATCGCCTGGCGGCGGAAGTCCATGCCGATGTTCTGGGGGGTGTGGTCGAAGTAGCCCGAGGAGTCGGCGGGCGTCGGGCGGCTGCCGTCCACCGGCTTCTGGTTGAGCAGGAAGAACTCGATCTCAGGGTGGGTGTAGAAGGTGAACCCGAGGTCGGAGGTCTTGGCGAGGATGCGCTTGAGGACGAAGCGGGGGTCGGCGAAGGACGGTGAGCCGTCCGGCATCAGGATGTCGCAGAACATCCGTGCGGTCCCGGGGGCCTCGGCGCGCCAGGGCAGGATCTGGAACGTGCCGGGGTCCGGCTTGGCGATCATGTCGGACTCGTAGACCCGGGCAAAGCCCTCGATCGCGGAACCATCGAATCCGATGCCCTCGTCGAAGGCGCCCTCGAGCTCGGCCGGCGCGACGGCCACGGACTTCAGGAAGCCGAGCACATCGGTGAACCAGAGCCGCACAAACCGGATGTCGCGCTCTTCGAGCGTACGGAGCACGAACTCCTGCTGCTTATCCATGGTCCCCAATCCTTGCAGGTCAAACGGCTCTTTGCGCGGGCGCGGGGCACCTTCCGCATCCCCAGTATCACGCGGCGGGATTTCACAGAGGTTTCGTCCGGTCGCCCCGGTCTCCCCTCACCTCACCACGATGGGTGCATCGTACTTTCACCCGGCCGGTCCCGGACCCGACCGTTCTGCCCCCTCCGTGGCGCCTGCCGGGGCTCCATACCCCTTGGGGGTAGGGTGCCGAATATCAAGATGATCAAACGGTCGGATGATGATCTGAAGGATCAGTCAGATGGAGGTGGCGATGCACCGAAGCCCCTCACCCCCGAGCCGATCGCTGATGCGGCGCATAGCGCGGCGCGTCGGCCGCCCGCCCTCCCGGCGGGGCGGTGGACGCGCGGACCCTCACGCATCCGGCACACATCAGCATTGGGGTACTGACTCATGGACGAAAAGACTCGCCGTGCCGTGCTCGGCACGGGCATCGCCGCCGCGGGCAGCGGTCTGCTCGCCGCCTGCGGCTCCTCCGGCCCCCGCCCCCGCGCCGGTGGCCCCGACGGCGTGGACGGCAACACGATGGGCGCCCCCGCCAGGCCCGGCGCGCCCGCGGACGACACCCCGGCGCGGTACGTCTCCCCCCACGGCCCGGAGGTCGCCGCGACCGAGCGGCGGCGGGGCCCCGGCCCGGTGCGCACCTTCCGGCTCACCGCCACCGCGACCACCCTGGACATCGGCGCCCGCAAGGTGACGTCCTGGGCCTACGAGGACCAGGTGCCGGGCCGGGAGATCCGGGTGACGGCGGGCGACACGATCGCGCTCACCCTCGCCAACAACCTGCCGCAGCCCACCACGCTGCACTGGCACGGCGTCCGGCTGCGCAACGACATGGACGGCGTCCCCGGGGTGACCCAGCGCGCGATCAAGACCGGCGCCGCCTTCGACTACCGCTTCACCGCGTTCTATCCGGGCACGTACTGGATCCATCCGCACTCCGGCGTCCAGCTGGACCGGGGGCTGTACGCACCGCTGATCGTGGAGGATCCGAAGGAGCCGCTGACGTACGACAAGGAGTGGATCGTCGTCCTGGACGACTGGCTCGACGGGGTGGGCGGCCGCACCCCGGACAAGGAGTTCGAGCGGCTCAACGCGGGCAAGGGCGGCGCGGCCGGCCATGCGATGGACGACGGCTCGATGGACGACGGCTCGATGGATGACGACGGCAAGCGCGGGGCCACGGCGACGGCAACAGCCAAGGCCAAAGCCACGCCCACCTCCACACCCACGGCCACGGCCACGGCTAAGGCCAAGGCCAAAGGCACCGCCGCGAGTGGCGCCAAACGCGACCGGACCCGGTCCACGGCGCGCAAGAAGGCCGCGCCCATGGAGAGCAGACTGCTGGGCGGCCACGCGGGCGATGTCAGCTACCCCTACTACCTGGTCAACGGCCGCAGCCCCGAGTCCCCGCAGGTCTTCCGCGCCAAGCGCGGCGACCGGGTGCGCATCCGCATCATCAACGCGGGCGGCGACACCGCCTTCCGCGTCGCCCTCGGCGGCCACCGGATGACCGTCACCCACACCGACGGCTACCCCGTCGTACCGGCCAAGACGGACGCGCTGCTGCTGGGCATGGGCGAGCGCTACGACGTGCTGGTCACCGTCAAGGACGGGGTCTTCCCGCTCGCCGTGATCGCCGAGGGCAAGGGGCGGTCCGCGATGGCGGTGCTGCGCACCCGCGGCAAGAGCCCGGTGAAGTTCCCGCGCCCCAAGGAGCTGGACGGCGAGCTGCTCACCGCGGACCGGCTGAAGGCCGCGGAGGACGTCCGGCTGACGCCCAAGGAGCCCGACCGCATCATCCGGATGCGGCTCACCGGCTCGATGCGGCGCTGGGACTGGGCGATCAACGGCCGACCGTACGACCCCGCGCAGCGCTATCCGGTACGGGAGGGTGAGCGGGTGCGGATCACGTTCATCAACGGCACCGACATGTGGCACCCGGTCCATCTGCACGGCCACACCTTCGCGCTGCCGGACGGCGGCCCCCGTAAGGACACCACGGTCCTGCTGCCGCACCACAAGGTGAACGTGGACCTCGACGCCGACAACCCGGGGCTGTGGATGGTCCACTGCCACAACGTCTACCACTCGGAGTCCGGGATGATGACCATCCTCGGCTACCAGACGTGAGGCCAAGCCTGACCGGCGTGAGAAGGGAGACACCCCCGGCTATCGCGTCAGACAGACGATTACACTGGGCCCGTGCCTCAACTTCGCCTCGCTCTGAACCAGATCGACTCGACCGTCGGCGACCTCGACGGCAACACCGAATCGATACTCCACTGGACCCGGCACTCCGCCGAGCAGGGCGCCCATCTGGTGGCGTTCCCCGAGATGGTGCTGACCGGCTACCCCGTCGAGGACCTGGCGCTGCGCTCGTCCTTCGTCGAGGCGTCGCGCGCCGCGCTGCGCTCGCTCGCCGAGCGGCTGAACGCCGAGGGGCTGGGCGAGGTGCCGGTGGTCGTCGGCTATCTCGACCGCAGCGAGCGCGCCCGGCGCTACGGCCAGCCGGCCGGGTCGCCGCAGAACGCGGGCGCCGTGCTGCACCGGGGCGCGGTCGTGCTGACCTTCGCCAAGCACCATCTGCCGAACTACGGCGTCTTCGACGAGTTCCGCTACTTCGTGCCCGGCGACACCCTGCCCATGGTCCGCGTCCACGGCATCGACGTGGCACTCGCCATCTGCGAGGACCTGTGGCAGGACGGCGGCAGGGTGCCGGCCAGCTGCTCGGCGGGGGCCGGGCTGCTGCTGTCGATCAACGCCTCGCCGTACGAGCGGGAGAAGGACGACACCCGGCTGGACCTGGTGCGCAAGCGGGCCCAGGAGGCGGGCTGCACCACCGCGTACCTGGCCATGATCGGCGGCCAGGACGAGCTGGTCTTCGACGGCGACTCGATCGTGGTCGACCGGGACGGCGAAGTCATCGCGCGGGCCCCGCAGTTCGCCGAGGGCTGTGTGCTGCTCGACCTGGATCTGCCCGCCGCCGACCCGGGCCCGGCCCCCGAGGGGGTCGTGGACGACGGGCTCCGCATCGACCACGTCACGCTCTCCGCCGACCCGCTGCCCCGCTATGAGCCGGAGCTCGCGGGCGGCGAGGCCGAGCGGCTCGGGGACGACGAGGAGATCTACACGGCGCTGGTCGTGGGGCTGCGGGCCTATGTGGCGAAGAACGGTTTCCGCAGTGTGCTGATCGGGCTCTCCGGCGGGATCGACTCCTCGCTCGTCGCCGCGATCGCGTGTGACGCGGTCGGCGCGCAGAACGTGTACGGCGTGGCGATGCCCTCGCGCTACTCCTCCGAGCACTCGATCGACGACGCGGCCGAGCTGGCGCGGCGCACCGGGCTGAACTTCCGCACGGTCCCGATCGCCCCGATGTTCGACGCCTATATGGCCTCCCTGGGGCTCACCGGACTGGCCGAGGAGAACCTCCAGTCGCGGCTGCGCGGCACGATGCTGATGGCGATCTCCAACCAGGAGGGCCACATCGTCCTCGCCCCGGGCAACAAGTCCGAGCTGGCCTGCGGCTACTCCACGCTCTACGGGGACTCGGTCGGCGCGTACGGCCCGATCAAGGACGTCTACAAGACCTCTGTCTTCCGGCTGTCGAAATGGCGTAATCGTGCGGCGGAAGAGCGGGGCCAGACCCCGCCCATCCCCGAGAACTCGATCACCAAGCCGCCGAGCGCCGAGCTGCGCCCCGGCCAGGTCGACACCGACTCGCTCCCCGACTACGACGTCCTCGACCGGATCCTGGAGCTGTATGTCGACCGCGACCAGGGGCGTACCGAGATCGTGGCGGCGGGGTACGACGACGCGCTGGTGACCCGGATCCTGCGGATGGTGGACACGGCCGAGTACAAGCGCCGGCAGTACCCGCCGGGTACGAAGATCTCCGCGAAGGGGTTCGGCAAGGATCGCCGGCTGCCCATCACGAACCGCTGGCGGGAGCACGTCTGAGGCTCTTGGGGCGGCGTTACGCGCGGCTCCCTATGACTCTGACGACTCTGACTGGGCATCCAGGAACGTCCTGATCAGGCCCAGCCACGCAGCGGGTGCCTCCGCGAACGGCAGATGGCCGGACTCCAGCTCGGCGAGGCGCGCCCCGGGGATCGCGTCCGCCACCTGGCGGTGGTGGTACGGCGTGGCCATCGCGTCCAGCGTCGTGGAGATCACCAGGGTGGGCACCCGGATCCGGCCCAGGTCCTCGCGGACGTCGATCCGGCCGACCAGTTCGACCTGGTCGATCGCGCCGGGCGGCACCGAGGCGCGGGCGCCCTCGATCACCATGGCGAGCTCCTCGGGCGTCATCCGGTCCAGATAGGGCGCGCCCGCGCCGATGAGCGCGGTCCAGCGGGCGGTCGCCTCCTGGTCGCCCGAGCGGAGGTGGCGCAGCCAGTCGTCCACGAGGAGCCGCATCCGGGCGCTGGGGTGGGCGAAGGTCGCGGTCAGGACCAGGGCGGTGACCCGCTCGGGGTGGCGGATGGCGGCGCGCAGGGCGACCGGCCCGCCGAGGGAGTATCCGGCGATGGCGAAGGTGTCCAGACCCTCCTCGACGGCCGTGGCCACCAGCTGGTCGGCCAGGGTGTCGAGGTCCAGCGGCCCGCTCGCGCGCGGGGTGCGGCCGGAGCCGGGGTAGTCGGGGCCGACCACGCGGTAGCGCTCGGCGAGACCGTCCAGGATCGGACCGTAGTTCCCCTCGATGGAGCCGGTCCCGCCGTGGGCGAGCAGCAGCCCGGGGCCGGTGCCGCGGACGGTGCGGGCCAGGGGTGAGGTGTTGGTCATCAGGTGTGTCCTTGCGTCACGTCTTATGGCTGATGACGGGACGCTAAAGCCTCACATCAATGTCAAAGTCAAGCCCACCGTGTGGTCGGGCGGCCCGGCCACCGGGCGGCCGGAACCGGGCCGCCGGACCACCGGACCGGACCGCCGGGCGGCTGGACCACCGGGCCGGGCGGCCGGGCGGCTGGACCACCGGGCCGGGCGGCCGGGCCCGGGGCGCACCGGGCAGCGGAAAGCCCCCGCCATGTGGCGGGGGCGACGTCTTTCCCCTCCCCGCCCCTTCCCGAAACTGGGGGCGCCGCCCCCAGACCCCCGAACCGGGGCTTCGCCCCGGGCCCCGGCGCTCGGCGCGGATCCGCATATCGATGCTGCGGGAAGGAGCGAAGCCCCGGTTCGGGGCCCGGGGCGG
>NZ_BAAAIF010000153.1:0-8840 GCF_039525925.1 Streptomyces javensis | reverse complement strand
CCCCAACCCGGCCATCACCAGCCGTCCCGGAAACCACACCAGCCACAGCCCCGCCCACAGCCGCAGCCCTCAAACCCTCCAGCAACTCCTCACGACCCTGGCCAACGACAGCCAGCCGGTGGGAGAACGCAGTGGTCCGCGTCACTGCAAGGGAGAACGCCAGGTCCCTGGCCGCCACCTCCGGACGTGCCCTCACGAACTCCGCCAGCCGACCCGCCTGCGCAGCCAACGCCGCACCGGACCGCGCCGACAACACCCACGCCACCGGACCCGAAGACTCCAGCCCGTCCAGAACAGGAGCGTCCAGGACCTCGGCCTCCTCAGCGGGGGCGTCCTCGTCGGCAGTCCCCTCCAGGGCAGGGGCGTTCAGCGCGAGCTCTTCAAGGATCAGGTGGACGTTGGTGCCGCTGATCCCGAACGCCGACACACCCGCACGACGCGGACTCGAACCGGCCGGCCACTCCCGGGACGTGGTCAGCAACTCCACCGCACCGGCCGACCAGTCCACATGCGAAGACGGAGCATCCACGTGCAAGGTCTGGGGCAACACCCCGTGCCGCATCGCCTGCACCATCTTGATCACACCAGCCACACCGGCAGCAGCCTGCGTGTGACCGATGTTCGACTTCACCGAACCCAACAGCAGCGGCCGACCCTCAGGCCGATCCTGCCCATAAGTCGCCAGCAGCGCCTGCGCCTCGATCGGGTCACCCAGCGCCGTACCCGTGCCATGAGCCTCGACCACATCGACATCGCCCGGCTGCAACCTCGCACTCGCCAGCGCAGCCCGGATCACCCGCTGCTGCGACGGACCATTCGGCGCCGACAGACCATTGCTCGCGCCGTCCTGGTTGACCGCACTGCCCGTCACCATCGCCAGCACCCGGTGCCCACGAGCACGGGCATCGGACAGCCGCTCCAGGACCACCATTCCGATGCCTTCGCCCCAGCCGGTGCCGTCAGCCGCCTCGGCGAACGGCTTGCACCGGCCGTCAGCAGCCAACCCCCGCTGCCGCGCGAACTCCACGAAGGTTTCCGGGGTGGCCATCACCGTCACGCCACCGGCCAGCGCGATCCCGCACTCGCCGGACCGCAGCGCCTGCACGGCCAGGTGAATCGCCGTCAGCGAGGACGAGCACGCCGTGTCCACCGAAACCGCAGGACCCTGAAGACCCAACGAGTACGCCACCCGGCCCGACGCCACGCTCGCCGCGGTCCCGGTCATCACATAACCGTCGGCACCGGCCTGCTCGCCGGCCTGGTAGGCCGACGCGATGATTCCGGCGTAGACACCGGCATCGGTTCCCCGCAGCGAACCCGGCTCGATGCCGGCGTCCTCCAGCGCCTCCCAGCACGTCTCCAGCAGCAGCCGCTGCTGGGGGTCCATCCCCAACGCCTCACGCGGACTGATCCCGAAGAACTCCGCATCGAAATCGCCAGCCCCAGCCAGGAAGCCACCCACCCGGGCGAACGCATGGCTCGCGTCATCGGGATCGGAGCCCTCCGAACGCTCCAGGTTCCAGTCACGATCCACCGGGAACCCCGAGATCGCGTCGGTCCCTCCGGCGATCAAGCGCCAGAAGCCCTCCGGGTCCTCGACCCCGCCCGGGAACCGGCAGCCCATACCGACGATCGCGATCGACTCATGCTCACGTGCCTCCATGTGCCGGAGGCGCTTGCGCATCTGGACGAGTTCAGCCGAGGTCTTCTTCAGGTAATCGAAGAGCTTTTCCTGGTTTTCCATCAAAGGGATTCCTCATCGATTCGTCGATCAAAGTCATCCGATTCCGACCCATGCAATCGGAATTCTTTGTCAAGGAAATCAAATACTTCATCAGGAGTCGCTGAATCAAACGCTATGGAAGCGCCGTCAGGCTCTTCCACCGACTGGACCTCGCCCTGCGCGTCCATCCATTTGGACAGCATTCCGCGCAGGATTGTCGTGATGCCGTCCGGCGCCTCGCAGCTCGCCGCAAGGTTCAGAAGACGGGATTCGAGCTGGTTGAGCTCGGCGATCATCGGTGCCATCCCCGGGTGGCCATCAGCGACGATTCCCGTCCGCACGTATCCGGCGACCGCGGCCGGTGTCGGGTAGTCGAAGACCAGGGTGGCGGGCAGGCTCAGGCCGGTCTCGGCCGACAGCCGGTTGCGGAGCTCCAGCGCGGTCAGGGAGTCGATGCCCATCTCGCGGAAGGCCAGCTGCGGATCGACGTCCCCGGGGCCGGCGTGGCCCAGGACGACGGCGACGGCAGAGCGCACGATCAGCAGGACCTCCTGCTCACGCTCGACGGGACCGAGCAGGGCCAACCGGGCCGCCAAGTCGGCCGCGGCCACGGCCACATCCGCGCTGGGCCGGGCGGGGGCACCGGCGACCAAGCCGCGCAGCAGCGGAGGCAGCGGCCCCCCGGCACGCGACAACGCGGCCAGGTCCAGCCGGGCCGGGACCGCCACCGGCGCACCCAACGCGGCGGCGGCCTCGAACAGCGCCAAACCGTGACCGGTCGTCATCGGCTGAATGCCGCCACGACGCAGGCGGGACATTCCGGTGCCGTTGAGGTGCCCGGTCATCTCCGACTCCTGGGCCCACAGACCCCAGGCCAGCGACTGACCGACCAGCTGCCGGTCGCGGCGGTGGGAGGCCAGCGCGTCCAGGAACGCGTTGGCAGCGGAATAGCTCCCCTGACCCGGGCTCCCCAGAATGGCTGCGGCCGAGGAGTACAGCACGAAGCCGGCCAGGCCCGCGCCCTCGGTCAGCTCGTGCAGGTTCCACGCCGCGTCGGCCTTGGCCGCGAGCACCGGCGCCATCCGCTCGGGCGTCAGCGACTCCACCGTCACGTCGTCGATCACACCGGCGGCGTGCACCACTGCCGTCAGCGGCCGCTCGGCCGCGATCCGCGCCAGCACCGGGGCGAGGGAGCCCCGGTCGGCGGCGTCGCCAGCCTGGACCCGCACCTCCGCACCCGACCGTGCCAGCGCCGCGACCAGGCGAGCCGCGCCAGGCGCGGCCGGGCCGCGACGGGACAGCAACACCAGGTGCCGCATGCCACGGTCGTCCACCAAGTGCCGGGCCAACTCCCCGCCCAGCGTGCCGGTTCCACCCGTGACCAGGACGGTGCCCTGGCTGTCCCACTCGGCGGGCACGGTCCCGGGCTCCTCCGTCCCGGCCCGGACGAGCCGACGACCGAACGCCACCGCACTCCCGCCGTCAGCAGCGCGGCGGACACAGACCTCGGGCTCGTCGGCGTCCAGCACCGCGGCCAGGACGGCCTCTACGTCGGCGTCGTGGGCGGGGTCCAGACCGGCTGACGGGTCGACGTCGACCAGCAGCAGACGACCCGGGTGCTCGGACTGCGCCGAGCGCACCAAGCCCGCGACCGCTGCGCCGGGCAGATCCTGGCCGTCGGATGCGCCCTGGGTCCAGATCACCAAGCGTGCGTCGTCGGTTGCGGGGTCGGCCAGCCACTGCTGCACCCAGCCCAGCACCGTCGCGGCAGCCTGCTGGGCCGCCTGCGGCGCCGAACTCCCGGACGGGGCGGTCGGCACGGTCGCCACAACCACGGGAGCCAGCTCGATGCCGTGCCGCGCCCACTGCACTGCGCCGGCCGGAGCCTGCACCGTCAGTGGAATCCAGTCCACCGTGAACAGCGACTGCCGCACCTGACGGGCCGCCCCGGCGAACTGACCTGCCGCGGCCTCGCGCAGCACCAGCGACCGCGCCTGCAATACCGGCCGACCGGCACCGTCGAACGCCGTCACCGACACGCCACTCGCCTCGGGAGCCAGGACCACCCGCAGCTGGCGGGCACCGTCGGCCAGCAGCCGAACGCCCGACCACGCGAACGGCAGACCCGTCCCACCAGTGCCATCGTTGGCGGCCAGCAGACCATGCAGTGCCGCATCGAGCAGAGCGGGATGCAGGCCGAATCCGGCGACATCCTCTTCCGCGGCCTCGGGCAGCTCGACCTCGGCGTAGACGGTGTCCCCGGCGCGCCAGACCTGACGCAGACCCTGGAACGCCGGCCCGTAGCCGTAACCGCGCTCGGCGAGCCGCTCATAGGCGCCATCGACCGGAACCGGCTCCACGCCGGCCGGAGGCCAAGCGGCCAGTGGGGAGGGAGCAGGCTGGCCGTCGACCGGCGCAAGCACGCCGACCGCGTGTCGAACCCATTCGTCCTCCCCCTCACGGGAGGAGAACGTGACGGTCCGTCGGCCGCTGTCGCCCTCGCTGTCGCCGACCTGGACCTGCAACTGCACGCCGCCCTGGGTGGGCAGGAGCAGCGGCTCCTGGAGCGTCAGCTCCTCCAGCACGCCACAACCGGCCAGGTCGCCGGCGTGGACCGCCAGGTCCACGAAAGCCGTGCCGGGCAGCAGAACCGTGCCGTGCACCGCGTGGTCGGCCAGCCACGGCATCGCCGACAGCGACAGCTGACCCGTCAGGACCAGCCCATCACCCTCGGCCAGCCACACCTCGGCAGCCAGCAACGGGTGACCGGAGCGCTGCTGACCAGCCGACGAGACATCTCCGCGCCCGGTGACGGGCTTGGGCCAGTAGTGCTGGCGCTGGAACGGGTACGTCGGCAGATCAACCTTGACCGCCCGGCCCTCGTCGGCGGTTGCCGCGGCCCAGTCCACCTCCACACCAGCGGTGTAAGCACCGGCCAGCGCGGTCAGCCAGCGACCACGACCACCATCGCCACGCTGCAAACTGCCCACGGCAACCAAGTCCTCGCCAGCCTGCGCGATCGCCAAACCCAGCACCGGATGCGGACTGACCTCCACGAACACCCGGTGACCCTCCGCCGCCAGCGCGGCGACCACCTCGCCGAAACGCACCGTCTGCCGCAGATTCCGGTACCAGTACCCACCATCCAACTCAGCCGTATCCACCACCCGCGCCTCGAGCGTCGAGTAGAACGGCACCGCGCTGCTACTGGCGGACACCCCGGCCAGATCCTCGGCCAGCCGGTCCCTGACCGCCTCGACATGCGCCGTATGCGACGCATAATCCACCGCAACCCGCCGCGCGCCACGATCGGCATACACGTCCGTGAACTCCACACACGCCTGCGCCCCACCGGCGACCACAACCTGCCGCGGGCCATTCACCGCCGCAACCGACAGGTCATCGCCCCAGCCGGAGATCCACTCCCGCACCTCGTCCAGGCCGACCGGAACCGACACCATGCCACCCGTCCCGGCCAGTTCCGCCAACGCCCGACTGCGCAGCGCCACAACCCGCGCACCATCCTCCAACGACAAACCACCCGCGACACACGCCGCCGCGATCTCGCCCTGACTGTGACCCGCAACCGCCACCGGCTCCACCCCATACGCCCGCCACAACTCCGCCAGACTCACCGCCACCGCCCACGACGCGGGCTGAACCACATCCACCCGACCCAACAACGCCGCGTCACCCAGCACCTCACGCAACCGCCAGTCCACAAAAGGCGCCAACGCCCGCCCGCAACGCTCCATCGCCGCCGCGAACACCGGCTCCTGCTCCCACAACCGCAAGCCCATACCAACCCACTGCGCACCCTGACCCGCGAACACGAACACCGGCCGCACCCCCGACAACGAACCAACACTCCCGGACACCACACCGGGCGCTTCCTCACCAGTTGCGACAGCGCTCAAGCCCTCCAGCAGCTGCTCGCGGTCATCGCCAACTACCGCCAAGCGGTGGGAAAACGCCGTGGTCCTAGTCACGGCCAGGGAGAACGCCAGATCCTTAACCGGGACCTCCGGACGGTCAGCCACGAACTCCGCCAGCCGACCCGCCTGCGCGGCCAGCGCCGCACCGGACCGCGCGGACAGCACCCACGCCACCGGACCCGCTGACGACTCCGGCCCGTCCAGGACAGGAGCGTCCAGGACCTCGGCCTCCTCGGCGGGCTCTTCGAGGATGACGTGGACGTTGGTGCCGCTGATCCCGAACGCCGACACACCCGCACGACGCGGACTCGAACCGGCGGGCCATTCCCGGGACGTGGTGAGCAGTTCCACCGCGCCGGCAGACCAGTCCACATGCGTGGACGGGGCGTCCACATGCAGGGTCTGCGGCAACACCCCGTGCCGCATCGCCTGCACCATCTTGATCACACCAGCCACACCAGCCGCAGCCTGCGTGTGCCCGATGTTCGACTTCACCGAACCCAACAGCAGCGGCCGACCCTCAGGACGATCCTGCCCATAAGTCGCCAGCAACGCCTGCGCCTCGATCGGGTCACCCAACGCCGTACCCGTGCCATGCGCCTCCACCACATCGACATCACTCGCCCGCAGCCCGGCGCTCGCCAGCGCAGCCCGGATCACCCGCTGCTGCGACGGACCATTCGGCGCCGACAGACCATTGCTCGCACCGTCCTGGTTCACCGCACTACCCGCAACCACCGCCAGCACCCGGTGCCCACGAGCACGAGCATCCGACAGCCGCTCCAACACCAGGACACCGACACCCTCACCCCAACCGGTTCCATCAGCCGCCTCCGCGAACGGCTTGCACCGACCATCGGCAGCCAACCCCCGCTGCCGCGCGAACTCCACGAAGGTCCCCGGCGAGGCCATCACCATGACGCCACCGGCCAGGGCCATCCCGCACTCACCCGAGCGCAGCGCCTGCGCCGCCAGGTGAATCGCCGTCAGCGAGGACGAACACGCCGTGTCCACCGACACCGCAGGGCCCTGAAGACCCAACGAGTACGCCACCCGCCCCGACGCCACACTCGCCGTCGTACCGGTCAGGCCGAAGCCACCGGCACCGTCCTGCTCGCCAAGCTGGTAGCCCGAAGCGATGATGCCCGCGTAGACGCCGGTGTCGCTGCCCCGGAGCGTACCCGGCTCGATGCCGGCGTCCTCCAGCGCCTCCCAGCACGTCTCCAGCAGCAGCCGCTGCTGCGGGTCCATCCCCAGCGCCTCACGCGGACTGATCCCGAAGAACTCCGCATCGAAATCGCCAGCCCCGGCCAGGAAGCCACCCACCCGGGCAAAAGACGCACTCGCATCAGCGGACTCGGACGCGCTCGGCGTCTCCCAACCGCGGTTCACCGGGAAGCCCGACATCGCGTCGGTCCCGTTAGCGATCAACTGCCAGAAGGCCTCCGGGCCCTCGACCCCGCCCGGGAACCGGCAACCCATACCGACGATCGCCACTGGCTCGTCGGTGCCGAGGCGGACCGCCGGCACGGACGCCGCTCCGACGCCCTCGGTGGTCCCACAGGCCTCTGCCACGAGGTAGCGGGCGACCTCCACCGGCGTCGGCCGGTCGAACACCAGGGTGGCGGGGAGCGTGAGCCCGGTTTCGATCGAGAGCCGGTTGCGGAGCTCCAGCGCGGTCAAGGAGTCGATGCCCATCTCGCGGAAGGCCCGCTGGGGATCGATGTCCTTAGGGCTGGCATGGCCCAGAACGATGGCTGTGCCGGCCCGGACGATCGGCAGGACCTCCTGCTCACGATCGGCGGGAGACAGCGCGGCCAACCGACCCGCAAGACCACCAACGGCCGCAGCCGCTGCCGCGGACCGGCGTGCGGAGGCACCACCGGCGGCCAGGCCGCGCAGCAGCGCGGGCACCGGCCCCCCGGCACGCGACAACGCGGCCAGGTCCAACCGGGCCGGGACCGCCAGCGGCGTGCCCAACGCGGTGGCAGCCTCGAAGAGCGCCAGCCCCTGCTCCGTCGTCATCGGCTGGATGCCGCCGCGACGCAGGCGGGACAGACCGGTGCCGTTGAGGTGCCCGGTCATTTCCGAAGTCTGGGCCCACAGGCCCCAGGCCAGCGACTGGCCGGGCAGGTGCCGGTCCCGGCGGTAGGAGGCCAGCGCGTCCAGGAACGCGTTGGCGGCGGCATAGCCGGCCTGTCCCGGATTGCCCACGACGCCCGCGGCCGAGGAGTACAGCACGAAGTCGGCCAGGCCCGCGTCCTCGGTCAACTCGTGCAGGTTCCACGCCGCGTCGACCTTGGCGGCCATGACCGTCGCCATCCGCTCAGGCGTCAGCGACTCCACCGTCACGTCGTCGATCACACCGGCGGCGTGCACGACCGCGGTCAGCGGCCGCTCAGCCGTAAGCCGCGCCAGCACCGAGGCGAGGCCGTCTCGGTCGGCGGCATCGCCGGCCTGCACGCGGACCTCCGCACCCGACCCGGCCAACTCCGCGACCAGACGCGCGACTCCCGGTGCGACCGCACCGCGACGGGACATCAGCACCAGGTGCCGCATGCCACGGACGTTCACCAGGTGCCGCGCCAACGCTCCGCCCAGGGTGCCGGTTCCACCCGTGACCAGCACCGTGCCCTGACTGTCCCACTCGACGGGGACGTTCAGCACCACCTTGCCCACCTGCCGAGCCGCCTGGAGGTACCGCAGCGCCGCCACCGCCTGCGACAGCTCGAACGTCGTCACCGGCGGCGGAACCAGCGTCCCAGCCTCGAACATCGGCCCAAGCTCGGCCAGCATCTCGGCGATCCGCGACTCGCCGGCGTCCATCAGGTCGAACGCCTGGTAGACCACTCCCGGGTGGGTCTGGGCGACCTGCTCGGAGTTGCGGATGTCGGTCTTGCCCATCTCGACGAACCGGCCACCGCGCGGCAGCAGCCGCAGCGACGCATCAGTGAACTCCGCAGCAAGAGCGTTGACGACCACGTCCATGCCCTCGCCACCGGTCACGCCCAGGAACCGCTCACAGAAGACCAGATCACGGGTCGAGGCGATGTGGCTCTCCTCCACACCAGCCGCCCGCAGCGCGTGCTGCTTGGCCGGACTGGCGGTCGCGAAGACCTCCAGCCCCCACGCCTTCGCCAACTGCACCGCAGCCGTACCCACACCACCCGTACCGGCGTGAA
>NZ_BAAAIF010000152.1:0-8952 GCF_039525925.1 Streptomyces javensis | reverse complement strand
CGGAGCTGCGGGGGTTCCTGGCCAAGGTCCTGCCGGAGCACATGGTGCCCTCGGCCGTGGTCGTGCTGGAGCGGTTGCCGCTGACGGCGAACGGGAAGCTGGACCGCAAGGCGCTGCCCGCCCCCGACTACACCCCTGCGCCCGGCCGTGCACCGGCCACCCCGACAGAAGAGTCGCTGTGTGGGTTGTTCGCCCAGGTGCTCGGCCTGCCTGATGTCCCCGCCGACGCCGACTTCTTCGCGCTGGGCGGCCATTCCCTGCTCGCCATGCGCTTGATGGGCCGGTTGCGCACGGAGACCGGGGCCCGCCTCGGCATGCAGGCACTGTTCCAGGCCCCGTCCCCGGCTCTGCTCGCTCGCCTCCTGGACGATGGGGAAAGCTCACACGACTTCGACGCCGTCCTGGCCATCAGGTCCGAGCCGGACACACCCAATCTGTTCTGTGTGCATCCGGCGAGTGGCATCGGTTGGGCCTACCAGGCGCTGGCCGGAAGCGCGGTCGGCCGTTTCTCCCTCTACGCCCTCCAGGCCCGTGGTCTCGATGTGTCGCGGGAGGCGGCGGCGAGTATCGAGGAGATGGCGGACGACTACGTGGCCATGATGAGGTCGATCCAGCCCTCGGGGCCGTACAAGCTTCTGGGCTGGTCCTTCGGCGGACTGGTGGCACACGCCATGGCCGCACGCCTCGAGGCCATGGGGGAACGGGTCGATCGGCTGTTCCTCCTGGACGCGTACCCCATCGAGCGGCAGAGCACCGAACCGCCCTGGTGCCCGTCCCGCAGGGAAGTGGTCGAGGACCTGCTGAGGGTCGCCCGGAACCAGTACGAGCCGGTGGCGGACGACGAGTCGTGGCGGCCACCTCTCCTCGAGACCGAGGTCAGCGAAGAGCACGTGGACGGCATCTACCGGGCGTACCAGACGAATCTCGACATGATGGCGCGCCACACTCCTCCCGTCCTCAAGGGCGACATCATCCTTGTGCGGGCGGTGATACCGGAGAGCGACGCGAGGACGGGCGACCCGCTGGACTGGCGACCGTATGTGGAAGGAGACATCAGGATCGTCGAGATCGGCTGCACCCACTCGGAGATGCTCGACACCGCGGCGGCGAACGAGATCGGCACCGTCGTCGCTCGCGATGTCGGGGCGCGGGAAGAATGAGGAACACCGGGGGTACGGGGAGTACGGGGAGTACGGGGAGTACGGGAGTGAAGGCGCAGGTCACGCGGCGCGCAGCCGACGGGAGGGGGACCGTACCAGATGGTCGGGCAGAACCTGGGCGACCTCCAGGGCATGCATGGCCAGCACCAGGTCATGCGTGTGTCCCGGTGTGCCCAGGAGACGGCAGTTGAGCAGGCTCTCGGCCGCGCGGAGGTGGTTGCGGACCGTCTTCAGATGGACGCCGACCTTCTGCGCGGTCTGCTCCACATTGCCGCCGCAGGCCACCCATGCCGCCAGCGTTCGCCGCAGCTCTCTGCGATCCGCGTCCAGGCGTCCGAGGTAGACCCTGGCCCATTCCTGGGCGCCGTCGTCCGCCAGCAGTTCGCCGAGGCTCCGCTCGCCGGACACCGCGTTCGCCGCATGGGCCGTATGGGGGGTATGGGGCGTATGGGGAGGCAAGGCCCGGAGCTCCAGTGCGAGGCTGAGTACGGCCCGGTCGGGCAGGCAGGTGAGGTCCAGGGCGAGGAGCTCACTGACCTTCGCGATGCGTGCTGCCACGGTGTTGCGATGAGAGCCGGTGGCCCTCGCCACATCGAGACGGGAGAACCGCAACGACAGATCGATCGTTCGCAGAATGCTCTCCCGCGCGGCGGGGGCGAGGGCGTCGAGCGGGCGTAGGAATGCCTCTGCCCATGTCTGGCCGGCGCCCGGGTCGAGGAAGAAGGAGAGACCGGGTTCCTCCCGGGCGGCCGTCACCAGCTTCTCCTGACTGTTCCCCGCCATGGTGAGGGCCCGGTGTGCCTCTTGGTGTGCCTCCTCCAGGTTCGCCAGTGGCTTGGGGTGACTGGCGCCCATCCGGAGCCCCGGAACGTCGGCCACCAGGTCGTGGAGCCGCTGGGCCACGCTCGTCCCGCGATCCTCACCGGATGAGGATGAGGATGAGGATGAGGATGAGGATGAGGATGAGGATGAGGATGAGGATGAGGACGAGGACGGGGATGGTGACGAGGGTGAGGACGGCGACGGCGACGGCGACGGCCACTCGGGCGTGACCACGAACAGCTGATCGGAACGGAACGGCGAACGGACGACCAGCGCCTGCTGCCGAAGTGCGTTCTCCAGCTTGGCGGCCGTGGCGTTCAGCTCCCGCTCACCACAGGTGATGAGGTGCACCCTGACCTGATCGGCGGTGAACAGCCCTGGGTACAGGGACTGGCCGATCTCCTGGGCGAGTTGGGTGAGACCGTTCAGCGCCAGATGGAGCACCGCGGCCCGCATCGAACTCATCGTCTGCTGGACCCGGTACTGGTCGCTGTCCACCTCCTCCGCGCGGATCAGCAGGCTCAGCAGCACGGTGGAACGCGCGATGATCTTCTCGGTGGACTCGTTGAAGTCCTGGTCGCGTACCACGATGAGAACCATGTGTGGTGGGTGATAGCCGATCGAGTAGAGCCGCACGCTGTGCTTCCCATGGTTGATGGACGCGGCTCCCACCTCCCCGCCCACGATGCGTGCCACCATGGCGGCCGGCGGCTCCACCAACGGGCCCCCCGCACTCATTTCGGACGTCAGCACGGTCTTGTGCGGATCGACCAGCCGCACCGACCCCTCCACCGCCTTGGCCAGCCGGTCGAGCAGGGTTTGCAGTCTGTGGTGCCCCTGCCTCCCCGGCCGCCGTATCTGGTCCAGCATCTCCTCCAGCTGCTGAGCGCGGTCCTCGTACTCCCGCAGCCGCTCACGGCTGACGACCTGCGCCACCTCCGATCCGCACAGCTCCTCGCTGCCGACGAGCAGCGGCACACCGTGTTTCCTGGCATTCACCAGTACGGCCTCGGGCACGTCCTGCGAAGTGGTGCGCATGATCGCGAGGCCCGCCGCCCCACTGCGCGCCAGGATGCGGATCCGGTGCTCGGCCGCGGTCGGATCGGTCAGCCACGGCTGATCAGGCGCCACGATGACCAGGAGATCGCGCAGTCCGGTGTCCAGGAGCCGGATGTTCCTCTCCGACTCCGGATCGGAGAGCCAGACACCCAGCACCGTACGGGCCCGGAAGGAGTTGCGGTCGACAGCATCAAGGAAACGCAGCCCTAAGGCCGGTTTTTCGCACAGTGAACCCAAACTTGGCACCGATGCCCCCGTGACGAAGATGTTCCATGGTTTATGAAAGGTGATGCACCGCGGCGGGAAATGATGCGCCGCAGCCGTGGTACGAAAGCGCACACGCAGGATGAGGTGCGCGACGGCCGTCGCGCTGAAGGCGTTGCTCAGGCCGGTGAATGCCCGGACGCCGACTCTGACGGAGAGATGCACGGCGGCATGGCCGACATGATGCCGAAAGCCGCGCTGGCGAACTTCCGTAATGACCGCCCGACAGCCACTGGTCCCTGGCTGTGGCGGAAAGGGGCCGCCTTCATCTCTGGTGAGACTTCATCACTGGCACTGCACACCGCAGCAACCTCCCCGTTAACGCAGTCCCGACATCATTCTGCCGTCTCGTGCCGCCTCGGTGCCGTCTCAAGATCCGAGTGGCACTGTCCTGCCACCGGCCAGGTATGCCGTGGATGCGTGGATGATCACGTACCGCCGTGCGGCGATACGGCGACCCGGCGGCATGAAGAAGGCGCCCCGGTCGCGCCCGCTTACGGGCTCTCGCCGGGGCGCCTGTTCAGGCTCCTCGTACGTCGGTCACCAGGCCACGGGCAGCGAGGTGAGCCCTCCCGTCAGCACGTTGTTCCTGGACACCAGCTCATCGATCGGCACCGCGAGTCGCAGCCCGGGCAGGCGGGCGAAAAGCGTCTGGTAGAGGACGTCCAGCATGACGCGGACCAGCGGGGCGCCAATGCAGTAGTGCAGGCCGTAGGCGAGCGTCATATGCGGGTTCTCGTTCCGCGTGATGTCGAATCGCTCCGGCTCCCGGAAGACGCGGGGGTCACGGTTGGCCGTCTGCGGGCTCAGCGCGATCAGATCTCCTTCGGAGATCCGCGTCCCCTTGTACTCGAAGTCGGTCCGTGCGTACCTGGTGATGCAGGCGTCCGAAGCCGGCGCGAACCGCAGGATCTCTTCCACGGCACGGGGAGCCAGGCCGGGATCCGCCTCCAGCAGCGCCCGCTGATCCGGATTCCGCAGAAACAGCAGGGTGCCGTAGTCGGTGAACGACACACTGGTCTCGAAACCGGCGATGATCAGCGTCGATACATACGTCTGAATGGCGTCGTCCGGCGGGAATCCCGTCTCCTGCTGCTTGGCGACCAGGTCGGTGATGACATCGTCGGCCGGTTCGGCGCGTTTGAGCTCGATGAACTTCGCGATGTACTCACGCATTTCCAGCATGGCCGTGACGGCGATCTGCTGGTCGCTGGTGTGGAAGGTGCCTTGGGACCACGTGCCGAGCTGCTCACGGTCGGCGAAGGGGATGCCGAGCAACTCGCTGATGACGAACACGGGAAGCCGCTTCGCTATCTCCTGGTGGAAGTCGGCCGGCTGCGGAAGCTCCTGGAATCGGCTCAGCAGCTCGTCCACCGTCCGCTGGATCCGTGGCCGCAGGGAACGCATCCGCTGGGCACTGAACGACGGAATCAGCACCTGCCGTGCCTTGGTGTGGTCGACGACCTCGGTCTCGTACTCGCCCCGCGGACCGCCGAGAATGACCGCGGCGCTGTAGCGCGGTGCGTTCGGGGGATCGAAATGCGAACGGCCCAAACGCGCGTCGGAGATGAGCTTCTTCACATCCTCATGCCGGGTGACCAGCCACGCCGGATCGCCGACGGGGGTGAGGACCTTGACGATGGGATCGTTCTCCCGCAGTTCGGCGAACCGGGGCGGCAGCTCCATCAGTCCGGACTGGTCGAAGGGCAGGCGCGGAATGCTCTCATCGGTGCTCTCGGCGGCAGACATGCGATGGTCTCCTATTCGGCACGGGCTCTCTTGACGCGGGCCTGTCTACGGTTGCTCGATGACGTGGATGCACTGCCCCGGGCACTCGTAGGCCGCCGTATCGACAGCGTCCTGATCCTCATCGGGGACATTCGCCTGACATGTCTCGCCGCCCGGCTGGTCCAGCATCCGGCCGTTCTGACGCACATAGGCGAGACTGTCGTCCGCGATCGAGAACACGCGCGGTGCGGTTTCCTCGCACTGTCTGCTGTTGAGGCATCTGCTCTGGTCGATCCACACCTTCATGGCGCTTCTTTCCTGCTCAATGCAGCGGGCGGGTCGTTGATGCCCTGGATGGCCGCTTTACCAAAGGGAGAAGGTCGGTCCATGACAGCCCCGTAGGGGCACGCGGGCGCACCGTTCGCTGAACGGGCCTCTCCATGCTGCCGTGTGTTCGGCCGTGGCAACGCAGGCACAAGCCAAATGGCACTCTCCTGCCATCGCCCGTGGGGCGTCATACGCCGGAAAAACCGTTGAATACGGCCCATCCGGGCCCTGTCCGAGCCCCTGCCGAGCCCCTGCCGAGCCCCTGTCCGGCCCTCTGTCCGGGACCAGGGAGGGCGCTCCGGGAAGGGGCCCAGACCCCTCGCGGCACCGTGTTCGCACGGCCGTGTTCGCTGGTCACGACCGTCCGTGCGCCACGCACCTGTGCATCCGTGCCATGGCCACCAGTTGGTCTGTGCAGAGATGACCCTTTCTCAGGTTGGCGGATGGCTTGTAGCGTCGAAAATGTTTTTGGCGGAGGCTGTGAAGCGGGGGTGGGTCCGTTCATCCGAGCCCTTTCGGCTACTGGCATCGGTTACCACCGTGCGGTCGCCGGAACCGGTCATTGAAGGGATGGAGCACGTGGGTGCAGCCGAAGTACGCCCCGGGCGTTGGCTTCGCCGCTTTCGGAGAGGCGAGTCTCCTCAAGACGTCCGACTGATCTGCTTTCCTCATGCGGGTGGCGCCGCCACCTTCTTCTTTCCCTTCGCAAGAGGGTTGAACATGTCGGCGGAAGTCCTGGCCGTTCAGTATCCGGGAAGGCAGGATCGCCACCGGGACGCGTGCATAGACAGCGTCGAGGAAATGGCCGACCTCATCTTCGAGGATGTACGAGCCCTCGACGATCGTCCGCTGGCCTTCTTCGGGCACAGCATGGGCGCGGTACTGGCATTCGAGGTGACACGACGCCTCGAAGAGAAGGACGGGATCAGCCCGCAACGGCTGTTCGCATCGGCCCGCCCCGCTCCCTCGAGACGCCGTGACGAGACGCTGAGGACAGACGATGCCCAGCTCATAGCGGACCTCAAGGCGCTGAACGGTCCGAACTCCGGGATCTTCGCCGACGAGGATGCCCTTCGCGTCATCCTGCCCGCCATTCGCAGCGACTACAAGGCGATCGAGGGCTATGCGGTTTCTCCGGACACCAGGGTCACCTGCCCCATCTCCACTGTTATCGGTGTCTCCGATGAGCGAGTGACCTCTGATGAGGCGGAGGACTGGGGAAAGCACACCACCGGGGATTTCGAGCTGATGGTCTTCCCGGGCGGCCACTTCTACCTCACTGAGCAGCTGCCCGATGTCGCCCGTTTCGTCGCGAAGCGCATCTCTCAGTGAACGAATTCGCTCCATTGGGCGCCTGATTGATACCAGAGGCCGGTTGTTCCGGCCCTTTAAGCACGATCACTTGAGAGCCCGTCGGCCGGTTTCCGGCCAGACGGTTGGCGGGCTGTCTACATCTGATATGGCGTAATTCCGTTGGCGTTGGAAGGGTTTGCTGTGCGGGATAGGCGAGTACTCACGGATGCTGAGCTGCGCGATCGACTCTCTGACGCGTCCGAAAAGCGGCAGTTCGAGATGGTGCTTGCCCTGGTACGTGAAGAGATCGCTCAGATACTCGGCTCACGCAGCCCGGAAGACATCGCCGAGCAGGCTTCCTTCCGCTCTCTCGGCGTCTACCGGGAGAAGCGTCAGCAGCTGATCAGCAACCTGACCGAGCGCTCAGGGGTTCGCCTCCCGTCGACCGCCCTGTTCGACTACCCGAACCCGGCCGCGCTGGCGCGCTTTGTGAGGTCTCGGATCGTCGGCGACGTCGCTGACGTTTCCCCCGCCTCGGCCGGCGCGACGGAGGACGACGGCCGGCCCGACGCGGACGACCCGATCGCCATCGTGGGTCTGGCCTGCCGCTACCCCGGCGGAGTGAGCTCCGCCGATGAGCTGTGGGACGTGGTGGCGAACGGCCGGAACACCATCTCGGACTTCCCTACCGACCGCGGTTGGGACCTGGAGAACCTGTTCGACCCGGACCCGGCGCACACGGGCACCTCGTACGGGCGGAAGGGCGGGTTCTTGCACGATGCCGCGGACTTCGACGCGGAGTTCTTCGGGATGTCGCCGCGTGAGGCGCTGGCGGTGGACCCGCAGCAACGATTGCTGCTGGAGACGTCATGGGAAGCGATCGAGACTGCCGGAATCAACCCCCTTGAGATGCGCGGCACGCCGACCGGGGTCTACTTCGGCGTCATCTACAACGACTATGCCTCGCGTTTGAGCACCTTCCCGGGCGAGCTCGAGGGTTACCTGCTCAACGGCAGTCGGCAGAGTGTCGCATCCGGCCGTGTGGCGTATGTGCTCGGTCTTGAGGGCCCGGCGCTTTCGATGGACACGGCGTGTTCTTCGTCGTTGGTGGCCCTGCACCAGGCCAGTGTGGCGCTGCGCCGTGGTGAGTGCTCGATGGCGCTGGCCGGTGGCGTGGCGGTGATGTCGGCCCCGGATCTCTTCGTGGAGTTCTCCCGCCAGCGCGGCATGGCGGTGGACGGGGTGTGCAAGGCGTTCGCGGACTCGGCGGATGGGGCCGGGTTCGGCGAGGGCGTGGGGGTGTTGTTGCTGGAGCGGTTGTCGGATGCGCGGGCGCGGGGGCATCGGGTGTTGGCGGTGGTGCGTGGTTCTGCGGTGAATCAGGATGGGGCGTCGAATGGGTTGACGGCGCCGAATGGTCCGTCGCAGGAGCGGGTGATCCGGCAGGCGCTTGCCAACGCGCGGCTGACGACGGCGGATGTGGATGCCGTCGAGGGCCATGGGACTGGTACGACGCTCGGCGATCCGATCGAGGCGCAGGCGCTGCTGGCCACCTATGGGCAGGGCCGGGACGAGGGTCGGCCGTTGTGGTTGGGGTCGTTGAAGTCGAACATCGGGCACACGCAATCGGCTGCTGGTGTGGGTGGTGTGATCAAGATGGTCATGGCACTGAACCGGGAGGTGCTGCCGCGCACGTTGTATGTGGATCGGCCGTCTTCGCATGTGGACTGGGATGCGGGCGCTGTTGAGCTGTTGACCGAGGCGGTGGCGTGGCCGCGTGGGGAGCGGGTGCGGCGGGCTGGTGTGTCTTCCTTCGGTGTGTCGGGGACCAATGCCCATCTCATCCTTGAGGAGGCGCCGGCGGAGGAAGCTGCTGGTGGGGATGTGGCGTCGTCCGTGGTGGAGCCTGCGGTGGTGCCGTGGGTGGTGTCGGGGCGTAGTGCGGGGGCGTTGGCGGCTCAGGCGGGTCGGTTGCTGGAGTACGTGCGCTCTGCCCAGGCTGATGGGGGTGGCGTGGATGTCGCCGGTGTGGGGCGTGCTCTGGTGGGTTCGCGTGCGCTGTTCGAGCACCGTGCTGTCGTTCTCGGCTCGGATGTGGAGGGGCTGACTGCTGGGCTTGAGAGCCTGGTGCGGGGTGAGGCTGTCGACAGTGGTGTGGTGGGTCGTGTGCGGTCGGGGGTGGGTCGGCCGGTGTTTGTCTTTCCTGGTCAGGGTGCGCAGTGGGTGGGTATGGGTGGGCGGTTGTTGGATGAGTCGGTGGTGTTTGCGGAGGGGATTGCGGAGTGTGAGCGGGTGTTGT
>NZ_BAAAIF010000151.1:0-8982 GCF_039525925.1 Streptomyces javensis | reverse complement strand
TCTTAGGAAGACAAGTACCTCAATCAACTCCTTGGCTCACAGAACGACATGGCTACGATCCGACTTCCTGCGGCGCGGCCGGGCGCCCGGCGGGCCGGTCCGGGCCGCCCTGCGCCGCGCCCGCCGAGGGCGGGGTGGACGGAGCCGGGGGGAGCGGCGCCGCCGAGGGGCGCGGCGGGGTGGTCGGTGGCGGGGGCGTGGGGGGTTCCGCCGGGGCGAGGGGGAACGACGTGGCCGACGGCGGCGCGGAGGGCGGCGGCGGTACGGCGGGACCGGTCGCCCCGGCCACGGGCGGTACGGCGAGGCCGGTCGCCCCCGCCACGGGCGGTACGGCCGGGCGCGCCGGTACCCCCGGCCCGGCGGGCGTCTCCACCTCGAGCAACTGCACCGCGTGCCGCCCGAGCTGGGCGACGAGCGTGCCCGGCAGCCAGGGCTCGCCGTCGTCGTCCGCCCCGGCCGTACGCTCCAGCAGCGCCTCCAGCGAGGGCCGGTCGTCCGGGCCCTTCTTCAGGCAGTCGGTGACCAGGTCCCGCAGCCCCTCCGGCAGCCCCGTCAGGTCCGGCTCCTCCTGGGCGATGCGGTACATCACCGCGTGCACCCCGCTGTCCGCCGTGCCGAAGGGCTGACGTCCGGTCGCCGCGTAAGCGAGCACCGAGCCGAGGCAGAAGACGTCGCTGGCGGGGGTGACCCGCTCGCCGCGCACCTGCTCGGGCGACATGAAACCGGGCGACCCGACGACGGCGCCGCTGCGCGTGAGGATGCCGTCGGTGACCGTCTCCAGCGCCCGCGCGATACCGAAGTCGATGACGCGCGGACCGTCGATGGTGATCAGGACGTTGGAGGGTTTGAGGTCGCGGTGGACCAGACCGGCGTCGTGGATGTCGTGGAGCGCCTGCGTCAGGCCGTGCGCCAGGATGCGCACGGTCCGCTCGGGCAGCCGGCCCGACTCGGCGACGATCGCGTGCAGGGAGGGACCGGCGATGTAGCCGGTGGCGACCCATGGGGTGGCGGCCTCGGTGTCGGCGTCCAGCACCGGCGCGGTCCACGCGCCCCCGACCCGCTGTGCGGCCCGCACCTCCTGTTTGAACCGCCGCCGGAATTCGGCCTGTTGGGCGAGCTCGGTCTGGACGAGCTTCACCGCCACCGTGCGCCCGCGTGCTGAATGAGCCAGGAACACCCGGCCCATGCCACCGGCGCCAAGGCGCCGGAGCAGCCGGTACTCACCGATCCAGCGAGGGTCCTCGGCCCCCAGGTCTTCCATGCGTCGATCGTCCCTTCCCCGTGAATCCCCCTGATCAGCCCCCCGGAGAGAATAAGGGCGGCTGAGAGCGAAGTGGACGACGCGGACGATCCGTTATCGGTTCCGTATCCGTCCTGTGTCACTCCCGAGCCGGAGCACGGAATCCCGTGAGCCGCGAGGGGCCCGCCGGGAGCGAAATCCGGACAGCGGCGCCCCGGTCACCGGCGACGGCCGTGGCTCCCTCCGCCGCCCGGCAGGATGTCGGCGTACGACCCGAAACCCGGACAGGCTGTCGGTGCCGGGCGCGGGGCCCGGGTCCGTACGCTGGTGCCGCCCCGACCCGCGAGCGATCCGAGGTACGAACGTGTCCGTGCAGCCCAGCCCCGACCACGCGGCCGGCGCCGCCGTCAAGGCCGCCGACCGCGCGCATGTCTTCCACTCCTGGTCCGCGCAGGGCCTGATCGACCCCCTCGCCGTCGCGGGCGCCGAAGGCTCGTACTTCTGGGACTACGACGGCAACCGCTACCTCGACTTCTCCTGCCAGCTGGTGAACACCAACATCGGCCACCAGCACCCCAAGGTCGTGGCCGCGATCCAGGAGCAGGCCGCGAAGCTGTGCACCATCGCGCCGGGGTTCGCCGTGGACGTGCGGTCCGAGGCGGCGCGGCTGGTGGCCGAGCGCACCCCCGGTGACCTCGACAAGATCTTCTTCACCAACGGCGGCGCCGAGGCGGTGGAGAACGCGGTCCGCATGGCCCGGCTGCACACCGGCCGTGCCAAGGTGCTCTCCGCCTACCGCTCGTACCACGGTGCCACCGCCGCCGCGATCAACCTCACCGGCGACCCCCGCCGCTGGCCCTCCGACACCGCCTCGGCGGGCGTGGTGCACTTCTGGGCGCCGTTCCGCTACCGCTCGCCCTTCCACTCCGACAGCGAGCAGCAGGAGTGCGAGCGCGCGCTGCGCCACCTCGAGGACACCATCGCCTTCGAGGGGCCGCAGACCATCGCCGCGATCATCCTGGAGACCATCCCCGGCACCGCCGGGATCATGGTCCCGCCCCCCGGCTATCTGGCCGGGGTCCGGGAGATCTGCGACCGCTACGGCATCGTGTTCATCCTGGACGAGGTCATGGCGGGCTTCGGCCGCACCGGCCACTGGTTCGCGGCCGACCACTTCGGCGTCACCCCGGACCTGCTGACCTTCGCCAAGGGCGTCAACTCCGGCTATGTGCCGCTCGGTGGCGTCGCGATCTCCGCCGAGATCGCCGCGACCTTCGACCAGCGCCCCTACCCGGGCGGCCTCACCTACTCCGGCCACCCGCTGGCCTGCGCCTCGGCCGTCGCGACGATCAACGCGATGGCGGAGGAGGGGATCGTGGAGAACGCCGCCGCGATCGGCGAGAACGTGATCGGCCCCGCGCTGCGGGAGATCGCCGAGCGCCACCCCTCGGTCGGCGAGGTGCGCGGCCTCGGTGTCTTCTGGGCGCTGGACCTGGTCAAGGACAAGGAGACCCGCGAACCGCTCGTGCCGTACAACGCGGGCGGGGCGGACAACCAGCCGATGGCCGACTTCGCGGCGGCCTGCAAGCGCGGCGGTCTGTGGCCCTTCGTGAACATGAACCGCACCCACGTCGTGCCGCCGTGCACCGTCACCGAGGCCGAGGCCAAGGAGGGGCTCGCGATCCTGGACGAGGCGCTGAACGCGGCCGACGCCCATACGGCGTAGCCGTTCCAGGGTGGAGGGGCGCTGGGGTGCTTGGGTCTTCCGGCGAGTGAGCCGAAGGGGCGCGTCGCTGTCGAAAGGGAGAGCGCGCGCAGGGAGCGAGGTACGAGCGACCGAGCACGGTCGACCGTCGACAGCGACTGAGGCGCCCCGGAGGTGAACCGAGCCTCCTCAAAAAGGGGCCTGCCCGTTTGGCTCCGGACGCGGCCCGAGCGCTGCCCGACGGCTGCCCGGTGTAGACCAAGCCGCACTCTGCGTGTTCCGCGCAACGGCCCTCGCATATCGTGATGCGAGGGCCGTCCGCTTTCTTACACCGACGGCCGTGGAAGGAGACGGTCCTCGATGCCCGTGCCCGGCACCAGCCCGGTCAAGCGGAACACCCTGCGGCAGCAGATCGCCGACGCGCTCTGTGACGAGGTGCTCGCGGGCAGGCTCCCTGCGGGGCGCCAGTTCACCGTCAAGGAGATCGCCCAGCAGTACGGCGTCTCCGCGACCCCCGTCCGGGAGGCGCTGCTCGACCTGTGCTCCCAGGGGCTGCTCGATGTCGAGGAACACCGGGGCTTCAAGGTCCACGAGTTCACCATCGACGACTTCCGGCACATGGTGGACGCCCGCACGATGGTGGTGGAGGGCGTCTTCCGGCACTACGTCGAGCAGACGCTGAACACCATGACCACGCAGGCGCTGGCCTCGGTGCGGCGCCGGGCCGAGGAGGCCGAGCGGGCCGCCCGCTCCGGCGACCTGGACATCCTCATCGGCTACGACCTGCGCTTCTGGCGGGAGATCTGCGGGCTGGTCGGCAATCCGTACGTATCGGACTTCCTCCAGCGGCTGCGGGTGCAGACCTGGGTCTTCACGGTGCCGTACCTGCGCCGCGTACCCGATCTGCGGGGTCTGCTGTGGACCGGGCACTGCGAGCTCACGGCGGCGGTCACCCGTGGGGATCCCCATGACTCGGAGCGGCTCATAGCGGCGTACAACACGCATTTCCGTGCGCTGATCGAGCGGTTGGTGGCGGGGGAGGAGACGCGCTCGCGGAGCCGGGCGGGGACCGAGCCGGAAGTCAACTCCCCCTGATGCCCTCCTGAACTCTTCGCGAACTCCACCCGATCCATGGGCCCCGTCCCCCAGGGCCCGCGTCCTGCGCTCTTCGCGCCGCGTACGTGGGGCATTACGCTGGGCCGACCATCGACCGTACGGATACGAGAGTGAGATCGCGTGGCATGTGACCTCTGGTTGGTCCCCCTCGTCGATGTGCTGTGCCACAGCCCCGACAACCCCTTCGCCGAAGAGATCGCCGCCTACGACAAGGCGCTGAGCGATGCCGGTCTGCCGCCCGTGCCCGTCTTCAGCTATATGCCGGGACTTTCCGGGGATGTCGCGCCGGTGGCCGGTTTCGACTACGACGCGCTGCACTTCCTCCGCCGCGCCTATCTGCTCCAGCTGTGCGGACTCGCGGTGACGCCGGTGGACGAACTCGGCGGGGACTACGAGCAGTTGCTGGAGATGTTCGAGCCCACGGCCCAGCAGTCGCATCTGGTGTGGCACTACGACCACGCGGGCGCGTATGTCCCCGTCGACTTCCAGAGTCCGCTGTCCAACGACGAACTCCTCGAGGGCGGTGGTCCGTTGGGCTCCAGCCATGGACTGCTGCGCGAGCTGGAGGCGGTCGCCCCGGCGCTCGGCATTGACCCGTCCAACCCCCCGGCCGCCCCCGCGCCCCCGGCCCGCCCCACGAGCCTGGAGGAGCCGGCGGCGTCGGTCCCGTACGAGGACAGCCCCTTCGCGCGGGAGCGCCATGTGTGGCTGGGGCTGCACGCGGCGGCGACGCGCAGCCTGGGCCAGGGCTCGATGATCGTCTTCAGCTGACCGCCGAGCTGACCGCCGACCTGACCGCCGCCCCCGGGCTGCCCGCGCCCGTCATCAGCGGGGCGGCTCGGGAGGACGCTGCCGCGGCATATTGGGCCGGGCGGGGCTCGGCGGCAGCGGAAAGCGGCTCGCGGGGCTCCCGCTGTCCGGACGGGAGCCCTGGGCCATCAGCGACTGCGTGACCAGCGGCGCGGAACCGGATCCGAAGTCCACCATCCAGCCCGCCGTCTCGGCCCGCACCAGCTCCGACACGTCCTCGCAGAACCGCCGCAGCACCGAAAGACACCGCTCGACGGCCTCGCTCGCGGTGCCCTCGGTCGGGCCCAGCACCTCCCGCACGCTCTCCGACGCCCAGTCGAACTGCAACGCCTCCAGCCGCCGCTGCACCGCCTGCGCCGTGGCCATGTCCCGCATCCAGCCGGACGTCAGCCCGAAGAACCGGTCGCCGCCGACGCACGCGACCGCCAGCAGCAGCGCCAGCGCGCCCCACCCGGCACCGCCGTCCAGCGTTCCGTTCAGATCCAGCAGGGGCAGTACGGCCCCCACGACCCCCGCCACCGCGGCCCCCACCCGCAGCACCCGGGCGGCCCGCCGCTTCCACACCCGGTCGGCGAGGTACCACCCGGCGACCTCGAGCGCGCCCTCCTCGACCCACTGGTACAACTCGTCGAGCCGCTCCGCGGGCTCCCCCCAGTCGCCGTGCGGGAAGGGTCGGCCGAGCAGGTCACCCTGGTTCCTCGCACCCTCCTGCCGAGGGAGCCCCTCGGGCTGCATCTCCGGCTGACTCACCGTGCGACTCCCTCTGCGGCGGTGTCTCTCCTGCGCGCGGCTGACGCGCGACCACCATTCCTACCGCCGAACGGTTGGCCACGATGACCCGATCACCGGATTTCAGCCCGTAAGGGCTGCCCCATCGGGTATAGGACCGCCCACGCCTCACCCAAAAGAGTGCCCCCGCTCACGGCGCAGAGGCTTGTACCCGGGATCCAGGCCGGACCGCGCCGGACCGCCCCCGGACCGCGCCGCGGCCCCCGCCGCACAGCGCCCGCCGCCCCAGGCAATAGGCTGCCTACCGTGAAGGTCCTCGTCATCGGCGGCGGCGCCCGCGAACATGCCCTGTGCCGCGCTCTCTCCCTCGACCCCGACGTCACCGCACTGCACTGCGCCCCCGGCAACGCCGGCATCGCCGAGGTGGCCGAGCTGCACGCGGTCGACGCGCTCGACGGTGCCGCCGTCGCCGACCTCGCCGCCTCCCTGGGGGCGGGCCTGGTGGTCGTGGGGCCGGAGGCCCCCCTCGTGGCGGGGGTGGCCGACGCCGTGCGCGAGCGCGGGATCCCGGCCTTCGGGCCGTCCGCGGAGGCCGCGCGGCTGGAGGGCTCCAAGGCGTTCGCCAAGGACGTGATGGCGGCGGCGGGCGTGCCCACCGCCCGCGCCTATGTGTGCACCAGCCCCGCCGAGGTCGACGAGGCGCTGGACGCCTTCGGCCCCCCGTACGTCGTCAAGGACGACGGCCTCGCCGCGGGCAAGGGCGTCGTGGTGACCGAGGACGTCGAGGCCGCCCGCGCGCACGCGCTGGCCTGCGGCCGGGTGGTGATCGAGGAGTTCCTGGACGGCCCGGAGGTCTCCCTCTTCGCGATCACCGACGGCGAGACCGTGGTCCCGCTCCAGCCCGCCCAGGACTTCAAGCGCGCCCACGACGGCGACGAGGGCCCGAACACCGGCGGTATGGGCGCGTACTCCCCGCTGCCCTGGGCGGACCCCGCCCTGGTGGACGAGGTCGTGGCCACGGTCTGCCAGCCCACCGTCGACGAGCTGCGCCGCCGCGGCACGCCCTTCTCCGGGCTGCTGTACGCGGGCCTGGCGATCACCTCGCGGGGCGTGCGCGTGATCGAGTTCAACGCGCGCTTCGGCGACCCGGAGACCCAGGTGGTGCTGGCCCGGCTGAAGACCCCGCTGGCCGCGGTGCTGCTCGCCGCCGCCACCGGCCGGCTGGCGGACGAGCCGCCGCTGCGCTGGAGCGACGGCGCCGCCGTGACCGTGGTCCTCGCCTCGCACAACTACCCGGGCACCCCCCGCACCGGCGACCCGGTCACCGGGCTGGACGAGGTGGCGGAGAAGGACGGCCCCAAGGCGTACGTCCTGCACGCGGGCACCAAGCGGGACGGCGCGTCCGGTGAGGTGGTGAGCGCGGGCGGCCGGGTGCTCTCCGTCACCGCGACCGGCTCCGACCTGGCGAAGGCGCGCGAACGGGCGTACCGCGCGGTGGGCCGGATCGGCCTGGAGGGCTCCCACCACCGCTCCGACATCGCGGCGAAGGCGGCCGCCGAAGCGGATGCGTAAGCGGCGTCGCGAAGAGACGCTGTAATAAGTGTCTCAACCGGGGGCTCAAGGGCGTCGGTGAACGGTTCGGAAGCTCGCTTCCGCCTGTTCACACGGGACCCGGCGTCGCCATCGCGAAGTTCCCGGTTTTACCCAAGGCCATTCCATTGGGTGAGCGGTTCCGCATCCTGCTGACGCGCGCCCGACCCCCAACTAGTGTGCCGCTCAGGCGAGGTGCGGCAACTGGCCCACCGGCATTGCGGAGTCGGCGGCCGGTGCGACAGTGGGTGGGGAGAAAACAACGCCGCCGTCGTCCGCTGTTCAAACACCGGCCGGACAGTAGGGGGTGATGAGAACCGTGGCAGGTCCCGAAGCAGGTGCCCTGGAGGCGCGTGCCCGCGCCCTCGCGGTACTGCGCATCCGGAGCACCGCGCTCGCGGTCGCGCTCCTCCCGGCCGCCGCCGCCGTGGTGCTGCTGGCCGGAAGCGCCACCGGCAGCATCGGCGGCTCCCAGGACGAGGGCTGGACGGCCCTGCGCTGGGTGGTGACCGGGGGCGCCCTGGTGGTCCTGCTGCTGGCGGCGGCCGTGGCCGCCGTGGTCGTCCGGGCCAGGCCCGCGCTGACCCCGACGGTGCCCGTCGCCGAGGAGACCGCGCCCGACCTCTACCAGCTGATCCGCGATCTGGCCGAGCGCCTGGAGGTCCCGGCGCCCTCGGCCATAGCGCTCACCCCCGACTGCGACAGCTGGCTGGAGGACCGTACGCATCCGGCGCACGCCAACCGGCGGGAGCGCCGGGACCGCGGCGCCCTCGCGGTCGATGAGCCCCGCCCGGTGCGCGGCGCCAGAGGGCCCGGTCCGGCGGTCGGCGCCGACCGGGTCGTGGACCGCCCCGAGCGCGGCGCCCCGCGGGCGCCGGTGCTGGTGATCGGCTCGCCTTTCCTGTGGTGGATGCGGGTCGCCGAGCGGGTGGCGCTGCTCGCCCCGCTGGTCGCGGGCACCGGCCCGTCCGTCCACCCCGACATAGCCTCCGCCCGCCGCTTCGTGCGCGGTCTTGACGCCGCCGTGGCCGTCGCGGCCCGCGGCGGCGAGCCGTCGTCCGGGCCCGCGCCCGCCCCGGCGGCGGCGGTGCGCCGACCCGCCTTCGCCTTCGTCGGCTGGGTCGCCCGGCTGCTGCTGCGCGGCTGCCGGGACCACGCGGCCGAGATGGAGCGCGCGGTCGCCGCGGCCGCCTCCGAGCGGGCCCAGACGGTGGACTACGGGCTGCGGATCGTCGCCCAGGAGCAGGTGGGCCTCGCCTACGCGGGCTGGGACCGGCTGCTGACCCGGGTCGCGCTGCCCGCCTGGCGGATGGGCCGCTGGCCCTCCCGGCTGGACGCGGGCGTGGTCTCGGCGCTCACCGAGCTCTCCCGCCGCGACCGGCTCGCCGAGGGGTTCACCTCCCGGCTGAGCGAGCGCCCGGCCTGCGACCTGCTGGAGGAGCCCGGGGCGATGGACGAGGCCACCTCGCTGCTCGCCGCCCGGCTCTTCCACGGCGGCCCGCCGGAGCCGGGCCCCGACTGGTCCCCGGTCGACTGGGGCGCGTATCCGGAGGAGGTCGTGGACCGCAAGTGGCGGCAGGAGGCCGCCCGGCTCAACCGGCTCCTGGACGAGCGGGGCGGCGCCCATGAGCCCGTCGGCGCCGCCCCCGCCCCGGCCCGCGCGAGCGGGCCCGCCCCGGCCACCCTGGCCCGCGTCATCGACCGGCTGGCCGCCGCCCCGGCCGGGCCCGCCGACGGCACCGACGCCGGTTCCGACGGCGGCACCCACGGCACCGCCCACGGCGGCGCCCCC
>NZ_BAAAIF010000150.1:0-9020 GCF_039525925.1 Streptomyces javensis | reverse complement strand
CCACCAGACCACCCCACACCGCCGAGTGCTCCAACCCCACCACCCGACCCAGACCCCACACCTGCGACTGCACCACACCCGCCAGCCGGTCCGAACGCCCCACCGACACCGCACCCCGCGAAGCACACCACAACAGCGCCTCGACATCCGCCTCAACCAACGCCCGCACCAGCATCAACGTCGAAGCAAAGCCATTGGACAGCGCCGGATGCCCGGGGCAGGACCCCTCATCCAGCGCCAGCAACGACAACACCCCACCCAACTCACCCGCGTCCACGACCGTCTTACGCAGCCGCTCACCCAAAGCCCCGGCATCCAAGTCACCCTCGTCCACCGTCAGCGACACCACACCCGCGCCATGCCGCTCAAGACCGGAGACCACCCCCGCCACCAGCTCGTCCCCCACACACGACGCCGGAACCACCACCAGCCACGTCCCCGACAACGACCCACCGGCCACATCCCCAACCGGCTTCCACGCCACCCGATAACGCCAACCGTCAATCGTGGACTGCTCACGGCTGCTGCGCCGGTACGCCGACAGCGCGGGCAGTACGGCGCCCAGCGTCGCCTCGTCGTCGAAGTCGAGCGTCCTCGCGAGCGATTCGAGATCCTCGCGCTCCACGGCCTGCCAGAACCAGGCGTCCACCTCGTCGCGGATACCGGCGGCGATTCCGGCCGAGTCGGCGGACTTCTCGATCCAGTAGCGCTGACGCTGGAACGGGTAGGTCGGCAGGTCGACCCTGCTGGTCCCGAGCCCGTCGAACGCCGACCGCCAGTCGACGACGGACCCGTGCACATGCAGCCGCGCCAGCGCCGTGGTCAGGGCCACGGCCTCCGAGCGGTCCTTGCGCAGCACCGGCACGACCACGGGCGCCGAGTCGGACTCGGTCCGTTCTGCCAGGCAGTCCTGCGCCATCGCGGCGAGCACACCGTCGGGGCCCACTTCGAGGAAGGTGGTCACGCCCTGGGCTTCGAGCGCCCGCACGCCGTCCGCGAACCGCACGGCCTCCCGCACATGCCGCACCCAGTACTCCGGCGAGCGCACCTCCGCGTCCGCCACCTTGCCGGTGACGTTGGAGACGAGATCGATGGAGGGCGAAGCGAACGACAGACGTTCCACGACACGCCGGAAGTCGTCGAGCATCGCGTCCATGCGGGGCGAGTGGAAGGCATGGCTCACCCGCAGGCGGCGGGTCTTACGGCCCTCCTGCTCCCACTGTCCGGCGATCTCCAGTACAGCGGCCTCGTCACCGGCGATGACCACGGAGGTCGGGCCGTTGACGGCGGCGATGCTCACCTCGGCCTCACGACCGGCCAGCGACGGGGCGACCTCGTCCTCCGACGCCTGCACCGCCACCATCGCGCCGCCCTCGGGCAGCGCCTGCATCAGCCGGCCCCGGGCCGCGATCAGCGTGCAGGCGTCCTCCAGGGAGAACACCCCGGCCACATGCGCGGCCACGATCTCGCCCACCGAGTGGCCGATCACCACATCGGGAGTGACGCCCCAGTGCTCCAGCAGCCGGAACAGCGCCACCTCGATGGCGAACAGCGCCGGCTGGGTGAACGCGGTCTGATCCAGGAGCTCGGCGTCCGCGCTCCCCTCCGCCGCGAACACCACCTCCCGCAACGGACGGTCCAGCACCACATCCAGATGCGCACACACCTCGTCCAGCGCCCGGGCGAACACCGGGAACGCCTCGTACAACTCCCGCCCCATGCCCAGCCGCTGCGCACCCTGGCCGGAGAAGAGGAAGGCAAGGGTGTCCTCGACGCGTGCCACACCCTGGACGACCTGGGCCGTGGTCTCGCCCTGAGCCAGGGCCTCCAGACCGCGGAGGAGGCCGTCGCGATCCTCGGCGACCACGGCCGCGCGGTGCTCGAAGACCGAACGGGTGGTGGCCAGGGAGAAGGCCACATCTGTCGCGGTCAGCTCCGGATGGGCACTCACATGGGCGTGGAGCTGGCTCGCCTGGGCGGAGAGCGCCTCCGTGGTCTTGCCGGACACCAGCCACGACTGTACGGCGGGCTGCCGCGCCCCGCCGGTCTGGGGAGCCTGGGGTGCGGTCGCCTCCTGCTGCCCCTCGGGGTCGGCCGCCGGGGCCTGCTCGATGATGGTGTGGGCGTTGGTCCCGCTCAGCCCGAACGAGGAGATACCCGCCCGGCGCGGCTGACCCGTCTCGGGCCACGCGGTGGCCTCGGTCAGCAGCCGCACCTGCCCCGCCGACCAGTCCACCTGCCTCGATGGCTCATCCACATGCAGGACCTTCGGCAGGGTGCCGTGCCGCATGGCCATCACCATCTTGATGATTCCGGCGACACCGGCGGCGGCCTGCGTATGACCGATGTTCGACTTGATGGCGCCCAGCCACAGCGGCTGCCCCTCGGCCCGCCCCTGGCCATACGTGGCGAGCAGCGCCTGCGCCTCGATCGGGTCGCCCAGCGTGGTACCCGTGCCATGCGCCTCGACCGCGTCCACCTCGGCCGCGGACAGTCCCGCGCTCTCCAGCGCCTGCCGGATCACCCGCTGCTGGGACGGGCCGTTCGGCGCCGTCAGACCGTTGGACGCACCGTCCTGGTTGACCGCCGAACCGCGCACGACCGCCAGCACCGGGTGGCCGTTCTTCCGCGCGTCCGACAGCCGCTCGACCAGCAGCAGACCCACGCCCTCGGACCAGCCCGTGCCGTCCGCGCCCTCCGCGAACGGCTTGCACCGGCCATCGACCGCCAGCCCGCGCTGCCGGCTGAACTCGACGAACGAACCGGGGGACGACATGACCGACACACCACCGGCGAGCGCCAGTTCGCACTCGCCCTGGCGCAGCGCCTGGATCGCCAGATGCAACGCCACCAGCGACGATGAGCAGGCCGTGTCCACCGTGACGGCCGGTCCTTCGAGGCCGAAGGTGTAGGAGATGCGGCCCGACACCACGCTGGCCGCACTGCCCGTCAGATAGCCCTCGAGCTCGCCCCCGACCTCGTAGAGGTGGGTCGCGTAGTCCAGGCCACTCGTGCCGACGAAGACGCCGACCGGGTTGCCGCGCAGGGAGACGGGGTCGATCCCGGTCCGCTCGAACGCCTCCCAGGAGGCCTCCAGCAGCAGCCGCTGCTGCGGATCGGTCGCCAGCGCCTCACGCGGGGACATTCCGAAGAACTGCGGGTCGAACTCGTCGGCGTCGTAGAGGAAGCCGCCCTCACGGGTGTAACTCGTCCCCGAATGGTCCGGGTCCGGGTGGTACAGCGACTCGTTGTCCCAACCGCGGTCGGTCGGGAACTCGGAGATGGCGTCGACGCCATCCACGACGAGTTGCCAGAGTTGCTCGGGGGTGCGCACGCCCCCGGGAAAGCGACAGCTCATCCCGACGATGGCGATGGGCTCTTTCGAGGCCGAGACCAGACGCTGGTTCTGTAGCTTGAGGCGGTCGTTTTCGCGCAGCGAAGCGCGCAGCGCTTCAACAACTCTTTCGGAGGACGTAGCCATCAGTAGCTCCACACTTCCAACAACATCAAAGGTCAGCGCCGCCCAGAGCCCTCTGGACGAGGTCATCGACATCCATCGTGTCGACCGCGCTACTCATCTCTTCTTGCGGCGCCGACTCAGAACCGTTCTCCGATAGGTGAGCGAGTTCGAGCAGGGTGTCCATGAGTCCGGCCTCACGGAAACGCGCGAGCGGAATGGCGGCCAACGCCTCGCGTATCCGGTCCTCTTCGGGATCGTTCCGCTCACCCCCACCGCCCTGCGGGAACATGCCCGTCTCCAGGTGCGCGGCCAGTGCGGTGAGGTTGGGGTAGTCGAATGCCAACGTGGTCGGCAGCTCCAGGCCGGTGATCGCGCCCAGCCGGTTGCGCAGCTGAACGGCGGTCAGCGAGTCGAAGCCGAGCTCGGTGAACGAGCGGTCGTTCTCGATGGCGTCCGGAGTCGCGTGCACCAGGACGGCGGCCACGTGCTGACGCACCAGCTTGCGGAGATTGCGCTGGCGCTTCGCCGAGGGCAGTGCCTCCAGACTCGCGCGCAGCTCCGCCGCCGCCGACTCGGTCGCCGCCGGGTCGGAAGGCACCGGCGAGGCATCGGGCCGCCGTGTCCCGGTCAGCTCGGCCAGCAGCGGTGCCGGCCGGTCCCCTCCCAGCTCGGCCCCAAGGCGCTCCCATGCGGCATCGGCCACGAGGAGGAAGGTCTCGTCCAGGTCCATGGCCCGCTGGAGCGCGGAGATCGCCAGTTCGGGGTTCATCGGGGCCATGCCGCCCCGCCTCATCTGCTCTTCGAGCTCCCCGTCGACCGCCATGCCGCTCCCGGCCCAGGCGCCCCAGGCGATGGAGGTGGCCGGAAGGCCGTCCGCGCGCCGCTGCGACGCCAGCGCGTCGAGATAGGCGTTGCCCGCCGCGTAGCTGCCCTGACCCGGACCACCGAGGGTGCCCGCGGCCGAGGAGAACAACACGAACGCCGACAGCTCCATCCCAGCGGTCAACTCATGCAGATGACGGGCCGCCTCCACCTTCGGACGCAACACACCCGCCGCCCGCGACACCGTCAGCGCATCCAGCACACCATCATCGAGCACACCGGCCGTGTGCACCACCGCGGTCAGCGGGAACTCCCGCGGGATCGCCTCCAGCACCGCCGCCAGCGCATCCCGGTCGGCCGCGTCACACGCCGCCACGGTCACCCGCGCGCCAAGCCCCTCCAGCTCCGCCTTCAACTCGGCGGCGCCCTCTGCCTCCATGCCACGACGGCTCGTCAGCACCAGATGCTCAGCACCCGTACGCACCAGCCAGCGGGCCACATGGCCACCGAGCCCGCCCGTACCGCCGGTCACCAACACCGAACCACCCACACGCCAGCCATCGGCGTTCGCGGCCTCCGGCGCTGAAGCCCGCACCAGACGCTTGGCGAACACACCCGAGCCACGCACCGCGACCTGGTCCTCGCCGCTCTCGGCGGAGAGCACACCGGCCAGCCGCGCGATCCCGCGCTCGTCCAGCGTCTCGGGCAGATCGACGAGACCGCCCCAGATCTGCGGGTACTCCAGGGCCGCGACCCCGCCGAGGCCCCACACCTGCGCCTGCGCGGCACTCGCGAGCCGGTCGGAACGCCCCACCGACACCGCGCCCCGCGAGGCACACCACAGCCGAACGCGCACGCCCAGCCCCGCCACGGCCTGCACCAGCCACAACGTCAGCGCGAGTCCGGCGGCGACCGCCGGCTCCCCGGCGGACGGCTCCTCGTCCAGCGCGAGCAACGACAGCACGCGGACATCGGATTCGCCATCGACGGCGGCGAGCAGTGTCCGTACCAGCCCGTCGCGGTCCGCGTCGGTGTCAACCGCCACCGGTACGACACGGGCGCCGGACTTCTCCAGCCCCTGGGAAATCGTCTGGGTGAGCTCGCTGTCCGCGAGCGAGGCGGGCACCGCGAGCAGCCACGTACCCGACAGCGAACCCGTCGTCGCATCCGGGACCGGCTTCCACGAGACCCGGTACCGCCAGCCGTCGACCGTGGCCCGCTCGCGCTGCTGACGGCGGTACGAGGACAGCGCGGGCAGCAACTCGCCCAGCGAACCACCCCCGTCGACGTCCAGCGCCTCCGCCAGCGCCTCCAGATCCTCGCGCTCCACCGCGTCCCAGAACCGCGCGTCCACGCCATCCGCCGCCGCAGAACCACCCGACGCCTCCGCGCGGTCCTCCAGCCAGTACCGCTGACGCTGGAACGCGTACGTCGGCAGCTCCACCTTCCGCGCACCACGCCCGGCGAAGACCTGCTCCCAGCCGACCGCGACACCATGGACATGCAGCTCGGCCAGCGCCGCCGTCAGCGCCTGGGCCTCCGGACGGTCCTTGCGCAGGACGGGTACCACGACCGAGGCCGAACCCGCGTCCGCCACCAGGCAGTCCTGTGTCATCGCGGTGAGCACACCGTCCGGGCCGACCTCCAGGAACGAGGTCACCCCGAGCTTCTCCAGGGCCCGTACCCCGTCCGCGAACCGCACCGCCTCCCGCACGTGGCGGACCCAGTAGTCCGCCGAGCACACGTCGTCCGCGCCCGCCGACTCACCTGTCAGATTGGAGACCAGCGCGATGGTCGGCGGGGCGAACGTCAGCCCCTCGACGACCTTGCGGAAGTCGTCCAGCATCGCGTCCATGCGAGGCGAGTGGAACGCGTGGCTGACCCGCAGCCGACGGGTCTTACGACCCTGCTCCGCCCACTGCCCGGCGATCTCCAACGCGGCGGCCTCATCACCCGCGATCACCACGGCCATCGGCCCGTTGACCGCCGCGATGCTCACCTCGGCCTCACGACCGGCAAGCGACGCCGCGACCTCCTCCTCCGACGCCTGGACCGCGACCATCGCGCCACCCTCGGGCAGCGCCTGCATCAGACGGCCACGCGCGGCGATCAGCGCGCACGCGTCCTCCAGGGTGAAGACCCCCGCCACGTGCGCGGCGGTGACCTCGCCCACCGAGTGGCCGATCAGCACATCCGGGGTGACGCCCCAGTGCTCCAGCAGCCGGAACAACGCCACCTCGACCGCGAACAGGGCGGGCTGGGTGAACGCCGTCCGGTCCAGCAGCTCGGCATCTTCGCTGCCCTCGGCCGCGAACAGGACCTCCCGGAGCGGGCGGTCGAGTTGCCCGTCCAGATGCGCGCACACCTCGTCCAGCGCCTGGGCGAACACCGGGAACTCGTCGTACAGCTCCCGACCCATGCCCAGCCGCTGCGCACCCTGCCCCGAGAACAAGAACGCCCTCAGCCCCGATGTGTTCGCGACGCCCTGAATCACCCCCGGGGCGACCTCTCCGGCCGCGACGGCCTCGAGTCCGGCGAGGAGCTCCGCACGGTTCGCACCCGACACCACGGCGCGGTGCTCGAACATCGAGCGCGTCGCCACCAGCGAGTGGCCGATGTCCAGCGCGCTCAACTCGGCCCGCTCCAGCAGGAACGCCCTGAGCTGTGCCGCCTGGGCCCGCAGCGCGTCGGCGCCACGCCCCGACAGCAGCCACGCGGCCACACCACTGTCGCCATCGGAAACCGAGCCCGCCTCGGCCTCATCCTCAACCGGCGGGGCCTGCTCGATGATGGTGTGGGCGTTGGTGCCGCTCACACCGAAAGCGGAGACACCGGCCCGGCGCGGCTGCCCGGTCTCGGGCCACTCCACCGCCTCCGTCAGCAGCCGCACCTCGCCCGCCGACCAGTCCACCTCGCGCGACGGCTCATCGACGTGCAGTGTCCGCGGCAGCTTCCCGTGCCGCATGGCCATCACCATCTTGATGACACCCGCGACACCGGCGGCGGCCTGCGTATGACCGATGTTCGACTTGAGCGCGCCCAGCAGCAGCGGCCGGTCCTCGGGCCGACCCTGGCCGTAGGTCACCAGCAGCGCCTGCGCCTCGATCGGGTCACCCAGCGTCGTACCCGTACCGTGCGCCTCCACCACGTCCACATCGGCCGCCGACAGACGGGCGCTCGCCAGCGCCTGCCGGATCACTCGCTGCTGCGACGGGCCGTTGGGCGCCGTCAGGCCGTTGGACGCACCGTCCTGGTTGACCGCCGAGCCCCGGACGACCGCCAGCACCTCGTGGCCGTTGCGCCGGGCGTCGGACAGCCGCTCGAGCAGCAGCATGCCCACCCCCTCGGACCAGCCCGTACCGTCCGCGGCGTTCGCGAACGGCTTGCAGCGGCCGTCGGGCGAAAGCCCGCGCTGGCGGCTGAACTCCACGAACGCACCGGGCGACGACATCACCGAGACGCCACCGGCGAGCGCCAGGTCGCACTCGCCCTGGCGCAGCGCCTGCGCCGCCAGGTGCAGCGCCACCAGCGACGACGAGCACGCGGTGTCCACCGTGACCGCGGGTCCCTCGAGGCCGAGGGTGTACGAGATACGGCCGGAGGCCACGCTGCCGGCGCTTCCGCTGCCCAGGGACCCCTCGAAGCCCTCGGGGACGTTCCGCAGCCGGGTGCCGTAGTCGTTGTACATCACGCCCACGAACACACCGGAGCGGCTGCCCCGCTTGGTCACGGGGTCGATACCGGCCCGCTCGAACGCCTCCCACGAGGTCTCCAGCAGCAGTCGCTGCTGCGGGTCGGTCGCCAGCGCCTCGCGCGGACTCATGTCGAAGAAGGCGGGGTCGAATTGGTGGGCGTCGTAGAGGAACCCGCCGTTCTTGGCGTAGTACGTGCCCTCCCGGTCGGGGTCCGGGTCGTACAGGCGCTCAAGGTCCCATCCGCGGTCGGACGGGAACTCGGACATCGCGTCGGTGCCCGCCATGACCAGTTGCCACAGCTCCTCGGGCGTCCGCACACCACCCGGGAAGCGGCAGCTCATGCTGACGATCACGATGGGGTCGCTGTCCACGGCCGCGTCCGACGCGGCCACCGGCGCCGCGCCCGCCGACGAGGTGGCGCCCTCGCCGCCCAGGATCTCGTCGCGGATGTGGCCGACGAGTGCCATCGGGGTCGGATAGTCGAAGACCAGCGTGGCGGGCAGCCGCAGACCGGTCTCCGCGGTGAGCCGATTCCTCAGATCGACGCCCATCAGCGAATCGAAGCCGAGCTCCTTGAACGGCCGCCGTGTGTTGACGGTCTCGGGCGTGGCGTGCCCGAGGGCCGCCGCGGTCTGCGTGCGGACCAGCTCCAGCAGCATCTGGTCCTGGGACGTCCGCGGCAGGCCCACGAGGCGCCGGCGCAGCTCGTCGGGAAGGCTTTCGCTCTGCTCCGAGCGTGCCGTACGGCGCGTCGGCGCGCTGGGTACGACCTTGCGGAAGAGGGCGGGGAGTTCGGCACCCTGCGCACGCAGCGCGGGGATGTCCAGCCGCACCGGAACCGGCACGATCTCATCCGCGACCAGAGCCGCGTCGAACAGCTCGAGTCCCTCGTCGGAGGAGAGCGGCACCAGGCCCGAACGCGACACCCTGCGCAGATCGCGCTCGGCGAGGTGTCCGGTCATGCCGCTGGCCTCGGCCCACAGACCCCACGCCATCGACACACCCGGCAGCCCCTGCGCCCGGCGCCACGACGCCAGACCGTC
>NZ_BAAAIF010000149.1:0-9434 GCF_039525925.1 Streptomyces javensis | reverse complement strand
TGGCCTCGGTGGGACCGTACGCATTGACCACCACCACATCCGGATGCGCGGCCCGCCACGACGCCAGCGCCTCCCCCACCAGCGCCTCACCACCGGTAATCAACGTCCCCGACGGCGACACCTCCTCCGGCAGCGCCTCCAACAGCCCCAAGTGCGACGGGGTCACCTTCATAAACGACGGCCGGCCAACATCCCCCGCCCGCTCATCAAGCTCACCCACAACCACCCGGCCACCACTCACCAACGGCGTGTACAGCGCCGTCACCGTCAGATCGAACGCCACCGAAGAGTGCAGCACGGCAGTACCCGACGCATCCGGATACACCTCACACGCCCGCTCCAGATACGCCCCCACCGAACGATGCTCAACCACCACACCCTTCGGCCGACCCGTCGAACCCGACGTATAAATCACATAGGCCGGATGCGACAGCTTCGGGACATCTTCAACCGGCGTGTCCGCGTACTCGTCAGCCGCCGCGAGCGCCGCCACATCGTCGATCACCAGCACCGGCCGTGCGTCAGTCAGGATGTGGGCCTTGCGCTCCGCCGGATACCCCGGATCCACCGGCACATACGCACCACCCGCCTTCACCACACCCAGCAACGCCACCACCAACTCCACCGACCGAGGCAGCACCACACCCACAAACGACTCCGGACCCACCCCCTGCCCCACCAACCACCGAGCCACCCGATTCGACCACGCCTCCAACTCCCCATACGACACCTCGCCACACACCACCGCCACCGCGTCCGGCGTCCGCGCCACCTGCTCCCCGAACAACACGGGCAACGACACACCCCGCACACCCCGCGACTCACCATTCCACCCGACCAGCACCCGCTCCCGCTCCACCGCCGACAGCAACTCCACATCACCGATGCGGCGATCGGGCTGCCCCACTACCCACTCCAGCACCCGCATCAGCCGTTGCTGGTGGGCGGTGATTTCTCGTTCGTCGTAGAGGTCCGGGTCGGCGTCGAACTCGACGCGAATGCCCCTGCCAGAGGCCGCCGTGCCATAGAAGTTGATCTTCAGATCGTTGACCGGTCCGGTGGACAGCGGGTGGGGGATGGCAGGAGTGTCGCCGAAACGGAGCTCGTCGACGTAGGCCACCACGTTGAGCGTCGGGCCGAGGCGCGCCTGGCGGCCTCCCGAGAGCCCCAGTTCCCTGACGAGTTCCTCGCCCCGGAACCGCTGGTGCCTGATGACATCGGCCAGTGAGCGCGACACCGACGCGACCAGCTCCGTGAACGTGGTCTCCGGGGTGGCGGTCACCCGGATGGGCAGGACGTTCACCATCGCGCTCGGCGTGGCCAGGGACGTCCGACTGGTGCGGCCTGCCAGGGGCATCGAGAAGGTGAGGTCGGTGCGGCCGGTCATGCGGTGGTAGAGGACGGCGGTGGCCGCGATGGCGACGGCCGGCCACTGCGCCCGGAGCCGGTCACTCAGCGCGGTGAGCCGATCGGCCAGGGTGGTCGGCAGGGTCTGGATGCGCCGCAGACTTCTGTGGGTGCTGCCGGCCGAGCGGCCCGCGAGCGCCACCGGGTCAGGCATCTCCTCGAACAGGTCGAGCCAGTGGGCCCGGTCCCGGGCGTGGCGGCGCGACCCCGGATAGCCGGTCTCCTCGGCGACCACCCGGTCGAGGGTGGTGAAGCCGGACGCGGGCGGCTCGGTGCCGGTGAGCAGGGCGGTGTACAGGGCCGCGACGCGCGCGGCGTACACGCTCTGTCCGAACGCGTCGAGGACGGCGTGGTGGTAGCGGTGGAAGTAGAAGGACCGGTCGTCGGCCAGGAGCAGCAAGGTCTGATCGCTCAGGGGTCCGCGGCCGAGGTCGAAGGGGATTTGCATCTCCGCGTTCATCCACCGGTGCGCCGCGGCCTCCGGGTCCACCGCGTCGCGCAGGTCGCGCACGTGCAGAGACGTCGGCTCGGCGGGTACGACGAGCTGCCACAGCCGGGGGTCCTCGGCGCGCTCGGGGGCGTCGGCGGGGTCGGTGTCCTCGGTGAAGTACGACCGCAGCGCCTCGGTCTCCTCCACGGCCCGCCGTACCGCCTCTCCGAGAACGCCGGTGTCGACCGGGCCGCCGATCTCCAGATAGGCGCCGCAGTTGTAGAGCGGACTGTCCGGGTCCAGTTGCTGGGCGACCCACACGCCCAACTGGGCGGCACTTACCGGTCGACGGAGCGTACGGGCGGCGTCGGACATGGCGGAGCGGTCCTCTCGGTTCTGCGGGGTGGCGGACTGCGCGGGGTGGGATGCGGTGGCGGATGCGAGGCGGAGTGCCCGTCAGGCGTACTGGGCCAGTTCTTTGGCGAGGGCCTCGCTGAGCGCGTCGATGGTCGGGTTGTCCCACAGGAGCGTCGGGTCGAGGGAGATGTCGAGGTGGTCCTCGAGCTCTCCGGCGACGGACAGGACGTACAGCGAGTCGAGTCCGTAGTCGGAGAGCCGCGCGCTGGTGTCGATGGTTTCGGCGGGCCGCTCCAGATGGGAGGCGACACAGTTGGTCAACCATTCCCGCAGGCTGTCGAGGGTGTGCGGCTCGGCGTGGGGGTCGGACATGAGTGTCTCCTTCGGCTTGGGGTGGCGGGTGTCCGGGCGCGGCGGCTAGGGGCGGTCGGGGACCGGGCGGTCGGCCAGGTCGAACGAGCGGCCGGTGTCATAGCGGCGGTCGAGTTCCGTGGCCAGGCGCTCCAGTGCGCGGCCCGACGGCTGCGGTGCCCGTCGCGCACGCGTGAGGAGTGCGCGGCCGGGCGCCGCGGCGAGCAGTTCGGGGTCGCACAGTGCGGTGACGGCCGGTGCCGTGGTGAGGTCCGCGCCGGTCATGCCGCTGACCGGAGCGGCATGACCGGCGGGCTCCGGCGGCCGGCCCGGACGGCTCGCCCGGCCCGGCCGCCCGTCCGGTCGGCCTTCGGCGGCGAAGAGGGCGTGCTGCATCTCGTTCAGCAGCAGGTGGAAGGCGGCGTGTTCGCTCTCCCTGAGGTAGAAGCGCGACCCCAGGACCATCGAGAGGCGGTCCATCGCGCCCTGGAGCGCGCGTGGTACGAGGACCCGGACCACGCTGTCGTGGGCGTCCGGCCGGGCGGGGAAGGCGTCGGTGCCCCGGACCGCGAGTGTCGTCAGCGTGTCGCACAGCAGCAGGTCGGCGTAGGCTCCCGCGAGCACCGCGCGCAACTGGGGGATGTCGATGGCCGCCGCGCCGTACAGGCGCCGGGCCCGCAGGTGGCGCAACGTCATGCGGAGGCCGGAGTCGAGTGTGCCGACGGCGGTCGCGCCGACCGTCACGGCGCCGCTCCCCCGCTGGGCCACACCGCCGGACCGCGTCAGCACGGGCGATCTGCGGTAACCGGTGCGCAGGGCGTGCATCAGCGACTCCGGGTCCGCAGGGCAGCCTTCGGCGCCGCCCACGCCGACGGCGCGGAAGGGCTCACCGGCCGGGGGCCGTCCGGCTTCCCGTGCGGCGAGGATCGCCTGGAAGCCGTTGGGGTTCGTGGGGTCGTACGGGTCGCCGAGACGCTTCTCCACGGTGGTGGCGAGGGTGAAGGGGTCGATGGTGGTGTTCACGAGGCGGCTCCCTGCTGGGAGCCGGTCGGCTCCACATGGTCGAGGAGCGAGTGGAGGGGGGCGGACGGGCGGGAGAGGAGCGTTTCGGCGAGTTCGTCGAAGGCGGTGCGGGCGGCGTCGTCGACGGGCTCCTCCAGGTCGGTGAGCGCCTTGACGAGACAGGCGAGCAGCGCGGCCTCCGGGATCGGGCTCCGGGCACGGGCGGCCGCGCCCAGCCACAGCTGGAGCGCCGATGCCGCCGCGAAGCACGACTCGAACCGCTCGGCGAGCCGGAACGCGTGGCCGGGGACGGCGCGGGGCGGGAACCGGATCGCCGCCATGTCCTGGTGGAGCCGGTCGGACACGTCCAGGAGCCGCCCGGCCAGGGTGGTGAGCGCCGTGGAGGCGTGGCCGCGTGCGGCCAGGTCGCGCAGTTCGCCGACGGCCGCCGGCAGGCCGGCCAGGACGGAGCAGCCACCGCTGGAGACCAGGCTGAGCTCGCCGGGCCGCATCGGGCGCAGGGGGGCGTGCGGATTCGTGGCCTCGGCGAGACCGTCGGCGTCCCACCGGCCCTTCGCGTAGCCGCGGGCGATGCGGGGGAACTGCTCGATGAGGGCGCTGCGGTTGACCAGGCTGCTGCCGTCGAAGATGCCGATGATGCGGTGGTCGCGTTCCACCTTGGCGAATCCGGTGTGCGGGGCGTCGGGGCGGAGCAGCCCGTACGGGCCGAGGAGGTGCAGCAGGCGCGCGATGAGGTCGTCGACCTCGGTGGGCACAAATGCCTTCGCGACAGCGGAGATCACGCTCATCTCGCCGGCGAGCGCGTGCAGGGAGCGCGCGGCCACCAGGGCGGTGGCGTCGGAGAGCAGCAGTCCCGCGGCGGCCTCGCCCAGCTCCCGCCGCACGTACGGGTCCAGCGCGAGCCGTCCGCCACCGGCGTCCTGAACCACGAACTCGGCGGCCAGGGCGAGCGCGTGGTCTCCCGCGCCCAGTGACATCGCGACGCAGCCGGTCCGACTGAAGTGCAGCGCCTTGACGATGATCTCGATGCCCTCACCGACCCGCCCGATGAGCGCTTCCTCGGGCAGTGGCGCGTCGTGGAACACGATGCCGCTGATGTCCGCGCCCCGGATGCCGTAGGTGGGCGCCTTGGGCAGATGAGTGAACCGTTCCGGAGCGAGACGGGACTTGTCCACGAGGAAGAGGCTGAAGCCGCGCGGACCGCCTCCCTCGTCGGTGCGGGCCAGGACGGTGACCAGGCCGGCCCGGGTGGCGAGGTTGATCGGCCACTTCTCGCCGGACAGCAGCCAGCCGCCGCCCGGGGCGGGCCTGGCGATCACCTCATCGGCCAGCAGATCGCTGCCGTGGTGGCGCTCGGTGAGGGCGCACGAGACGGGTGTCCCCTCCGCGATCCGCCGTCCCAGCCGGCGGGCGGCCTCCGGCTCTCCGGCGATCCAGGTGGCGGCGGCGCCGAGATAGGTCTTCCCGTGCGAGAGGGCCACGGTCAGGTCGATCCGGGACACGGCCCGCAGCAGCCGCATGACGACGTCGAAGCTTTCCAGTGCGCCGCCGTGTTCGGCCGGTACGTAGAAGCTCCGCAGCCCGAACTCGTCGAGCGCCCGGCATGCCTCGGTGGGAAACGCCTCCGTTCGGTCGAGTTCGGCGAGCGCCTCTGAGGAGAAGGGTTGCCCCGGCCCGGTGAGCTCGCCGAGCAGGCGGGTGAGCCGCTCGAGGGGCGCGGCGGAGGGGTCTTGGGTCCGGGTGGCCGGGGACGCGGTGGTCATACGGCGGCCTCCTGGGGCTCGGGTAAGGGGCGCAGCAGGCTCTGCTCGTAGACGGCGTAGGTGGGCCGCAACGCGCCGGCGCGGAACAGGTCACGCATCGCCGACCGCTGGATCTTGCCGCTGGTGGTGCGGCGTACCCCGCCGGGGCGCAGCAGCAGGACCGCGCCGACGGGGGCGCCGAATTCGCGGGCGACGGTGAGCCGCATCTCGGCGGCGAGTTCGCTCAGCCGTTCCTCGTCCTTGATGCCGCGCACCTCGTGGGTGACCACGAGCACGTCGTCGCCCTGTGGTCCCTCGCCAGGTACGGCGAAGCACGCTCCGACGAGGTTGCCGAGCTCCGGCCACCGGGTGCGCAGCTCGTCCTCGATGTCCTGCGGATAGAGGTTGCGGCCGCGCAGGTTGAGGACGTCCTTGATGCGGCCGGTGATGTGGAGTTCGCCCAGGTACAGGGCCCCGAGGTCGCCGGTGCGCAGCCAGCCGGCGTCGCCGTCCGCCGTCGTGGCGCGGAACTCGGCCTCGTTGGTGGCCTCGCGGTTCCAGTAGCCCCGGCCGACGATGTCGCCGCGTATCCAGATCTCGCCGACGCCCCCCTCGGGCAGGACGCGCCGGGTGTCCGGTTCGACGATGCGCACCTGGGCGCCGAGCGGCGGGCCGCAGCCGACGACGGCGCGGGCGGGCTCGTCGGGGGCCGCGGGCCGGAACTCGTGCTGCTCGAGCAGTTCCGCGGAGACATGCCGCACCCGGGGGGCGGTGTGGGCGGCCCCGGAGATGAAGAGGGTCGCCTCGGCCATGCCGTAGCAGGGGGTCAGGGCGTCGGCGCGCAGGCCGTGGCCGGTGAAGCGCCGCTGGAATCGTTCGAGCACGGCGGCGCGTACGGGTTCGGAGCCGTCCAGCGCGTGCCGCCAGCGGGACAGGTCCAGGCCCTCGCTCTGGGCGTCGGTGACCCGTCGGCTGCACAGGTCGTACGCGAAGTCCGGCGCCGCGGACGCCTCGATGCCATAGCGGTCGATCATGTGCAGCCACAGGTGGGGGCGTTTGAGGAAGGTGGTGGGGCTCATCAGGACGGTGGTCGCGCCGAGCAGCAGTGGCGGGAGTATCGAGCCCATCAGCCCCATGTCGTGGAAGTGCGGAATCCACCCGCCGATGGGGGTGGTGTCGTCCAGGCCCAGGGAGTCGGCCAGATTGGCGGTGTTGTGCAGCACGTTGCCGTGGCTGATCATGACGCCTTTGGGATCGCCGGTGGAGCCGGAGGTGTACTGGAGCACGGCGAGCGTGTCGTGTCCGGCGGGCGTCATCGTCCATGCGTGCGGATCGGGGGCGTCGCCGTCGTCGGTGACCAGGAGGGGAAGTGCGTCGAGTCCCTCCTCCGCGGCCCACGCCTCGATGTCGGCACGGGTGGCGGTATCGGTGAGGATCGCCACGGCGCCCGCGTCGTCCGCGATGCGCCTGACCCGGTAGCGCTCGTGCCGGTACCGGCCGGGCAGGGACGAGGGAACCGCGACGGCGCCCGCGTACAGGCAGCCGAGGAAGGCGGTGACGAAGGCCAGCCCCGCGGGGTACAGCAGGACGACACGGCCGCCCGGTGGGACGTGGGCGCGCAGCCGTACGGCCACGCTCCTGGCTTGTGCGTCGAGTTCCGCATAGGTGAGGCGTTGCGCTCCATCGGTGCTCAACGGGTCCGTCACGAATACCGCCGCCGTCTTTTCCGGACGGTTTTCCGCATACTCCCGGAGCACTGCGTCAACGCTGGGGGCGGTGACGATTCCCGCCATATCCGAGGCCCTGCCCTTCGTGTCCGCGAACTGAGTTTCCATGCGCCGATCCGGCACTGCCGTGCATTTCTACCGAGGGACCGCAACGAGGGAAAGGCACTGACAACAAATTGCACAGTGCACCCCACCTCTTGGGCGCAAAATCTCTCATATCGCCCATATCACCTGATGATTCCGAGGCGCACCGGCCAGTACTGGCCAGGAAAGGTCCCGTCGGGGCCATTTGCGCGCGATAGAGTCGAAGTGGTTTCGTTCCGCATGGACGACACAGCCATCCGATACATCCGCGCTCAGTCATCGCGTAGCCGGTCATGGCGGCGGATTCTTTGATCCTGCCTTTTTCGATTACCGCTCCAGGAATATGGCGCACCGTGCCGCGCACCAACGGGCGCACGACTCCCGGAGGAATTTCATGACCCCTGGTCCATCGTTACCGGACGTCGGCACTTTCGCCCCCGCCTGGTACGGCAGCAGCCCCTGGGCCCAACTGCTGATCCTCACCCAGCGGTCGCTCAAGGCCCATCTCGCGCATCGCAGGACCCTGGTCCTCGCCATGCTGCAACCGGTCTTCATGCTGCTTCTGCTGAGCGAGGTCTTCGGCAGCATCGTCGACCTCGACCACCTGCCCGACGGCGTCTCCTACCTGGACTATCTGCTGCCCGCGCTGCTGGTGACCACGGGTATCGGCCCCGCGATCGCCTCCGGTATCGGCCTGGTCCGGGACATGGACAACGGTGCGGTGGCACGGTTGCGCACCCTGCCCATCCACGCGCCGCTGCTGCTGTTCGCCCGCAGCTTCGCCGACCTGCTGCGCACCACCGCACAGCTGGCGATCCTGGTCGTGGTGGCCGTGGTGTGCATGGGCGCCGACCCGGCCGGCGGCGGTGTCGGGCTGGTGGCCGCGCTGCTGCTGACCTGTGTGGTGGTGTGGGCGATGACCTGGATCTTCCTGGCACTGGCGGCCTGGCTGCGCAGCGCGGAGGCGATGCAGAGCGCCGCCTATCTGGTGACGTTCCCGCTGATGTTCGCCTCCAGCGCCTTCGTGCCCGTGGACCGGATGCCGGGGTGGCTGGAGGTCCTGGCGATCCTCAACCCGTTGTCGTACGCGATGGACGCCTCGCGCGCACTCTGCCTCGACCAGCCGCTGGGCGCCCAGGTGTGGTCCGCTCTGGGCGCGAGCGCCCTCGTCGCGCTGCTCGGATCGAGCGCGGCGGTGTGGGCGTTCCGGCGGCCCCTGGTCTGAGCTCATCCCCCTTCCCCCACCCTCCTCCCCCTAGGACGAAACGGAGAGCCCTCATGTCCGAGCAGCGAGATGCCCTGCGGCGGCTGGACGCCGCCCCCGGGCCCGGCACCGACGCCGCGACCTGGGTCACCGAACACCGCGAGGAGATCCGGGCCCTGGTGGCCCGGCACGGTGCCCTGCTGGTCCGCGGGCTGGACCTGGACGGCCCCGAACACGCCGTCTCCGTGGTCCGCGGGATCATCGGCGAAGGCATGGCCGAGCGCGAGGGGTTCGCTCCCCGCGACGAGTTCGGACCGGGCCTGTACTCCTCCTCGCACTGGCCGGCCGACCAGCCCATGTGCATGCACCATGAGCTCAGCTACGCGGCCGAGGCACCCCGGCTGATGGCCTTCGCCTGTGTCACCCCGCCGTCCGCCGGCGGTGTCACGGCCGTCGCCGACTCCCGCGCTGTGCTGCGTGACCTGCCGGACGGGCTCGTCGAGCGCTTCGAACGCCACGGTTGGGTGCTGACCCGCCACTACAACCCGTTCGTCGGGATCGGATGGGAGGACGCGTTCGGCGCCAAGAACCCCGACGAGGTGGAGCGTTACTGCACGGACCACGGCATCGAGGTGCGCTGGGACGCCGATGGCGGCCTGCGCACCCGGCAGACCCGTCCGGCCGTCATAGCGGATCCCGAGTCCGGCGAACGGTGCTGGTTCAACCAGATCGCGTTCCTGAACGAGTGGACGATGGCTCCCGAGGTGCGTGAGTTCCTCACCGCGGAGTTCGGCCCGGACGGGCTGCCGTTCAACACCTTCTACGGCGACGGCTCGCCCCTGGACGGCGCCACAGTCGACCTCATCAACGCGGTCTACGAGAAGCACACGGTGCGCGAGCCCTGGCAGCGCGGCGACCTCATGGTCATCGACAACGTCCGCATGGCGCACAGCCGTGAACCCTACCGGGGCGACCGCGAGATCGTCGTCGGCCTCGGCGAACCGTTCCGCCCCTAGGGTCTGTCGTCAAATGATCTTCGGTCGGGGATCATGGTCGGGTGATACGTCGCCATGAACTGTCGGATGCCGAGTGGGAGTTCGTCCGGCCGC
>NZ_BAAAIF010000148.1:0-9678 GCF_039525925.1 Streptomyces javensis | reverse complement strand
GGCGGCACCGACGGCACCGCCGACGGCGGCACCGACGGCACCGCCGACGGCGGCACCGACGGCGGCTCCGATGGTGGCGCCGGTGGTGGCGCTCCCCGCCTGGCCGCCCGGCTCAGCGTCGAGGTGGCCCGGGAGGAGGCCGCCGCCAGCCGGGCGCACGGTCAGGGCCCCGCGGCGGGGGCCGAGGGGCCCGCGGGCGGCTCCGGCGGAGACCCGTGGATCGACGGCTTCGCCCCGGCGTTCCCGCTCCAGCCGCCCCGCACCGGCCGGGAGCTGCTCGCCGACCATGTCACCGCCATGGTCTGCTGCGCCGCCGTGGACACCGCGGGCGCGGCCCCCGGCCTCGACTGGCTGGACGGGCCCGCGCTGCTCGTCGGCGGGCGGCGGCGGGCCGATCTGGCGCATCCGGTGCTGAGCCTGGTGGAGGACGGGGACGACGGGCCGCTGCGCGCCTGGCTCGTCGAGGTGGGGGTCCGCCCGGAGAAGCCCGTCCGGCTGGTGTAGCGGCTCCGATCGATGCGGAGGCGCGGAGTCCGCCGAATACCGCTCCTATGTCCACCCTTGTCGCCGTTCGGCGTCTGTTCCAGCAATTTAGCGACTATCGGTGACGGAGTAGGTGCGTAATGTGATGTGCTGGGACCGGTCGCTGTCGCCCGGGCCCAGGAGTTCCGGCCCAACCGGCCCGAACCGCAGGACCGGCCCCCGCAGCCCGGCCCACAAGGCCGGACCCGCGGCGGTGCGGTGTGCGAGGACAGCGAGGCGTGGCGCCGCCGGGTACGCAGGGGAGGGGAGCAGTTGTGGGGACGGACCAGATCCGGCGCTGGGAGTCGGGAGCGCTCGCTCACGCGGTGACGGATCCTTTCGGCCAGGGCCCGCTGCCCTGGCTGCGCGACAGTGAGAACTACTTCGACGACACCGGCCGGGTGGTCCCGTGGTACGTCGACGACGTCCATCTCTCCGGGGCCGACGCCCGGGCGGCCGAGCGGAGCGGCGCGCGGGGCCCCGCCAGGATCCCCGGCCCCCGCACCGCCGACGACGTCCACCGGCAGATCAAGGGCTTCCCCTCCAGCTCCGCGGCGGCCCCCGGCGAGGCCATCGACTTCCGGATCACGGTGGACCCGCCCCAGCAGTTCAGCGTGGACATCTACCGCATCGGCTACTACGACGGCACCGGCGCGCTGAAGATCACCACCAGCCCCCGGCTGTCCGGGATCGTCCAGCCGCCCCCGCTCACCGCCGACCGCACCGTCTCCTGCCACCACTGGTGGCTGTCCTGGCGGATGCAGATCCCCTCGTACTGGAAGCTCGGCGCGTATGTCGCGGTGCTGACCACCCTGGACGGCTACCGCAGCCACATCCCCTTCACCGTCCGCGACAGCCGCCCCGCCGACCTCCTCCTCGTCCTCCCGGACCTCACCTGGCAGGCGTACAACCTCTACCCGGAGGACGGCCGGTCCGGCGCCAGCCTCTACCACGCCTGGGACGAGCGGGGAAGGCTGCTGGGCGAGTCGGAGGCGGCCACCACGGTCTCCTTCGACCGGCCGTTCGCGGGCGCCGGGCTGCCCCTCCACGTGGGGCACGCCTACGACTTCATCCGCTGGGCCGAGCGCTACGGCTACGACCTCGCCTACGCCGAGATGCGCGACCTGCACGCGGGCAGCGTCGACCCCACCCGCTACCGGGGGCTGGTCTTCCCCGGCCATGACGAGTACTGGTCGGCGCCGATGCGCCGCACCGTGGAGGCGGCCCGCGACAGCGGCAGCTCACTGGTCTTCCTCTCCGCGAACACCATGTACTGGCAGGTCGAGCTCGCCGCCTCGCCCTCCGGCCCGGCCCGGCTGCTGACCTGCCGCAAGCGCCGCGGCCCCGGCCGCTCGGCACTCTGGCGGGAGACCGCGCCCGAGCAGCAGCTCATCGGCATCCAGTACGCGGGCCGGGTGCCCGAACCGAGCCCGCTGATCGTGCGCAACGCGGGCCACTGGCTGTGGGAGGCCACGGGCGCGGAGGAGGGCGACGAGATCCCCGGCCTGGTCGCCGGCGAGGCCGACCGCTACTTCCCCCGCACCGCCCTCCCCGACCACCTCCGCCGCATCCTCCTGGCCCACTCCCCGTACGAGGACACCGAGGGCGTGACCCGCCACCAGGAGACATCGCTGTACCGGGCCCCGAGCGGCGCGCTGGTCTTCGCGTCGGGGACCTTTGCGTGGTCCCCCGCGCTGGACCGTCCGGGCCATACGGACGAGCGGGTCCAGCGGGCCACGGCGAACCTGCTGGATCGGATCTGCAAGCGCGGATGACGCATCCCGCCGCAGGCGGCGCGGCCGGGCCCGCTACGTCACGCCACCCGGAGCCAGAGACGGCGGCTTCCGGATGCCGAAGCGATGCCGTAGCGCCGACAGGGCCGCCAAGTAGCCGCACATCCCATGGACCCCCGGCCCCGGCGGGGTCGCCGAGGAGCAGAGGAAGAGGCCGGGCAGCGGGGTGCGGTACGGATCGAGGCGCGGTACCGGCCGGGCGAGGCTCTGCCGGATCGTCATCGCGCCCGAGCCGATGTCCCCGCCCACGTCGTTGGGGTCGTAACGCTCCAGCTCCCGCCCGGACATGCCGCGCGCCGCGAGCACCGTGTCGCCGAAGCCGGGGGCGTACGTCTCGATCCGGGAGCGGATGAGCTCCACCGGGTCGGTGTCGTCGCCGTTCGGCATATGCGCGTAGGCCCACACCGGGCGCCTGCCGGACCGGCCGCGCCCGGGGTCGGTGACGCAAGGGTCGACGAGCAGCACGAAGGGCGCCCGGCTGCGGACCCCGCGCGCGGTCCGGTTCTCCTCCCGGACCAGCTCAAAATGGGTGCCGCCCAGGTGCACGGTCCCGGCGCGGCCCACGGCGGGGTCGGCCCACGGGATCGGCTCGCTGACCAGGAAGTCGGCCTTGGCGGCGGCCGGGCCGTAGCGGAACCGCCGCAGCGCCCGGGCGTAGCGGTCGGGCAGCGCGCGCCCGGCGATGTCCAGCAGCCCCGGGACACCGGTGTCGAGCAGCACCGCGCGATACCCGTCCAGCTCACGGAGGTCGCCGATCGCGCACCCGGTGTGGAACGTGCCGCCGTGCGCGGCGATGTCGTCCACCATGGCCTCGGCGATCCGCGCGCTGCCGCCGCGCGGCAGCGGCCAGCCGGGCCCGTGGGCCAGATGCCCGAGCAGGGCCGCCACCGCACCGCCGGCCAGGCTGGGCAGTTCGCCCACCGCATGGGCGGCGACCCCGGTGAGCAGGGCGGGCGCCGCCTCACCGGTGAAGCGGGCGGCACCGAGCCGGGTGCCGTGCACAAGGATCCGGGGGGCCAGCAGCAGCGGTGCCACCGGATCGCGGGGGAGGGTGCGCTGTCCGGAGAGGATGAAGTCGACCACGCCCTCGCTGTGCCGCACCAGCGGCGCCATCAGCCGCCGCCAGCGCTCCCCGTCCGGGCCCAGCCCGGCGCAGGTGGTCCCCAGATCGCGGTGGGCGAGCGCGGCGCGGCCGCCGTCCAGCGGATGGGCGTAGGAGACCTCGGGCGCCAGCAGTTCCACCCCGCGCGCGGCCAGGCCGAACTCGCGGAAGAAGCGGGAGGCGGGCGCCATGGGGTGGACCGCCGAGCAGATGTCATGGGCGATCTCCGGGTCGAAGAGCGGTTGGGTGCGCAGCCCGCCGCCGATGTCGGCGGCGGCCTCGTACACCGCGACCCGCAGCCCGGCGCGGGCCAGGGTGACGGCGGCCGCGAGCCCGTTCGGGCCGCTGCCCACGATCGCCGCGTCGGCCATCCCGCACCTCCCCATCACCCCATCGGCCATCCCGCTGTTCCCCACCACCCCAGCTGTGTCCTTCCACACGAGTTCCTCGTACGACGTGTCCGAACCGGCCGGAAGCGGAACCCGGAGCGTCGCACCCCCGCGGCTCGCGCCCCGCCGCAGGTAGCGGCCGTTCAGTGCGGCAGAATCGAGGAGGGCTGGGGCAAATGGACAAAAACACCAGGAGGAAGCGTGTCCGGATTCGTTGAGAAGCCCGAGCCGGTCGAGGTTCCGGGCCTTCAGCACCTGCACACCGGCAAGGTGCGCGACCTCTACCGGAACGAGCGCGGTGAGCTCGTCATGGTCGCCAGCGACCGGATGTCCGCCTACGACTGGGTTCTGCCGACCGAGATCCCCGAGAAGGGCAAGATCCTCACCCAGCTCTCTCTCTGGTGGTTCGACCTGCTCGCCGACCTCGTCCCCAACCACGTCCTGTCCACCGAGCTGCCCGCCGGCGCCCCCGCCGACTGGGAGGGCCGGACCCTGGTGTGCCGGTCGCTGCGGATGGTCCCGGTCGAATGCGTGGCACGCGGCTATCTGACCGGCTCCGGCCTGGCCGAGTACCGCGACACCCGTACGGTGTGCGGAATCGCCCTCCCCGAGGGGCTGACCGACGGCTCCGAGCTGCCCTCCCCGATCTTCACCCCGGCCACCAAGGCCGCGGTCGGCGAGCACGACGAGAACGTGGCGTACGAGGAGGTGGCCCACCGCATCGGCGCCGAGCCCGCCGCCCAGCTGCGCCAGACCACCCTCGCCGTCTACAACCGGGCCCGGGAGATCTCCCGGGCCCGGGGGATCATCCTCGCCGACACCAAGTTCGAGTTCGGCTACGCGGAGGCGACCCTGGGCGTGGAGAGCGCCGAGCCGGTGCTCGCCGACGAGGTGCTGACCCCGGACTCCTCCCGCTTCTGGCCCGCCGACCAGTGGGAGCCCGGCCGCGCGCAGCCGTCCTTCGACAAGCAGTACGTCCGCGACTGGCTGACCTCCCCGGCCTCCGGCTGGGACCGCGCCGGCGAGCAGCCGCCGCCCCCGCTCCCGGCGGAGGTCGTCGAGCGGACGCATGCGAAGTACGCGGAGGCCTACGAGCTGCTGACCGGCACCAGCTGGAAGTAGCCCGGGGGCCCGCCAAGGCCAAGGGATGGAAGAACGACCAGGGGCCCCGGCCGAATCGGCCGGGGCCCCTGCGTTCCCTGAGCGGACGACGAGGCTCGAACTCGCGACCTCAACCTTGGCAAGGTTGCGCTCTACCAACTGAGCTACGTCCGCCTGCGCCGGACTTTTCCGGTTCGACGCGCCTCTACTATAACCAAACCCTCGACCGGCGAACTACCACCCCGGACCCCGAGCCCGCTTCGACGCCGCTCCGACGCGGCCCCGATGCCGCTTCGACGCAGCTCCGCGCGTCGGCGAAGCGGCCCGAGCTGCCCCAAAACGCCTGAGGCGCCGGTCGATTCGACCGGCGCCTCAGATCTGGAGCGGACGACGAGATTCGAACTCGCGACCCTCACCTTGGCAAGGTGATGCTCTACCAACTGAGCCACGTCCGCATGCCTCCGACCGGCTTTCACCGATCGGCGCGTGCATCACTCTACCTGATCCTCGTCAACACGAGGCCGATAGACGATGAGAGCGGGTGACAGGGATCGCACACTGCGCCTCCCCCTTGGAAAGGGGGCGCTCTACTACTGAGCTACACCCGCATGGTGTCTTCCTCGGGGTTTCGGCCTTTCGGCCTCGCCCCTCGGCGTGCTCCAGACTTTAGCGGATCACCCGGGGTGGTGTGCAACTCGGCTGAACGGGTGCCTCGGGCTGAACGAACGGGTGCCTCGGGCTGAACGGGTCGGCTCAGGCCGACTCGTCGAAGGCCTCGTAGACCTTCTTGGGGATCCGGCCCCGCGGCGGCACCTCCATGCCGTTCGACCGGGCCCAGGCGCGCACCGCGGCCGGGTCCGGGGCGACGGCGGTGCGCCGGTACGTCTTGCCCGAGCGGGCCCGCTTGCGGCCGGCCTCCACGTACGGTGCGAGAGCGTCGCGCAGTTTCGACGCATTGGCAGAGTTGAGGTCGATCTCGTACAACTTGCCGTCGAGTCCGAACGTGACCGTCTCTTCCGCTTCGCCTCCTTCGAGGTCGTCGGAGAGCGTGACTACTACGCGCTGCGCCACGGATATCGGTCCTTTCGGGCTGCATCGTTGCGTTGACGTGCAAAGATGTCAGCTGTCCAGTTGTGTCCAGCAATGCTTTTTCATTTGTACAGTGACTGGCATTGCATTGTGAACCCCAGTAATTCCATCCGCGTGTCACGCCGCGATCGGGACCATACGTTTTTCCCCGACCTTTCCCCGTCGGTTGCCACCGACGATGCTTAAACGTGACCGAACCCTTGCATATCTACTCGCGTAGATTTTTGTCCGGGGTACGCTTGGGCACCGCCTTACGCACCAGCACCACACCACCGGGAGTGCCAGTGGCACGCGTCGTAGTCGACGTCATGCTCAAGCCGGAGATCCTCGACCCCCAGGGCCAGGCGGTGCAGCGAGCACTGCCCCGCCTCGGTTTCGAGGGGATCGCCGACGTCCGTCAGGGCAAGCGCTTTGAACTCGAGGTGGAGGGCCCGGTCGATGACGCCGCCCTCGCCCGTATCCACCAGATCGCCGAGACCTTTCTGGCGAACACCGTGATCGAGGACTTCTCCGTGAAGGTCGAGGTCGGCGAGGGCGCCGACGCCACTGCCGTGAAGGCGGAGTCGTGACCGCACGCGTCGGAGTCATCACCTTCCCCGGCACGCTCGACGACCGCGACACCCAGCGCGCGGTCCGCGCCGCCGGACTGGAAGCCGTACCGCTGTGGCACCGCGACAAGGACCTCAAGCAGGTCGACGCGGTGATCCTGCCGGGCGGCTTCTCCTATGGCGACTATCTGCGGGCCGGGGCGATCTCCCGCTTCTCCCCGGTAATGGACTCGGTGATCGACCAGGCGAAGGCCGGTATGCCGGTGCTTGGCATCTGCAATGGCTTCCAGGTACTCACCGAGACCCATCTCCTGCCCGGTGCGATGCTGCGGAACAACCATCTGCACTTCATCTGCCGTGATCAGAAGTTGCGAGTGGAAAACGCGGAGACCGCCTGGACCCGCTCCTATGAGCAGGGTCAGGAGATCAACATCCCGCTGAAGAACATCGACGGCCGCTATGTCGCCGATGAGCGCGTCCTCGATGAACTCGAGGCCGAGGGACGCGTCGTCTTCCGCTATCAGGAGCTCAACCCCAACGGCTCGCTCCGCGACATCGCCGGTATCTGCAATGCGGCGGGCAATGTCGTCGGCCTCATGCCCCACCCCGAGCACGCCGTCGAACCGCTGATCGGCACCGGTCGCACCGACGGTCTCGGATTCTTCACCTCGATCCTCAAGAGGCTGGTCAGCGCATGACCCTGGACACCACCAAGCACGCGGCGCAGACCCCGGAGGCCGAGCAGCCCTGGGCCGAGCTCGGTCTCAAGCAGGACGAGTACGAGCGCGTCCGCGCCATCCTGGGCCGCCGCCCCACCGGCGCCGAGCTCGCGATGTACTCCGTCATGTGGTCCGAGCACTGCTCGTACAAGTCGAGCAAGGTCCACCTGCGGCAGTTCGGTGAGAAGGCCCCCGAGAGCGACGCCCTGCTCGTCGGCATCGGCGAGAACGCGGGTGTGGTCGACGTCGGCCAGGGCTACGCGGTCACCTTCAAGGTCGAGTCGCACAACCACCCCTCGTACATCGAGCCCTACCAGGGCGCGGCCACCGGCGTCGGCGGCATCGTCCGCGACATCCTCGCCATGGGCGCCCGCCCGGTGGCCGTGATGGATCCGCTGCGCTTCGGCGCCGCCGACCACCCCGACACCAAGCGGGTGCTGCCCGGCGTGGTCGCGGGCATCGGCGGCTACGGCAACTGCCTGGGCCTGCCCAACATCGGCGGCGAGGTCGTCTTCGACCCCTGCTACCAGGGCAACCCGCTGGTCAACGCGTTGTGCGTGGGCGTGATGAAGCATGAGGACATCCACCTCGCCAAGGCGTCCGGCACCGGCAACAAGGTGATCCTCTACGGCGCCCGCACCGGCGGCGACGGCATCGGCGGCGTCTCCGTGCTGGCGTCGGAAACCTTCGACGACAGTAAGCCCACCAAGCGCCCCGCCGTCCAGGTCGGCGACCCCTTCCAGGAGAAGCTGCTCATCGAGTGCACCCTGGAGGTCTTCAAGGAGGACTTGGTCGAGGGCATCCAGGACCTCGGCGGCGCGGGTCTGTCCTGCGCCACCAGCGAGCTCGCCAGCGCCGGCTCCGGCGGCATGCGGGTCGAGCTCGACACCGTGCCGCTGCGCGACTCCTCGCTCTCCCCCGAGGAGATCCTGATGAGCGAGTCGCAGGAGCGCATGTGCGCGATCGTGAAGCCCGAGAAGGTCGACCGCTTCCTGGAGATCTGCGAGAAGTGGGACGTCATCGCCACCGTCATCGGTGAGGTCACCGACGGCGAGCGGCTGGAGATCTACTGGCACGGCGAGCAGATCGTGGACGTCCCGCCGCGCACCGTCGCCCATGAGGGCCCGGTCTACGAGCGCCCGTACGCCCGCCCCGAGTGGCAGGACGCGCTCCAGGCCGACGACGCGGGCAAGCTGCCGCGCCCGGCCACGGCCGAGGAGCTGCGCGAGCAGGTCCTCAAGGTGATCGGCTCCCCGAACCAGTCGTCCAAGTCCTGGATCACGGACCAGTACGACCGCTTCGTGCAGGGCAACACGGTGCTCGCCCAGCCCGAGGACTCCGGCATGGTCCGGGTGGACGAGGAGACGGGCCTGGGCGTGGCCGTCGCCACGGACGGCAACGGCCGCTACGCCAAGCTGGATCCGTACGCGGGGGCGCAGCTCGCGCTCGCCGAGTCGTACCGCAATGTGGCCGCGTCCGGCGCCAAGCCGTTGGCGATCTCCAACTGCCTCAACTTCGGCTCGCCGGAGGACCCCGCGGTCATGTGGCAGTTCGCGGAGGCCACCCGCGGTCTCGCGGACGGCTGTCTGACCCTGGGCACCCCGGTCACCGGCGGCAATGTGTCGCTGTACAACCAGACCGGGGAGGTGGCCATCCACCCGACGCCGGTCGTCGCCGTCCTCGGCGTGATCGACGATGTGGCCCGCCGCACCCCGATCGCCTTCGCGGAGGAGGGCCAGCTGCTCTATCTGCTGGGCGACACCGCGGCGGAGCTGGGCGGTTCGGCCTGGTCCCAGGTGATCCACGACCACCTGGGCGGACTGCCGCCCAAGGTGGACCTGGAGCGGGAGCGGCTGCTGGCCGAGATCCTGATCTCGGCCTCGCGCGACGGCATGGTGGACGCGGCCCACGACCTGTCCGACGGCGGTCTGATCCAGGCGCTCGCCGAGTCGTGTCTGCGCGGCGGCAAGGGCGCCCGGATCGTGGTCCCGGACGGTCTGGACCCCTTCGTCCTGCTGTTCTCCGAGTCCGCGGGCCGGGCGATCGTCGCCGTACCGCGCAGCGAGGAGGTCCGCTTCAACGACATGTGCGGGGCCCGGGGGCTTCCGGCGGCCCGTATCGGCGTGGTCGACGGCGACGCGATCGACGTCCAGGGGCAGTTCTCCATCCCGCTGGCCGAGCTGCGGGAGTCGTACGAGGCGACGATCCCGGGTCTGCTGGCCTGAGGGCTGAACTGAGGAGCGGTCCCGAGGACCGGCCCGAGAACGCATCCGTACGGCCCGCCCCCTGGTGTCAGGGAGCGGGCCGTACGGTCCGTTCGGGCCTTTGCGGGGCTCACTTCCCCCAGAAGGCGTCGGCGGCGTCGATGTCCTCGACGCACTGGTCGATGTCGCTGATCTTCCCGCCGACGATGGT
>NZ_BAAAIF010000147.1:0-9732 GCF_039525925.1 Streptomyces javensis | reverse complement strand
GTGCAGACTCGCAATCCACACCGAAACCAGAGGCCCTCGCCCCGTTCAAGCACCCCTCACGGCGCGTCGCCCGTCACCAACCTCCCCGGACAACACAACTAGCGCGAGGGCTCCTGCGCCTGGTCCTGGTCCTGGTCCTGGGCCTGGGAAACCTCGGTCTCGATGGCTCAGGAATTCGACCAGCCGCGGCGGCACAGCACCAGGCGGTAGCCGTCCGGGTCCTCGACGGTGACGCCCCATTCGTTCCAGTACGGATTGGGGGAGGTGACGCGGGTGCCGCCGTGCTGGGTGAGGCGGTCCACCAGGTCCTCGGGGACCGGCTCGTCGAGGTAGATCACCAGCAGATCCTCCTCGGTCGGCCGGGGCTCGACGGGGTGGGCCGCCTCGTGGACGAGTTCCAGATGCCAGGAGGCGTCCGGCCACCCCACCATCAGCAGATCGTGCTCCCCGGCCCGGTCACCGCCCTCGACCCGGTACACCACGCTCAGCCCCAGCCCCGCACACCAGAAGCGCTCCGCCGCCGCGAGGTCACGGGAGGGGCGGGCGATGCGGATGTGGCTCTGACCGTCGGCGGGCATGGGCGCCTCCTTCGTCGTGGGGAACGCCTCGACTTCGTCGTGGCGGAGCGCATCGACGGCGCCGTGATCGCCGGGCGCCGTGCTACGAGCCTAGGAACGGGCCCGCCCCCGAGGCATCGGCCGCTCGCCGGGCCTTCCCCCGGCCGACGGACCTACGACCGCGGACCGGTCACCCCGCTCGCGGAACCGGTCACATCGCCGCGCGGACCGGTCAGCTCACTCCGGCGACCCCGGACGGCGGCCGAGCGGGCTGACGCGGCGGTATCCCGCCCGGGCGTTGACGATGCGGGCGAGCGCGGTGCCCGCGACGGCCGCCGCCAGAAGACAGGCGAGCCAGCGGGCGTCGCGCCCGCCGGCCCAGGAGAGCTCCCCCGCGGGCGGAATGGCGAAGCCGTTGAGGAACAGCCAGCACAGCCCCGCCGTACCGGGCGCCGCGACAAAACGCGCACACAGCCCCAGCAGGGCGGCCAGCAGTGAGAGCGCGACCAGGGCGAACATCGGGCGGCCATGGCCACCGAGGAAGTTCAGGGTCGCCACCAGCACCAGCGCGCCCAGGGAGGCCCCGCCCCAGACGACGGGAGTGGCGACCGGATCGGGAACTGGCCTGATCCCGGTGTTGAGCCGCCTCCACTCGATCATGGGTACCACCCCTCCTCTGGGCGCCATCCTCTCCGTAGATCGATGGCCACCCCACCCATACGCGGTCGGCATCGTCCCATCGCACCCTCGCACACCTGCTGTCATTACCAATTCTTTGCCATTCGTTAGGGTGGCACAGGAATCGAGCGACGAGAGGGATGATTGTGGGCGCTCCGCGCATGAGTAGTACGCCATTGCCCGGCATCGGGGTTCGCTACGACCTGACGACACGAGAGAGCAGGCGGCTTTCGGTCATCGCGCATCGCGACGGCGGACGGACGCTGAGTGCGTACCGGAAGGAGGATCCAGATGAGTGTGCCCTGTCCACCAGGCTGACTCCAGGGGAAGCGGAGGCACTCGTCGGGGTTCTGATGCCAAGTCATCACAGCCCCAATCTGCTGTCCACCACCGAGCTGGGGCTGGTGGCCGAGCGGATCGAGCTCTCGTCCACGTCGCACTGGAACGGGAGGGTGCTGGGCGAGACACGGATGCGGACGGAGACCGGCGCCTCGATCGTGGCCGTGCTGCGCAGGGCGGAGGCGATCCCCTCACCGACCCCCGACTTCCGGCTGGCCGGTGGGGACGAGCTGATCGTGATCGGCACCCGCGAGGGTGTGGAGACGGCCGCGGCGATACTCGGGCGGGAGTGAGCCCATGCATTCGTCTGCTGTGTTCCTGATCGAGTTCGGCGCGGTCATCCTGGTCCTCGGGCTGCTGGGGCGGCTCGCCGGGCGGCTCCAGTTCTCCCCGATCCCGCTGTATCTGCTGGCCGGACTGGCCTTCGGCGAGGGTGGGCTGCTGCCGCTGGGAGCGAGCGAGGAGTTCGTCGCGACCGGCGCCGAGATCGGCGTCATCCTGCTGCTGCTGATGCTCGGGCTGGAGTACACCGCCAGTGACCTGGTCAGCAACCTCAAGACCCAGTACCCGGCCGGGTTGGTCGACGCGGTGCTCAACGCCCTGCCCGGCGCCGTCATGGCCCTGCTGCTGGGGTGGGGGCCGGTGGCCGCCGTGGTGCTCGCCGGTGTGACCTGGATCTCCTCCTCCGGCGTCATCGCCAAGGTGCTCGGCGATCTGGGTCGGCTCGGCAACCGCGAGACCCCGGTGATCCTCAGCATCCTCGTCCTCGAGGACCTGGCGATGGCCGTCTATCTGCCGATCGTCACCGCCCTGCTGGCCGGTGCGGGCCTGGCGGCGGGCAGTGTCACCCTGGCCATCGCCCTCGGTGTGGCCGGTCTGGTGCTGTTCCTGGCCGTCCGCTACGGACGGCACATCTCCCGCTTCGTCTCCAGCGACGACCCCGAGAAGATGCTGCTGGTGGTGCTCGGGCTGACGCTGCTGGTGGCGGGGATCGCGCAGCAGCTCCAGGTGTCGGCCGCCGTCGGCGCGTTCCTGGTGGGCATCGCCCTGTCCGGGGAGGTCGCCGAGGGTACCCACCATCTGCTCAGCCCGCTGCGGGATCTGTTCGCCGCCGTGTTCTTCGTCTTCTTCGGTCTGCACACGGATCCGGCCAGCATCCCTCCGGTGCTGCTGCCCGCCATGACGCTGGCCGTCCTCACCGCCGGTACGAAGATCGCCACCGGCTACTGGGCGGCACGGCGGGCCGGGATCTCGACCCGGGGCCGCTGGCGGGCGGGCGGCACCCTGGTGGCCCGGGGCGAGTTCTCGATCGTCATCGCGGGGCTCGCCGTCACGGCCGGTATCGAACCGTCGCTCGGCCCGCTGGCCACGGCGTACGTCCTGATCCTGGTCGTCCTCGGGCCGCTCACCGCCCGCTGGACCGAGCCGGTCGCCCGGCGGGTCACGGCCCGGCTGGCTGCGCGCCGCGAGCCCGCTGCCGCGGTGGCGGCCGAGGGCGGGGGCGATGGTGTGGCGGATGTGGCGGAGGAGCCGCGAGAGGTGGTGGACGACCCGGACGCGGTGGGGCGCCGTTCCTAGCCGAGCGGTTCGTCGGTGCGTACGGGTCGGTGCGTATGGGGCGATGCGTACGGGTTCGATGCGTACGGGCGATGCGCATGGGGCGATGAGTAGAGGGAGGGCCGCGGGACGCTCCGCGGCCCTCCGCGTCGCTTCGCGGCTCAGCCCCGGTCCTCCTCCTCGGACCCCGAGCCCCTTAAGTCCTTTGTGCCCCCTGTTCCCCCTATGCCCCCTGTTCCCCCTAAGTCTCCTAAGCGGGCTAAGTTCCCTAACGCGTCGCCGAGCCCGGCCGCGACCATGCCGCCGCCCACGGCCCCACTCGCCGCCGTACCGGCCGTGACGCCCGCGGCGCCCGCGATGCCCGCGATGGCCGCATCCGTGCGGCCATCGCGGGCGGTATGCGTCGCGCGGGATTCGACCAGCGCTCGGATCCAGGAGTCGACCTCACCGGTCCAGTCGCGCTGCTCGAGGCCCTCATGGCGCACGGTGTGGCGGCCCAGGACGCCGGAGCCCTCGCCGCGCTTGTCGGCCTCCAGGACGACCTCCATGGCGTCGGGGCCGGTGAGAAGGGTCAGCGCGATCTCGTTCACGTCGCGGAGGTACTGAGGGGCGGGGGTGAGCTCGATCTCCTGGTGGAAGGGGAGCCGCTGCCCGGTGCCCGCGATATGGGCGAGCCGTAGATCTGCCGCGACGAGGCCGAAGCCGAGCCGCCCCAGCGCCCCCAGCACGGCCTCCTGGACCGGCAGCGGCCGCACGATCAGCGGCTCCGGATCGCCGTGGTCCCTCGCGCCCGCCGCCGCGAGCTCGACCCGGACGCCCAGGACGACACCCAGCGGCTGCCCGGACACCTCGGTGAGCGGCGTTTCCCACGGTATGTGAATGGTGAACGGAACATCTCTGTGCTCTCTCGCGTCGAGCCGGAACCCGCCACCGAGCCGGAGGCGGTCGAAGGCCACACCGCCCTCGTGCTCCTCGCCGCCGTACCCGGCCTCGACCCCGGCCACCAGCTCCAGCGCGAGGTGCTCGAGGTCGCAGGCGCTGCCTCCGCCCCGGAGCCGCACATGCCCCCGCACCACCCCACCGGGGCGCACCGGCTCCCGGTCCAGGATCGTGTCCACGACGGGCCCACCGACCCCGAGCGAGCCGAGCACTCGTTTGAACACCATCGCGGCGTTCACTCCTTCACTGTCACTGTGATCGTTCTCTGTTCCGTGGGGGGGCGTTCGTTGGTTCGTTCCTGAGTTCCGTGGGGGGCATGCGTGGAACGAACGGGAAGGTAAAGGGATTCCCATGTGCGCGTCCTGGTGCGGCAAAACCGGCCAGGGGTGGTGCGGCCCCGGCCGCCGACGTGCCCGACGGCCCGGCTCGGTGTTCATCCGGTCACGGAGAGCTATCCTGAATGGGCCCTCAGACCATGGGTGACTCGGGTCGGACTCGCGGAATCCGGTGCGGCTCACCCCAGCGGCTCATCCCAGTGGCTCATCCAGAGGACGGAAGAAACCGATGTCACGTGTGCGACGGATGAGATCGGCGCTGCTGAGCGCCGTGGCAATCGTCGTGAGCGCGGGAATCCGCCGATGGCGGCGCAGACAGACCCGCGAGCCGCGCCCAGGGCGCCGGTGAATGACCCGGCCGCTACGGCGAGTCGCGTCCTCATCGCCATTCCGCTTCGGGTAATGGTGGGCGAATCGATACAACGAATTCGTCGGCCGGTGCCGCCGGCCGCCCACCCATGCACACGGCCGAGGAGCGGACACGGACATGGCGACGACAACCAAGCCCGAATATGAAGCTCCCGCCGAACCCACCAAACTCGGCACCGTCGTGGTCGACTGGCTCACCACCACGGACCACAAGAAAATCGGACACCTGTACTTGGTGACCGCGTTCGGATTCTTTCTGATCGGTGGCCTTCTGGCCATGGTCATGCGGGCCGAACTCGCCCGGCCCGGACTGCAATTGATCAGCCCTGAGCAGTACAATCAGGCTTTCACCCTGCACGGCACGCTGATGCTGCTGTTCTTCGCCACACCGGTCTTCGCCGGATTCGCCAACGAGATCATGCCGCTCCAGGTCGGCGCCCCGGATGTCGCCTTCCCCCGGCTGAACATGTTCTCGTACTGGCTCTTCCTCTTCGGCGGGCTGATCGTGATCGGCGGTCTGCTCACCCCAGGAGGCGCGGCGGACTTCGGCTGGACGGCCTATACGCCGCTCAGCAGCAAGACGCGCACACCGGGCGTGGGCGGCGACATGTGGGTGATGGGCCTCGCCCTCTCCGGCTTCGGAACCATCCTGGGTGCCGTCAACTTCATCACGACCATCGTGTGCATGCGCGCCCCGGGAATGACGATGTTCCGGCTGCCCATCTTCACCTGGAACATCCTCTTCACCTCGATCCTGGTGCTGCTCGCCTTTCCCGTCCTGGCGGCAGCCCTGCTGGTGCTGGAGGCGGACCGCAAATTCGGCGCGGTCGTCTTCGAGGGGGCCAACGGCGGGCCGGTGCTGTGGCAGCACCTCTTCTGGTTCTTCGGCCACCCCGAGGTCTACATCATCGCCCTGCCGTTCTTCGGCATCATCACCGAAATCATTCCGGTGTTCTCCCGCAAGGTGGTCTTCGGCTATATGGGTCTGGTGGGCGCCACCATCGGCATCACCGGCCTCTCCGCGACGGTGTGGGCCCACCACATGTTCGCCACCGGCGCCGTACTCCTGCCCTTCTTCTCCTTTATGACGTTCCTCATCGCGGTGCCGACCGGGGTGAAGTTCTTCAACTGGATCGGCACCATGTGGCGTGGCTCCCTCTCCTTCGAGACGCCGATGCTGTGGGCCATCGGCTTCCTGGTCACCTTCCTCTTCGGCGGGCTGACCGGGGTGATCCTGGCCTCGCCGCCGCTGGATTTCGAGGTCCACGACAGCTATTTCGTCGTCGCCCACTTCCACTACGTGGTCTTCGGTACGGTGGTCTTCGCGATGTTCGCCGGATTCTATTTCTGGTGGCCGAAGTTCACCGGCAGGATGCTCGACGAACGTCTCGGCAAGATCCACTTCTGGACCCTGTTCGTCGGCTTCCACACCACCTTCCTGGTCCACCACTGGCTCGGCGTCATCGGCATGCCGCGTCGCTATGTCGACTATCTGGCCGCCGACGGCTTCACCACGCTGAACACGGTCTCCACCATCGGTTCGTTCCTCCTGGGTCTGTCCACGCTGCCGTTCCTCTACAACGTGTGGAAGACCGGGAAATACGGGAAGCGGGTCGAGCTCGACGACCCGTGGGGATGGGGCCGCTCCCTGGAATGGGCCACCTCCTGCCCCCCGCCCCGGCACAACTTCCTCACCCTGCCGAAGATCCGCTCCGAATCCCCCGCCTTCGACCTCCACCACCCCGAGGTCGTCCCCCACGAGGTCCCCACCGCCGACCGACCGCCCCTCTCCGGGGCCATGGGCGCCCCGGTCGACCTCGGCACCAAGGACGACCGCACCGGCGGCGGACCGGGCCCGGAAACGGGCGACGACACCGGAGGCCGCGAGGGCTGACCCTCGCCCGCCTGTGCTTCAGGACCCGCGGAAGCCCGGTGACAGCCGGACGGCCCCGGAGCCCTCCCGTGATCGGGGGGAGCGCCCGGGGCCGTGTCGTGGCCGGTGGGCCGGCTCTGAACAGCGCGAAGACCCCCTCCGCTACGTGCGTAGAGAAGAGGGTCCATTGCGCCCCCGGCAGGACTCGAACCTGCTGGCCAAGCGCTTAGAAGGTGTGCGAGCCTGAGCGATGTGCTGACCTGCGTTTTCCGTGGCCGCCCCCGAGCGGAACGGGTAAAAGCGCTTGGCCTGTCACCGGCTCGATGATGGCGCGATTCGCGCGTCAAGCCCTCGCCGACTCGCCGCATGCTGAAGAACTCGACCGAGCCGTATGTCTCCTGCTCGAGCGACGGTGTCCGGTGTTGATCACTGCCAGAAGCATTCGTCGATAACGATCTGCGGGTCGGTGGTGCGGGGTGTGAAGTGGTATCGCAGCCAGCCGCGGCCGTGATCGAAGTAGAGGACGTGCTCACCGCTCGGGCGGGTCGACTGGACGGGTTCGACGCTCATTCCCGGGGGCAGGCCCCTGTCGGTGTCGATGCCCCGGAAGTACGGGTCTGTGGCGGTCACGAGTTCGGCGCGGGCGGCATCCACCAGGTCACGGGCCTGGTCGGGAAGGGCGTTCCTGCCGTCCTCGGCTTCCTTGGTCCAGTCGGCCTGCCAGGGTGGTCCCATGAAGTCGTGCGTCACTGGCCGGGTTCCGCCTTCGCCGCTGTCCGGCGGATGCGCCCGGCTTCCTCGATCATCGCCTTGGCGCGCGCGTAGTCGCTCTCCTGGGCGGCCTCGTCCTCCAGGCGGTGGACTCTGGCTTCGAGTTCGGGATTACGGGCGAGGGCGTACTCGCCCCACCAGCGGGCCATGAAAGCGGGGACGGGAGCGAGGTCGTAGGCATCGGCGATGTCGCGGCGCCAGTGCCGGTCGAAGTCCACGAGGAGTTGCGGCGCGTGCTGGGCGATGGCGGCGCGCAGAGACTTCGGAGTCCGCTCGGGCATGGGCGGGACGGCTGTCCCGCCCTCGAAGGATGCGGTGGTCATGAGCGTGGGGATTCCCTTCGGCTCACCGGTCAGGTGGCGGTGTGGAGTGAGGACGGCACGGCGGTTGCCGGTTCGGATGGCTGTTGCGTCCTTCCGGTCCAGCTCCCGCGGACCACGGTGCGGATCTTGGCGACACGGTCGCGTTTGACGCCGAGAAGGCGTGCGACATGTTCGACACGGCCGTAGGGGATCGGGCTGCCGGGCGTCTGGGTGGTGGCCGCGCACACGAGCTCGGCGAGCTTTCTTCGCTCGCTGCGTATGTCGTCCTCCAGCCGTCGGACCACCTGCTGCTGGCGGGCGATGGCCGTCAGCGCCGATGTCTTCAGATCACGTTCGTAGCGCAGGTCCTCAGCACTCACGCGCCCGACAATGGCACACGGGCATCATCCCCAACAATCGATCCCTCGAGAATGCACTCTTGCGAACGCTGTCCCGCGCGCGGTGGCTGGGTGAGCGCCGCCCGCGCCGCTCGGGCGGAGGAACATGTCCAGGCTCTCCGCGGACCTTGGGCCGTGGGCGGTCAAAGCGCTTGACTCATGAGCGGTGTGCTTCCCGACATATAAGAGCCTCACCGGCGTTTTCGCAGGTGAGGCGGGCGTTGCGCCCCCGGCAGGACTCGAACCTGCGGCCAAGCGCTTAGAAGGCGCCTGCTCTATCCACTGAGCTACGGGGGCCGGTGGTGGTCATGGAGCGGGTGAGCCCCCGGTGCCTGCGGGGCCGACGGGGCGGCCGTGGTGCGGGTGGCCGGGCTCGACGGACCGTGACCTTGCCGGGACAAGGATAGGGCTCCTTGCGCCTCGCCCCGGTTGCTTCACCTCCGTGGCACGTTGTGGAGGTTCGGTGAAGCGGTCTGATAATCGCAGGCAGGTCCGAAACTCGCATCGTTTTTCACGCCTCAAAGAACGGGTGTTGTGCACTCGTTATGCCCGCGCCCCTGTCGTCACGTCTGCCTCGTGCTCCTTTTGGGGTGATCCGGGTGGGTCTCTTTGACGCGCACGAGTGAGCATACGCTTCAAAAAGACACCAAAAGCGGGCATTCTTCACCACGTGGCGATCTTGGACGTACGGCCCCGGCTGCTCGACGCGCTGACCTCACTGCGTGACCGTGTCGACGCCGCTCGGTTTCCGCTCCCCCTTCCCGGCGCCGACCGCGCTCGCCGTAGCCGTGCCGAGCTGCTCGCTCAACTGGACGACTACCTCGTGCCCCGGTTGCGCGCCCCCGAAGCGCCCCTGCTGGCGGTAATCGGGGGATCGACGGGGGCGGGCAAGTCCACCCTGGTCAATTCGCTGGTCGGCCGACGCGTCACCGAGGCCGGTGTGTTGCGGCCCACAACGCGTACGCCGGTGCTGGTGTGCCACCCCGATGACCACCCCTGGTTCGCCGGCCAGCGGGTGCTGCCGCGGCTCACCCGGGTGTGGGTGCCGGCGCAGGGGGAGCGGGCGGAGAGCGCGTACGACGAGGAGGGGCGGGCGCAGGAGGGGCCGGCGGCGCTGCGGGTGGAGACCGACCCGGGGCTGGCGCGGGGGCTCGCGCTGCTCGACGCGCCCGACATCGACTCACTGGTCGCGCGGAACCGCGATCTGGCCGCAGAGCTGATCTGCGCGGCCGACATCTGGGTGCTCGTCACCACCGCCACCCGCTACGGCGACGCCGTCCCATGGCATCTGCTGCGGACCGCCAAGGAGTACGACGTCACCCTCGTCACCGTCCTCGACCGGGTGCCGCACCAGCTGGCCGCCGAAGTCTCCCGGCAGTACGCCGGGCTCCTTACGGCGGCCGGGCTCGGCGATGTCCCGCGCTTCACCATCCCCGAGCTCCCGGAATCCGCGGGCGGCGGCAGCGGACTGCTCCCGGCCACCGCCGTCGCCGCCCTGCGGGCCTGGCTCACCCAGCACGCACAGGATCCGTACGCCCGTACGGCCGCCGCCGCCCGCACGGCCGCCGGGACGCTCGCCTCGCTGCGCGGCCGCGGGGCGGGTGATCCAGCGGG
>NZ_BAAAIF010000146.1:0-10223 GCF_039525925.1 Streptomyces javensis | reverse complement strand
GATGTGGTGATTCGTCATCACGAGACGGAAGCGGTCCTCGCCGAGACGGAACAACGCGAACCGCAGCAACGGCGGCCGCGCCAGGTCGAAACGGTCGGCCCGGTCCTCCGCCAGCCACCGCCCGAAGACGCCCTGCGCCTCCGCCTCCCCCAGGCCACGCAGATCCTCCACGCGCCACGGCACCCGCACCTCAGCAGGCACCACCTGGACCGGCACCGACACACCCTCATGCACAAACCCCGCACCCACATGCGGATACCGCCGCAACAACCCCTCCGCGGCCGCCCGCAACCGCCCCCCATCCACCGAACCCTCGAGATCGAAGACCAACTGCACCATGTACACATCCGGCGCGCCATCGTCATAGACCGCGTGAAACAGCAACCCCTCCTGCAACGGGGTCAGCGGCAGGATGTCATCGGCCTCCGGAACCAGTGTCTCGATGTGCTCGATCTCGGTTTGGTCGAGCGGGGTCAGTGGCAGGTCAGAGGGTGTGCGGCCACCGGACGTGGGATGCCTGAGATGGGCGATCAGCCCGTCCACGGCCGTGCGCCATGCCTCGGCGAACCGACTGACCTCCGCTTCCGTCATCAGGTGGCCGGCCCAGGCCCAGGTCGCCGTGAGGCGCGGGCCGTCGGGGGTGTCCTCGGTGAGTGCGTTGATGTCGAGGCAGTGGGTGAGGGCGAGATCGGGGTCGGATCCGCCACCGAGAGCCGTACTCTCCTTGGCGTAAGGCCAGTTGGCGGATCCACTGCCGGTGTACCGGCCGAGGTAGTTGAAGCCGATGCGCGGTGTGTTCAGCGCCGCCAGCTGGGGCCCGGTGCGCGGGTTGAGGTAGCGCAGCAGACCGTAGCCGATGCCATGGTCCGGGACGCGGAGCTGTTCCTTCACGCGTTTGAGCGCACCGCTCAGGCTGGCGGCGCCGGTCGCCACGTCGGTCCAGTCGACGGGACCCGCGTCGAGCCGTACCGGATACATGCTGGTGAACCAGCCGATGGTGCGTGTCAGGTCGAGGGCCTCGGCAACGTCTTCGCGGCCGTGCCCCTCGACGTTGACCAAGAGGGCGGTGGCTCCGGCAATGCCGTAGCAGTGGGCCGCGGCCAGGACCAAGGCCGTGAGGAGGACGTCATCGACCCCCGCGTGGTACGCGGCGGGTACGGTCGTGAGGAGGGGCTCGGTGCGTGCCGGGTCGAGGACGACGGTGAGCGAACGCAGGCTGCGCACGTCGTCTCGCGCGGGGTCGAGCGCGTCGGTGGCCACACTGAGCCCGGGATCCCCGGTCATACGGGCCCACATGTCCAGCTCGTCCTCCCGGGCGGGGGCGACGGCCTGCTCTGTGAGCAGCCGCGCCCATCGGCGGAAGGAGGTGCCGACGGGTTGGAGTGCGGGCGGCCGGGCGGCCTCAATCGCCTCGTACGCCGCGATGAGGTCGGGCAGCAGCACCCGCCAGGACACTCCGTCCATCACCAGGTGGTGGGCCAGCAGGAGCAGCCGGCCGGGGTTCCGGTCCCCCGCGTCCAGCCAGACCACCTGCACCACGGTGCCGGAGTGCGGGTCGAGTCGAGCCTGGCCAGCCGCGCTCTCGGACGCCACCGCCGCCCGCATGTCCTCGTCGCCGCCTCCGGTCACCGCGGCCCGGCGTACCAGATCCGCTGCCGCGATGGAGCCGGGCGGTGTGATCTCCAGCCGCCAGGCGTCGGCGCCACCGTCGTCGGGGCGACGGTCACCGTCCCCGTCGGCGATCCGCAGTCGCAGTGCGTCATGGTGGTCGATCACGGCTTGTACTGCTGGGATCAGCCGGTCGAGGGTCAGCGTCGGTGGCACTTCCAGCAGCACCGACTGGTGATATCCGGCGGTCGCTCCTTCGCGCTCGCACAGCCAGTGCATGATCGGGGTCATGGGCAGTGTGCCCACTCCGTTGTCCGCTACGGCCGGGGCGGCGTCGGCGGTCCGGGTGGCGGTGGCGGCGAGGGCCGCGGGGGTCTTGTGCTGGAACACCTCACGCGGCGTGAACACCAACCCTGCACGGCGAGCCCGGCCTACCAACTGGATGGACATGATGCTGTCCCCGCCCAGCGCGAAGAAGTCGGCGTCGGCGGGGACATCAGGCAGGCCCAGCACCTGGGCGAACAACCCACACACCAGCTCTTCCGTGGCGGTGGCCGGTGCACGGCCAGAGGAAGGGGTGTAGTCCGGGGCGGGCAGCGCGTCGCGGTCCAGTTTCCCGTTCGCCGTCAGCGGCAACTGCTCCAGCACGACCACGGCCGAGGGCACCATGTGCTCCGGCAGGACCTTGGCCAGGAACCCCCGCAGCTCCGAAGCCACCGCACGAGACCCGGCCGTGGGTACGGCATAGCCGGTCAGCCGCCGGTCCCCGGGACGGTCCTCGCGCACCACGACCGCCGCCCGCACCACCCGCGGATGCGACGACAGCGCCGCCTCCACCTCACCCAACTCAATCCGGAAACCACGGACCTTCACCTGATCGTCCACCCGGCCGACGAACTCCAGCCGCCCCTGGGCATCCCACCGCACCAAGTCACCGGTCCGATACATCCGCCCACCAGGCCCGGCGAACGGACACGCCACAAACCGCTCCGCCGTCAGCCCTCCACGCCCCGCATACCCCCGCGCCAACCCCGCACCCGCCACATACAACTCACCCACCACACCCGGGGGCACGAGTTCCAGCCCCTCATCGAGCACATACGTGTGCAGATGCGGGAGGGGTCGACCGATCAGACTCCTGGTGCCGGGGCCGGTGAGCTCGCGGTCGATCGGCTGGTGGGTGACGTGCACGGTGGTCTCGGTGATGCCGTACATGTTCACCACGACAGGGGCGTCGTCGCGGTGGTGGGCGTACCAGTCGGCAAGGCGAGTGGGGTCGAGGGCTTCGCCGCCGAGGACCACATAGCGAAGTGCCGTAGCCACGCGTGACCCGCCACGTTCTGCTTCGGCCGCGATCAGCTGGTACAACGCCGAGGGGGTCTGGCTCAGGACCGAGACGTTTTCCCGTACCAGCAACTCCAGGAAGTCCGAAGGGGAACGGGTCACCTCCCTGTCGACCACGATGAGTCGGCCACCGCTCAGCAGGGCTCCCCAGATCTCCCACACCGAGAAGTCGAACGCGTAGGAGTGGAACATGGTCCACACGTCGTCCGGGCCGTACTCGTAGCTCTGCCCGATCGCTTCCAGCAGCCTCACCACGTTGGTGTGTGTCACCAGGACGCCCTTGGGGGTGCCCGTCGAGCCTGAGGTGTAGATGGCGTAGGCCGGGTGCCGGGGGTCGAGCGGGCTGATGCGGTCGCGGTCGGTGAGGTCGGCGGCGGACGCCTGGGCCAGGAGCTGCTGGGTGCGGTCGTCGTCCAGCACCAGCAGCTGGTCGGCCGCACGCCGGGGTATCCGGTCGGCCGTGTCCCTGGTGGCGAGCACCACCTCCGGCTGAGCATCCTCGAGCATGAAGGCGATCCGACGCGCGGGATAGCGCGGATCGATCGGAACGTACGCCCCGCCCGCCTTCACCACCGCCAGCAACGCCACCACCATCTCCACCGACCGGGACACCACCACCCCCACCCGGGACTCCGGGCCCACCCCCAACCCCACCAACACACGAGCCAGACGATTCGCCCGTTCATTCAACTCTCCGTAGGCAACCTCACGCCCCTCACCCACCACCGCCACCGCATCCCGATCCCGCCGCACCCACTCCTCGAACAACCCCGGCAGCGCATCAACACCCGCATCAACCACACCCGGCGCCCGCCCACTCCACGCCTCCAGTTGCCCCCGCTCCTCCCCGCTGAGCACATCGATCCGCCCCACCACACACCCCGGATCAGCAGCGATCGCCTCCAACACCCGCACAAAACGCACCGCGATCGCCTCCACCGACTCCCGGTCGAACAGGTCGGTCGCGTACTCCAGCGTTCCGTGGATGCCCGCCGGGCCGCCGCCATCGGCGGGTGTCTCGGCGAGCATGAAGGACAGGTCGAACTTGGCCGTGTCCATCCGGACCCGGAGCGGTTCGCTGGTCAGCCCCGGCAGGGCGGAACCGGAGTGGTGGGTGTTCTGGAATCCGAGCATCACCTGGAACAGGGGATGGCGGGCCAGGGAGCGGTCCGGATTGAGCAGGTCGACAAGCCGCTCGAAGGGCACGTCCTGGTGGTCGTAGGCGGCCAGGTCCGCGTCGCGGACGCGGCGCAGGAGGGTGGTGATGTCGGGGTTGCCGGAGGTGTCGACGCGCAGCACCAAGGTGTTGACGAAGAAGCCCACCAGATCGTTGGCGGCTTCCTCGCCCCGGCCCGCGTACGGGGTGCCGATGGGGATGTCGTGTCCCGCGCCGAGCCGCGTCAGCAGCACGGCCAGCCCGGCTTGGACGACCATGAAGACGCTGGCGTCGTGGTCGTGTGCCATATCGGCCAGCCGCTGGTGAAGCGCGGCCGGGATGTCAAGGTCCACGGTGCCGCCGCGATGGCTCGCCATCGCCGGGCGCGTACGGTCGGTGGGCAGGTCGAGCTCTGCGGGCAGACCCGCCAAGGCCCGTTTCCAGTAGGCGAGTTGCCGTGACATCAGGCTGTCGGGCGTGTCCTCGTCACCGAGGACACGCCGCTGCCAGATGGCGTAGTCGGCGTACTGCACCGGGAGCGGCTCCCACTGTGGTGCGCGCCCCTGGGTGCGGTCCGTGTAGGCACGGGCGAGGTCGTTGAAGAGGGGGCCCATGGACCAGCCGTCGGCGGCGATGTGGTGCAGCACCAGCAGCAGTACGTGCTCGTCGTCCGCGGTCGTGTAGATGCTCGCGCGCAGTGGCAGTTCCGTGGCCAGGTCCTCGAATCCCCGTCCGGCCTCGGCCGCGAGCAGTGCGTCCAGGTCCTCGGGGTCGGCGCCGGACTCACTGATCGGCAACCGGGTGCGCGCGGTGTCGGCGTCGAGCACATGCTGCCAGGGCTGCCCCTGGTCGTCCTTCGGGTAGAGGGTCCGCAGGGCTTCGTGTCGGGCCACGACATCGCGGAGGGCGTCGGCCAGCGCCGCGCGGTCCAGGGGGCCGGTGATCCGCTGCGCGGACACGATGGTGTAGGTGGCGGATCGGGGGCCCTGGATCTCCTGCATGAACCACAGGCGCCATTGCGCGTACGACAGCGGGATCCGTTCCGGCCGTGGCATCGGGCTCAGGGGCGGCCGCCGGGTCGCCTCGGGGCTCGTTCCGTCACCGAGCCGTGGGATCAGCTGGGCGACCGTTGGCGCCTGGAAGAGTGTGCGGACGCTCAGCTCGGTGCCGACCTCGGCGCGGATGCGGCCGATGAGCCGCATCGCGAGGAGGGAGTGGCCACCGAGCGCGAAGAAGTCGTCGTCCACGCCGACCTCGGCGAGCCCCAATACCTCGGCGAAGAGGCCGCACAGGATCCGTTCCCGCGGGGTTCGCGGAGCGCGGCCGGTTCCGGCGGTGAACTCCGGGGCGGGCAGCGCCTTGCGGTCCAGCTTTCCGTTCGGGGTCAGTGGCAACTCGTCGAGCGCCATCACGATCGACGGCACCATGTGCTCCGGCAGGGTGCTCCGCAGATGGGCCTGGAGTGCGGGGAGCAGCGAGTCGGCTTCCGGGCCGGCGCCCGGCTCGTTGGCATAGGCGGTGAGCGGTCGCGCGTTCGCGGGGGCAGCGGCGACGGACAGGTCGACGACCGGCTGGTCCGGATCGTCGGTGCCGAGGAGGAAGAGGGCGTCGAGCCGTTCGGGGTTCTCGGACCAGGTCAGATGGGTGCGGTAGCCGTGGCGGGCGGCCAGCTCGTGCAGGGTTTCCACGTCCAGCGTCGCCGTCGTGGCGTCGGGTGTTTCCGTCGCGGCGTCGAGCGTTGCCGCCGCGGGGTCTGGTGTTGCCGTCGTGGCGTCGGGTGTTTCCGAGGCGGGGCCGTCCTGGAACTGCCGTAGCGCCGCCAGGTCGTCCATCAACCGGGCGTTGGGGAGGCCCCTCACCCACAGCCTGTCGTGGCGCCGGGAGAGGAGCGCCGACAGTTCCTCGGTCCGGTGCACATCGGTTCCCCAGGTCGCCGTCGGCGCGACCTCGTCCGCCCGCACGGCGGTGACCGGCGCCTTGTGGAGCACCACGTCGTAGCGGTACCGCGTCAGCTCGTTGCGGCTCTTCCCGCGCTTGATCCGGATGTCGACCGCCGCGATGTCCGGAACGGTGGCCTGGAGGGCCGAGAAGAGTGCCGGGTCGATCAGCAGCTCCCTCTCCAGGGAGATGGTCTGCTCGATCGCCTTGCGGAGGTCCACGCCCGAGAGCTCACCGCCGAGCTTGCTGAGACCGGCCGCCGTGGCGAAGCAGCGGAGCAGGCGGAGGTTGCGGACATCGCCGAGGAACAAGGAGCCACCCGGGGTGAGCAGCCGCATCGCTCCGGAGATGACGGAGATGAGGTAGTCGATGCCGGGGAAGTACTGGATCACCGAATTGATGATCACGGTGTCGAAATGGCCGGCCGGAAGTCCGGTGAAGACGTCGGCGGGCTGGGCGGAGAGCTCCACCCGGGCGGCCAGGTCCGGGTCGCGATCGATCTGGTTCCGCAGCGCGTCGATCGCCGCGGCGGAGAAGTCCGTGGCCCAGTACGAGTCGCACCGGGGCGCCAGACGCCGCAGCAGCAGACCGGTGCCCACGCCGATTTCGAGCACGCGTCGAGGAGCCAGTGCGGAGATCCGGTCCACGGTGGCCGTCAGCCATTCCCGCATCTCGTCGAGGGGGATGGGGCGGCCGTCGTAGCTGCTGTCCCAGCCGATGAAGTCCTCGGCGGCGTTCCCGATGCAGGCACCGGTGGATGCGCCGGTGGATGCGCCGGTGGACTCCTCACGGAGAGTGGTGGCCGGGCGGTCTCCGTACAGCGACTCGTAGAAACTCTGCCAGTGGCCGATGTGTTCGGCCGCGTGGCGCTCCGCCGACGCCTCGTGCCGTGGCGTATCGTCTCGCGATGTGTTGTTCGGAGACGTGTCGTCCCGTGATGTGGTGCGCCGCGCGGGTACGGCGTAGCCGATCAGCCGCCGGTCACCGGGACGGTCCTCGCGGACCACCGCCGCCGCGCGTGCCACCCGCGGATGCGAGGCCAGCGCCGCCTCCACCTCACCCAACTCGATCCGGAAACCACGGACCTTCACCTGATCGTCCACCCGGCCGACGAACTCCAGCCGTCCCCGGGCATCCCACCGCACCAGGTCACCGGTCCGATACATCCGCCCACCGGACCCGGCGAACGGACACGCCACAAACCGCTCCGCCGTCAGCCCTCCACGCCCCGCATACCCCCGCGCCAACCCCGCACCCGCCACGTACAACTCACCCACGACGCCCGGTGGCACCCACCCCAGCCCGCCGTCGAGGACGTACAACCGCGTGTCCTGGATCGGTGTGCCGATGGGCGGTGGTCCTGCCTCTTCCGGCTCGCATGGATGACCGGAGATGTCGATGGTGGTTTCGCTCGGCCCGTACGAGTTGTACAGCCGCACCCAGGGAAGCGTGGCGTGGAAGGTGTCGCGGACGGCCGCCGACATGGCTTCCCCGCCACAGACCACATCACGCAGCGAGCGGCAATCGTCCGCCACCGCATGCCACTCCAGAAGATGCTGGAGGAGGGGGGGAACGGTATGGAAGACGGTCACCTGGTGGCGCCTTACGGCCGCGAGCAGGTACCCGGGGTCCGCGTGCCGGTCCGGGTGGGCCAGCACGATCGCGCCGCCGACCAGCAGCGGGCAGAACACTTCCCATACGGAGACGTCGAAGCTCAGGGGTGTCCGCATGAGGAAGCGGTCCTCGGCGCTCCAGCCGAACGCCCTCACCCGCCAGAGGAGGTTATTCAGCAAGGACTGGTGCGTCACCACGACGCCCTTGGGAGTGCCCGTGGAGCCTGAGGTGTAGATGGCGTAGGCCGGGTGCCGGGGGTCGAGCGGGCTGATGCGGTCGTGGTCGGTGAGGTCAGTGGTGGATGCCTGGGCCAGGAGCTGCTGGGTGCGGTCGTCGTCCAGCACCAGCAGCTGGTCGGCCGCACGCCGGGGTATCCGGTCGGCCGTATCCCTGGTGGCGAGCACCACCTCCGGCTGAGCATCCTCGAGCATGAAGGCGATCCGGCTCGCGGGATAGCGCGGATCGATCGGAACGTACGCCCCGCCCGCCTTCGCCACCGCCAGCAGCGCCACCACCATCTCCACCGACCGGGGTACCACCAGTCCGACCCGGGACTCCGGGCCCACCCCCAGCCCCACCAACACCCGGGCCAGACGATTCGCCCGTTCATTCAACTCTCCGTAGGCAACCTCACGCCCCTCACCCACCACCGCCACCGCATCCCGATCCCGCCGCACCCGCTCTTCGAACAGCTCCGGCAACAGCTCGGGGCTGGTGTCTTTCTCCCCGCGCGCGCCTTCACCCCAGCGCGCGAGTTGCTCCCGTTCCGCTCCGGTCAGTACATCGCTCCGCCCGACCCGATCGGCCGGATCAGCGGCGATCGCCTCGAGCACCCGCACGAAACGGGCCGCGATCACCTCCACTGCCTGTTGGTCGAATACATCGGGCCGGTATCCCCACCGCACCCGAAGCCGCTCGCCGGGAATCACCATCAACGCGAGGGGATAGTGCGTGGCGTCGTGGGCGGCGATGGCGGCGGTCTTGAGTGTCCCGTCGGTGCGGCCGACGACGGCTTCGTCCACGGGGTAGTTCTCGAAGACCGTCGCCGTGTCGAAGAGCGGGCCCGATCCGGCATAGGCGCCCTGTTGGATGTCGGTCAGGCCCAGGAACTGATGGTCAAGCAGCCGCGATTGTTCGTCCTGTAGCCGAGTGAGCAGCGCCGCGAGGCTTTCACCCGCGAGTACGCGAAGCCGCAGCGGCACCGTGTTGACGAACAGCCCGACCATGGATTCGACGCCGGGAATCTCGGGCGGCCGAACGGCCACCGTCGTTCCGAAGACCACGTCATCGCGTCCGGTCATACGGGCCAGGAGGAGGCCCCAGGCACCCTGTATCACGGTGTTCAGCGTCAGACCGGCCTCACGCGCCCGCTCGGTCAGAGAAGCGGTGAGGGATTCCGAGAGGAGCTGGGAGACGTCCTGGGGGGCTACGGCCTGGCGTCCGGGGTCCGCGGGCGTCAGCAGAGTGGGGTCTTCGACGCCCGCCAAGGCTTCGCGCCATGCCTCCAGTGCCGCGTCCCGATCCCGCGATCCGTACCAGGCGAGGTAGTCGCGGTACGGCGTCGGCCTGGGCAGTGCGGACTCCTGACCCGGCTGCTCGTACAAGGCGAACAGATCCCGCACCAGCAGCGGAGTGGACCAGCCGTCCAACAGGATGTGGTGATTCGTCATCACGAGACGGAAGCGGTCCTCGCCGAGACGGAACAACGCGAACCGCAGCAACGGCGGCCGCGCCAGGTCGAAACGGTCGGCCCGGTCCTCCGCCAGCCACCGCTCGAAGACGCCCTGCGCCTCCGCCTCCCCCAGGCCACGCAGATCCTCCACGCGCCACGGCACCCGCACCTCAGCAGGCACCACCTGGACCGGCACCGACACACCCTCATGCACAAACCCAGCACCCACATGCGGATACCGCCGCAACAACCCCTCCGCGGCCGCCCGCAACCGCCCCACATCCACCGAACCCTCGAGATCGAAGACCAACTGCACCATGTACACATCCGGCGCGCCATCGTCATAGACCGCGTGGAACAGCAACCCCTCCTGTCCGGCCGCCAAGGGCAGGACCTCACCGTGCTGGGGGATCCTCGCCTCGATGACCGCCTGGTCGGCCTGGCTCAGCGAGATCAAGGGGCGAGGGGGCGAGGCCGAGTCCGCGATGCCCGTCGATCGCGCGGAAACGGCCGGGGCCTCAAGGACCCGGGCGGTGGCGGCGAGGACTGCGGGGGTCTTGTGCTGGAACACCTCACGCGGCGTGAACACAAGCCCTGCACGGCGAGCCCGGCCCACCAACTGGATGGACATGATGCTATCCCCGCCCAGCGCGAAGAAGTCGGCGTCGGCGGGGACATCGGGCAGGCCGAGCACCTGGGCGAACAACCCACACAGCGACTCTTCTGTCGGGGTGGCCGGTGCACGGCCGGGGGCAGGGGTGTAGTCGGGGGCGGGCAGGGCGTTGCGGTCCAGTTTCCCGTTCGCCGTCAGCGGCAACCGCTCCAGCACGACCACGGCCGAGGGCACCATGTGCTCCGGCAGGACCTTGGCCAGGAACCCCCGCAGCTCCG
>NZ_BAAAIF010000145.1:0-10417 GCF_039525925.1 Streptomyces javensis | reverse complement strand
CATCAGGTACCAAACGCATCAGCAATCTCCGCACCACCACAACCCCGTGCCGCGAAAATTAGCAGATACCAGTGCATTCAAGGTGAAAACGACCTCTCAAAGGGTGTTTTGGAAGTCTGCGACTTCCGTCCCCTGCTCTTCAATGGTTGTATCGAACTCGCCTGCGAGGCGACTGCATGCCAATGGCGCCAAGCCCACCAGTGTGGCGAACGTGATTAGCGTGAATTGGACGGCAGTCTAGGGCCCAACTCGACCTTACGTTGCTATGTCGATTACTTCCGGTCTTGTGGCAATCCTTGTGGCCCGGTAAGGTTGTTACATGGCGCGCATAGAATCATTCCATGGAATCAATGGAGACGTTCAACGTCTTCACGGTCCGGTTGCATGTGGCTATAGAAGCTTCGCGGTGGATGGTCGCGTGATTGTTCAGCTCGACACTTACGGATCGCCCGAGAGAGAGATCCCAAATAAGATTAGCCAATCAATCCAGCTGGACGTAAACGGCGCGCGCGAGTTGATCGGCATTCTGTTAGAGGCGTTCCCGGAACTGGGTCCTTAGCTAAAGTGTGTTGCAGAAAGCCGCGATCAGGGCATCTCCCTTGTATGGCTGGGGTGTTGAGGGCTGAGCGGGTGTGGTCGTGGGGTTCCCCGGGCTGCGGATCGAGCAGTTAGGCAGGCTCTTGAAAAACTATTGAAACCATGCCACCTGGCTCGTGGTCGTCGTCCTCGGCTACCTGCGGTCATGGCCGCGAACAAGGGACGAGACGCGAAAGCCGGAGCGACTTCTGCGGTCCGCTCTACATCGCAAGAGACTTCGTTATCGAGTCTCAGCGAGGCCGATCGCAGACTTTCGGCGTACCACCGATGTCGTGTTCACCAAAGTTCGCGTAGTTGGGTTCCTCTAAGGATATTTTGTGCACTTTTGCCCCAGGTGTCATGGTACGACGGTCCAGCCCTGCGCGTTCAGCGCCGGGTGGGTGTCGGCGTCACGGGCCCGGTTTCCGTCGGATCTTCTCTTGCCAGAACTCCGCTCGATTGGTGGCGGGCCGAGGTCTGGGGACACGAAGGCATGGAGGCAGCGGCCGAGTGGATCAACCCAGTTGTAGGAGAGGGCGGGCGGGGTCTAGCAGCCCTTCCCTTGGGTCACCCTCGACGTGCGGTAGGCGAGCTTGTTTAGGCAGGGCGGGACTTGGCCCCGATGTCAGTGCCGTGCGGTATTTATTGATGGAGCTGGATGAACTGGTCTCTTCCAGCAACGCTTGAGACGGGAGCACCGCTTTGTCGAGTGACGCCACGGAAGTCCTGTTCGAGGAGATCGACCTCACGCCGTCTCCGCAACTGCTGGAGGCATTGGGGGACATCCCCTATAAGGCGTGGCAGTGTCTGGCGGAACTGATCGACAACTCGTTCGACGACTTCCTGACGGACCCGGACCGCAGCGAGGCGCAGGAGGTCTGGATCACTCTGCCGAAGCCCATCGACGACGATCCGATTGTCAGTCTGCTAGACAACGGGCGGGGCATGAGCCTGGAGAACCTGCAGAGTGCGCTGAAGGCTGGCTATAGCGGCAAACGTAGGTATGGCAGCCTCGGGTTGTTTGGTATGGGATTCAACATCGCCACAGCCCGTCTGGGGCACCACACTGAGGTGCGGACCACACGGGCAGGTGACCCAGACTGGCTGATCGTGGAAATCGACCTACGCCGCCTCGCGCAGAACGACAGCTTCAGAACGCCTCTCCGGCGGGAGCCCAAGCAGGACGTCTCCGATCATGGCACGGAAGTGATCGTCCGTCGCCTGCGTACCGAAATCGCCGAAGATCTCAAGAAGGTCAATCGACATGCTTCGGTCCGCGCTGATCTTGGTCGTGTCTACTCTTACTTGCTGCGGGGTGAGAACCCGATTCCCGGAGTTCCGGACGGCCCGATGGCGGGGCGCGGTTTCCGGTTGAAGGTGAACGGCAAGACCGTCTCGCCCAGACTGCCCTGTGTCTGGTCGGCGTCGCGTACGGTGACCAAGGAGGGGCGGGAGATCGCCGCTGTCAAGTCCGTGAACATTCCTCTGGCGTCTGCGCTGGCTTGCATGAAGTGCGGTCACTGGCAGAACCCAAACCTCGCGCTGGAACGGTGTGCGGAGTGCGACGGCGACGACATGCAGCTGCGCGAGCGCCGTATCCACGGCTGGTTCGGGGTCCAGCGTTACCTGGACGAGAGCGACTACGGGATCGACTTCCTGCGCAACGGCAGAAAGATACGGATCGGCGACCGTTCCCTATTCACTTGGGAGAATCCGGACGACGGGACTCTGGTTCCCGAGTACCCGGTGGATATCCCCGCCACTCAGGGCCGCATCGTGGGCGAGATTCACCTCGATCACGTCCCGGTGGGTTACCAGAAGACCGATTTTAACCGGGAGAGCCGGGACTGGCGACATGCTGTCGTCGCGCTGCGCGGTGAGGGGCCGATGCGCCCGAAGAAGGCCAAGGCGCTGGGATACCCATCGAATTCCTCGCCCCTCGGGGAGATTTTCAAGGGCTATCAGGAAAATCGCCCGGGTGTGGGTTGTCTGATCCCTGGCAATGGGAGCACAGCTATCCACGAGACGGCTCGGGAGTGGGGTGTTAAGTTCCACTCGGGCCAGCACCCGGAGTTCCTCTCGGACGAGATCTGGTACCAGGCGGTACTGGCCCATGACGAGAACCGAGGCAATGGAGGGGTGCCCACACGACCGACCAGCAGTGGTGGGGCCGGCGGGCCTTCGCTGGCGGGCCGCACTGGACTGACGCCTCTGGGCGATGCGCCGAATGATGGCCCCGACCTGGGTGGCGTGGCGCCCACCTCGACACCTGCCCCGGCGCCTGAGCCCGAGCCTGTGGAGACCGAGGAGCAGCGCTTCGAGCGTTACCGTGCCGGCGCTCGCCAGGTCTTTGACTTGACGGGCGAGGTGACTCTGCCGCGACTTGGCCGCAAAGCCGTGACGGTCTTCGAGACGCGCACGCCCTTGCTGGACGATCGCGAGCGGCCGGTCCCTTCGCTGGCTCGACTTGGAAAGGGCGTGAACCTGGAGGTGTTTGTCCACGGCGAGCACCTCGTATTCCGTGAATATGGACGCGACCCCCGCGACTACGCGTTGATGGAGATCGCACAGACTCTGCACGCTTTCGAACCGGATGGGCAGAAGGTGACAGCGGTCGCGGCTGAGGTCACACGGCAGTTCTCCGACCAACGGGTCACCGAGTCAGCACTACGCGACCGGGCTGACTCACTGTTGAGTCGTGTGCGAGAGCTGATGACGCCCATTGTTGCGCCCATGGCCGACGAACTCTGGGAGGCGGTGCCAGAGGCGGTGAGGCTGCGTGCTGAGCGGGACGCCGGGCGAGCGGACGCGTCTCTCGACTGGCCTACCGTCGTCAAGCAGGGGGATTTCGTGGCTCACTTGGACGCTGCCGGGATCGCGGCCGTCGTCCGGGTGCGTCCAGCCGCCTTCTTGGACGGAGCGGTGTTCAAGACGTCCTGGCGTGGCTGGTCAGATACTGCGGTAAAAGATAGGCAAGTGACACAAACCGTGCGTCCTTTGGAGGTTATCAGTGAATTCCTGACCGACCCAGGAGCGAAGACCCGACTGGAGCTCTCCTTGGCTCGGATCACTTTCGACATGCTCGACCAGAGCATTGCCGGATCTGTGTGAGCGATGACTACCTCGTTCATGGCACCAGATTTCTTGCGATGGGTGGGGCCGTTCGGTTTCACCCGTCAGCTGGAGCGGCTAACGCTTCACCTGGGTTTCACCGACGTCGTCAACATCGACGGTGCGAACGACCAGGGCGGCGACATTCTTGCCACCCGCGAAGGCCGCTTGTGGGTGTTTCAAGCCAAGTGGAAGGCGGGTGCGGCGGTGCCACCCAGTGCCATCGATGAGGTTCTGGAGGCCAAAGCCCACTATGGTGCCGACCGCGCCGTAGTGGTCACTAACAGCCGCTTTGGTCCGCTCACCCACAAGCGTCGCGACAGCCTCGCGGCGGTTGGCATGCGGGTGGAGCTATGGTCTGGTCAGGAATTGGTTGACCTCTACTCGGACGACCGATTCACTGCTGACCGGCTGCCGTCCCGTAGGCTGCGCCCCTACCAAGGCGAGGCTTTGCGGGCGCTCGTCGGGGATTTGAAGAGCGCCGACCGTGCCTTGCTGGTCCTGGCAACTGGCCTGGGGAAGACAGTGGTTGGCGGCGAGGCCATCGACCAGCACCTCCGCGTGAACTCTCAGGACAAAGTCTTGATCGTCGCCCCGGCAAAGGATCTGGTGGAGCAGCTCGAGCGAGCATTGTGGCATCACCTGCCCAAGAGCGTGCGCACTCAGCTCTTGACGGGTGACCACCGGCCCGACGACCTGCGAGGAGTTACCTGCGCAACCACAACGAGCGCTCTCAGCTACGCCCGCGCTGGCTACCGCCCCGCGTTGGTCATGGTCGACGAAGCTCATCACGTCGCCGAGGACGGCCAGCTGGCCGAGCTTCTAGATGTCCTCCGCGCGAGCCAGATCTTCGGGGTCACCGCTACGCCCTGGCGTGGTGATCGCTTCGATATCCGCACGCGCTTTGGCGAACCGAGCTACATGCTGGGTATCGAGGACGGCATGCGGCTGGGTTACCTGTCCGAAGTCTGTTACCGGCTCTACGCGGATAACATCGACTGGGACTTCGTCCGTGGTATGAGCGACCACAGCTACTCGATCAAGGATCTCAACGCCCGTCTGTTTCTGCCGGAACGAGATGAGGGGGTGCGTGAGAAGCTGATTGAGGTATGGGCGCGTACCCAGCAGCCCCGTGCGGTCGTCTTCTGCCGCACCATCGAACATGCCGAACGCATGGCGGTGCTGCTCGCAGAGGTGCCGCAGTGGCGGGGGGCACTCGCTGTTCATGCGGGTCTCAGCAAGCGGGAACGACAGTCCCGATTGATGAGCTTCAGGAGCGGCGAAGTCCCGATCCTGACCGCCGTTGACATCCTCAACGAGGGCGTTGATATCCCGGACGTGAACATCCTTTGCTTCGCTCGAGTCACGCACAGTCGTCGGGTCTTCGTCCAGCAGCTTGGCCGCGGTCTGCGCCTGCGTCCGGGGAAGTCGCATGTGGAAGTCCTTGACTTCGTCAGCGACATCCGCCGCATCGCCGCTATCTTGAACATCCGCCAGCAGATCGCAGAAGACGAAGTCGAGACCTTGCGTTTGCGGGAGCGCGGCACGAGCTTCGACTTCGCCGACAAGCGGGCGGAGAGTCTGATGCGTGAATGGATCAAGGACGCGGCCAGTCTGGAGACCTCGTTGGACAAGAGTCGCCTTCAGTTTCCCGACCCGGCCGCCTTTGGGGGGTGAGGGATCGATGAGTGACATCGATGAGGAGATCCGCCGCGAGGTGATCGCCGAGGTGTACCGGCAGGTCGACGAACTCGACTGGGACGGCATGGCTCCACGTGAGCGGTCTCAGTGCTACGTACGTTGGATCGACGACCCACGCATCGGGGGCAAGCTCACGCGTTTTATCGAACGCGATCGCGTCCGCGTGTGGATCAAGGATGGACCGATCAAAGAGCTCCCGAGGGCGAGGTTTGGCATCGGCCCCTACGCCCCGTTCGCGGTTAGCCGCTACCCAGGGATGGAGCAGATCGCGCACCAGGCAATTGGGCCGGACTGGTTTGCCGACCCCGAGACAGTTGATGTCAAACCCAACCGCTGCCTAGTCCGAGGGCCTGAGTCGGACGTCCTGATGATCTGGGGGCCGGCGGCTAAGCTCGCCGACCTTGTATGGGCGGGCATCAACGCCCGAGTGGATGGCGGAGCGGAGCCGCTCATCATCGTTACGTCGCCGCAGGGAACACGCCTCAGCGAGGGTGAGATGCTTCGGCATCGACTCCTCGCCAAGCAGGCGAGCATCGAGCTGCGCCACATCACGCTGCGACTCACGCGCGTGTGACGGCGACACGTTCCAGGCACCGCCACGCCCTTCTGATATGTGTACGGCAGGATCGACGCCCGATCGGCGTGCGTGAGCGGATAGGGCAGAACAAGGTGGATTCGGTGGCACGCGGACCGTACGTCGTAGTCCGCTGACCTGCGGGAACCGTACTTGGCGGCTTTACCCAGAACCACCTGCCATGATCTTGCGGGGACTCGAAATGCGTACGTAGGTCAAGAGTTCGATTCCCTTAGGCGGCTCCAGGAAAGCCCAGGTCATCTAGTCGATGGCCTGGGCCTTTTCTTACGCGCTCACCTTGCGCGGCCGGAACGCGATGATCTTCGCGCCCTCCTGTGAAGTGAGCCCCGGAGCCGGGGCGGAAGAGCGAGGGACCACGGCGGTGGTCGCCTCGGCGGCCGCGATGGCGGCTCGATGCATGACCGACTGACCCAGCGCCCGCAGTCTCGGCGTTGGCATCGGTGCCCTCCTCAGGTTCGGCGGCTTCTGGCCGACTGCTGCGCGGCGTCAGCGAGCGATCGTTTCCATGTCGCATCGGGGAGCCTGCGGCGATGCCGTCCAGAGACAGTGCTGTGTGGTGGCGAACAGGTCGAGCGAGCGGGCTGGTGGATCATGCGGGTTGGCGGCCCACAGCCCGCGTCTGCGGGGGTGTGGCCGGCGGAGACGAGCCAGATCACCCAACAGGCTGCGTCGATCCATGCGGCGTCGCGGGTATGCCTCGGGCCTGTGGAAAAGGGGCTCCCCGGCAGGGCTTTCCGGCCCGGGAGCCCCTCGTGAGTATGACCGTCAGCTCAGCTCGGCTTGCCACTTCCCGCGGCCGAGGAACGTACGACCATCAGCCATGATGTCCACGCGGGCCCCTCGCACCGGTAGCTCGCCGTGACTCAGCCAGTAGTCGCGGACCTTGTCGAGGGCGTCCCACAGCCGGCGGGGGCCGCCCTGGTGCACGGTGGGCCGCTCGTTCCCGGTCGCCGTCGCACGGGCCCACGATCCGTCGGCGTGTGCCATCAGCGCGACGCGCTGCTCGCCGTCCTCCCGGTACTCGTGCTCGATACCGGGCGCCTCGACGTCGAGCATGGATGCGAGGTCCCACGCGTTCGCCACGTCGATGACGGGGTACGGACCGCGGGTGATGTCGTCTCCGTCCAGTTCCGCGGCCTTGGCGAGGCGAACGGCCGCGCCGGGCGGGTAGTCGTCACCGTGGCGAGCGTGCATGAACCCTGCCCGGTCCCACTCGACGCGTCCGGTCGCGCCTCCCCCCTCCTCGTCCTTCTCGGCTGTGACGAGGAGGGAGGTGCCGGCGATCGTGGTCACCAGCCGACCGCCGGGGCGGAGCACCCGGAGCCAGCCTGCGGGGATGGTGCGTACGGACACGGTGGCGACGATCCGGTCGAAGCTCGCGGAGTCATAGGGCAGATCCCCGGTCGCGTCGATCGTGTCGAGCGTGGGAGCGACTCCAGCCTCGCCCACCCGCTTGTGGGCGGCCTCGGTCAGGTAGAGGTCGACATCGACGCTCGTCACTTGCTCGTCGCTCAGCCGGCGGGCAGCGAGGGCGGCCCCGTACCCGCTTCCCGTGCCCACATCGAGCAGCCGGTCGCCATCGTCGATGCGGGCATGCTGGAACATGCCCACCACCAGGCTCGGCAGCGTGGCCGAGGATGTCGGTCGGCCGTGCGGCCGGTCGGCCTCCGTGGCGTAGTCGGCGTGTAAGGGACCGACACGGGTCACGAGCGAGGTGTCGCGGTACGCCGCGTCGAGCCAGCGATGCGGGTCTGAGGGGCCGTCGTGCAGTTCCCAGCCGTCCGAACCGCGCTCCCACCATCGGGGGACGAACAGGTGCCGTGGCGTGGCGGCGACGGCCGGCGCCCATCGGGAGTGCCGGTGTGTTGCGGCGCTGGCCAGAGCGACGGCGCGGGCGGACCAGTTCACGAGTGAACTCCAAGAGAGGGGGGCGGGGCGGGTGCGAAGTGCTTCGGGGCGCAGGCGGGCGTACGGGCGGGGTCGCAGTCGTTCGAATCGGCCGGGGTACAGGCGTCGGCGCGCGGTTCGGGCACGGCTGCAATCATCTCGCCCCATCGGTCGCTGTGCAGGATCGCGGCGAGACGCTGATCGCGGACGTTGCCGGCGACCATGAAGCGGCTGAGGATGCAGCCGGACACGGCCCCGTCGGGGGAGACGGACACGCGGTGCCGGAAGCAGTGCCCGCACAGCTCGGCGGCGATCGGCATGCTCGTGTCCGGCCCGGCCGCACGTCCGACCTTGCGCATACGGTCGACCTGGATTTCCTTGATGCCGAGCCGGTGCAGCTCCGCTTTGGCCTGCTCGACGCGCTGCCCCTCGATCACTTCGACGATTCCGGCACGCATCGGGATACCGCGGCGGACCGCTTCGACGATGTTCGCCCTGGTGCGGTCGAGGCTTCCCCGCGTGCGGGTGATCTCCTCGTGCTGCGCCCGGTCGTCGCTGTAGTAGGACGTGGCGAGGCAGACGCCCTTACGGCTGAACGAGTCCCAGAGGGACGGCCGTACGTGGGTGAGGTTCGAATACACCTCGACGCCGAGGCCGGCGTCGAGCGCCTCGTCGATGAACTGCGGCAGGTGCGGCGAGAGGGTCGGCTCGCCGCCGATGAACTGGATCAGGGGGATGCCCAGTTCGGCCACGTCCGCGATGACGTGCGACCAGTCGTCGCGGGTCATGTGCCCGGAGGGCGCCTGCGGGCTGCTGTCGGTGCAGCAGTGGGTACACCGGAGTTGGCAGGTCCCGGTGATCTCCAGCTCAATGGATTGGATACCGATCACGGTAGCTGTGCTCACGTGAGTGCCTCCATGAGTAGACGGGTGCGACCCTGACCCTGCGGTCGCCTGGGGTGGTGCACCGCCCCCGCGCCGCGGGGGAACCGGTAAAAACGCGGGGGCGGCGGTCAACGGGCGGCGTGTTTCGCCGGTTTCCGGCGGCGCCGGCCCGCCCTCGCCGGGGAGGGTTGGCACCCGGCGGGGGCGGGGGACTGTGGGGGCTTGGGCGGCATCAGCAGGGGAGCGGCGAGCAGGTTGTACCGGGCGTCGTAGTCGGTGACGCTGATGCGGTACGGCTCGGCGGCTGCGAGTGTCAGCAGGGCCTGCTCGTACTGGCCGGGTTCCTGAGCCCATGCGTATAGGTAGGCGTGAGGGCGGGGACACGTAGGCCCGGTGGGGACGACGGGAGCCCTCCCGAGATAGGGCTCGCCAGGGTGGGGGGCGAACAGGCGGGCGAGACGCAGCGCTTCGGCTTGCATCCATCGGGCAGCCAGTCGAGGTGTGGGCGCTCGGTAGGTGGCGAGTATGACCTCGCGGGTGCCGCTTAGGTCGTGGGCGGTCGTAGAACAGTGGAAGGCGAGGGGGAGCCGCGCGGAAGTGTGTGCCGAGCCAGGCGGAGCGAGCGTCAGCACAGCCGCGCTCACGGCTTACCCCCTCGGGCCTGGTGCCGCTGCTCGATGATGTGGTCGAGCTGGATTCGGTACAGCTCGACCTGTGCGGGCTCCAGAATCAGGACCGACTCGGACATGCCGCCGTCTTCGTGGTGGACCAAGACCGGTAGGGCGGCCTGCTGCGCCCGGTGGTCGTAGATGACATCCCGTTTCAGGGGACTGACGTGGGTGACCGGCACGGGCACGGGGCGCAAGGTGTCACCGCTGGACGGGGCCGACCATTCCCGGCCACCTCCCGGCGGGCGCAGGTGGTAGGACGCCGAGCTTGCGCCCGGTACACGGACGACGACGCCGATCCGCCCGTTCTCCGCGAGGTCTGAGGCGAGGTCGCCGAGCCGGGGGCGAAACGGGACGCCTGCGCTTAACTCGGCGCCCTGCGCGGGCACTTGCTTCGAAGTCTGTTCGGCCATGCCCCGAAGCTAGGAGCAGGGCAGCAGCCGAATATGAACCGCAGGAATATCACCCTCATCCATCGAGGTGAAAGCGGTCTGACATGCGGCGCAGCTTCTCACGGGTGGTCGCCCGTTCGGCGTAGACGAGGCTACGCAGGGTTGACCGCGCAATGGGGTGGTTGCGGATGAGCTGGGGCGCGATGTGTTCGGCCTTATCCAGTTCCTTCAACGCCTTGTCCCGGTTTCCATCCCAAAGCCACGCGCGGGCAAGGTCCATGTGGTGGTGTCCCTGACGGGAGTTGGGGAGCCCGGCGACAAGTTCCGAACTGGTCTTGCGGTTTATGGCCAGAGCCCTCCGCTGCTCGCGCATCTCAAGCGCAACGCTGATGGCGTGGATCTGGACGTTGCCCGGCGAGAACGTGAGCGAATGCCGGTCGTACAGCGGGGGGCCGGAGCATTCGCCCAACCGATCTGCGGCGTCCCTGGCGTGTGCGATGCGGTCTTCGGCCTCCGCCCGGCTTCCGCCCCGTGCTGCCGAAACCGCCGCGCGCAGTTGCAGCGATCCCCATGCGCGAATGGCCAGCGGTTCGCCCTGGTCGT
>NZ_BAAAIF010000144.1:0-10444 GCF_039525925.1 Streptomyces javensis | reverse complement strand
GAGCACGAGCATCCGACAGCCGCTCCAACACCAGGACACCGACACCCTCACCCCAACCGGTTCCATCAGCCGCCTCCGCGAACGGCTTGCACCGACCGTCAGCAGCAAGGCCGCGCTGCCGCGCGAACTCGGTGAATGTGCCGGGCGACGCCATCACGGTGACGCCGCCGGCCAGGGCCATTCCGCACTCGCCGGAGCGCAGCGCCTGCGCGGCGAGGTGAATCGCCGTCAGCGAAGACGAACACGCCGTGTCGATCGATACGGCCGGACCCTGAAGGCCCAGCGAGTACGCCACCCGGCCCGACGCCACACTCGCCGTCGTCCCGGTCAGGCCGAAGCCACCGGCACCGTCCTGCTCACCAGCCCGATATCCCGACGCGATGATGCCCGCGTAGACACCCGTGTCGCTGCCCCGCAGCGAACTCGGGGTGATGCCCGCGTCCTCCAGAGCCTCCCAGCAGGTCTCCAGCAGCAGCCGCTGCTGCGGGTCCATCCCCAGCGCCTCGCGCGGACTGATCCCGAAGAACTCCGCATCGAAGTCGGCAGCACCGGCCAGGAAGCCGCCCACCGGGGCAAACGACGTATCCGCGTCACCGGAGTCGGACAGGCCCTCCACGTCCCAACCGCGGTTCGACGGGAAGCCCGACATCGCGTCGGAGCCTCCGGCGACCAACTGCCAGAAGCCCTCCGGGTCCTCGGCCCCGCCCGGGAAGCGGCAGCCCATGCCGACGATCGCCACCGGCTCGTCGGTACCGAGGCGTACCGCCGGCACGGAGGCCGCTCCGGCGGCCTCGGCGGTCCCGCACACCTCGGTCACCAGGTGCCGGGCGAGGTCCAGGGGGACGGGGTAGTCGAACACCAGGGTGGCGGGCAGGCTCAGGCCGGTTTCGGCCGAGAGCCGGTTGCGGAGCTCCAGACCGGTCAGGGAGTCGATGCCCATGTCGCGGAAGGCCCGCTGGGGATCGATGTCCCCGGGGCGCGCGTGGCCCAGGACCACGGCGGCAGCAGCTCGGACGATCTGCAAAACTTCCTGCTCGCGCTCGACGGAACCGAGCGCGGCCAGCCGAGCCGCCAAGCCACCCGCGTCCACCGCAACGGCCGCGGTCGGGCGGGCGGAGACGCCAACGGCCAGTCCGCGCAGCAGCGGAAGCAGCGGTCGTTCCGGGCGTGCCAGTGCCGTCATGTCCAGTCGGGCCGGGACCGCCAGCGGCGTGCCCAGGGCAGTAGCAGCCTCGAACAGCGCGAGGCCCTGCTCGGTCGTCAGTGGCTGGATGCCGCCGCGACGCAGCCGGGAGAGGTCGGCACCGGCCAACTGCCCGGTGATCTCCGAGGTCTGCGCCCACAGGCCCCAGGCCAGCGACTGACCGGCCAGGTGCCGCTCGCGGCGGTGGGCCGCGAGTGTGTCCAGGAACGCGTTGGCTGCGGCGTAACTCCCCTGCCCCGGGCTGCCCATGACAGCCGCCGCCGAGGAGTACAGCACGAAGCCGGCCAGGCCCGCGTCCTCGGTCAACTCGTGCAGGTTCCACGCCGCGTCAGCCTTCGCCGACAGCACCGGGGCCATCCGCTCGGACGTCAGCGACTCCACGGTGGCGTCGTCGATCACACCGGCCGCGTGCACCACCGCGGTCAGCGGCCGCTCGGCCGCGATCCTGGACAGCACCGACGCGAGACCCTCGCGGTCGGCGGCATCGCCGGCCTGAACGCGCACCTCCGCACCCGACTGCGCCAACTCGGTGACCAGGCGGGCGACTCCGGGCGCGACCGCACCGCGACGCGACAGCAGGAGCAGGTGGCGCATGCCACGGACGTTGACCAGGTGTCGGGCCAACTCGCCGCCTAGCGTGCCGGTTCCACCCGTGACCAGCACCGTGCCCTGACTGTCCCACTCGACGGGGACGTTGAGCACAACCTTGCCGAGGTGTCGGGCTGCCTGGAGGTGCCGCAGGGCCGCCACGGCCTGCGACAGCTCGAAGGTCGTCACCGGCGGCGGGGTCACGGTGCCCGCGTCGAACATGCCTCCGAGCTCGGCCAGCATCTCCGCGATCCGCGGCTCGCCGGCGTCCATCAGGTCGAACGCCTGGTACACCACCCCGGGGTAGGCCTCGGCAACCAGCTCGGGGTTGCGAATATCGGTCTTGCCCATCTCGACGAACTGACCACCGCGCGGCAGCAGCCGCAGCGACGCGTCAGTGAACTCCCCAGCAAGGGCGTTCAGGACCACGTCCATGCCCTCGCCACCGGTCACGGCCAGGAACCGCTCACAGAAGTCCAGATCGCGGGTCGAGGCGATGTGACTTTCCTCAACGCCCATCGCGCGCAGCGCATGCTGCTTGGGCGGACTGGCGGTCGCGAAGACCTCCAGCCCCCACGCCTTCGCCAACTGCACCGCGGCCGTACCCACACCACCCGTACCAGCGTGAATCAACACCCGTTGCCCAGGGCGGACCTGGGCCAGATCCCGCAACGCGTAGAACGCGGTAAGGAATCCAATCGGCACTGCCGCGGCCTGCTGGTACGACCATCCCTGCGGGATGGCGGCAACCAGGCGGCTGTCCACGATCCCGACCGGACCCCAGCTGGGCGCCAGACCCATCACCGGCTGACCGGCCGTCAGGCCAGTGACACCGGGGCCGATCTCCAGGACGACACCGGCACCTTCGCCACCGAGACCTCGGTTGTCCGCGACCATACCCAGACCGGCGACCACGTCGCGGAAGTTCACACCCACCGCACGCAGACCAACCCGAACCTGCCCATCCACCAGCTCGGCGCCCGTGTCAGGAGCGTCGACGACGGCGGCACTGCCCAGGTCACCCGGGTTGGCGACCTCCACCCGCCAGTTCGCACCACTCGGCAAGGCCAGCTCACCGGCGCGGGCCAGCCGTCGGCCGAATGCCGCGATCCCCCCGCCGTCGGTGGCGGGACGGATCCGGACCTCGGGCTCGTCGGCATCCAGTGCCACGGCCAGGACGGCGTCCACGTCGGCGTCGCGACCGAAGTCCAGGCCGGCCGCCGGGTCGACATCGACCAGCAGCAGACGACCCGGGTGCTCCGACTGCGCCGAACGGATCAGACCCGCCACTGGCGCACCGGTCAAGTCCTGTCCGGCTGCGACGCCCTGGGTCCAGAACACCAAGCGTGCCTCGTCGGTCGCGGGGTCGGCCAACCACTCCTGCACCCAACCCAACACCGCCGCAGCAGCCTGCTGAGCCGCCTGCGACACCGAACTCCCGGACGGGGCAGTCGGCACGGCCGCCACCACCACCGGTGCGATCGTGGAGCCGTGCCGCGCCCACTGGACTGCGGTGTCGGAGGCCTGCGCCGACAGCGGGACCCACTCCACGGTGAACAGCGACTGGCGCACCTGACGGGCCGAGCCGCCGAACTGAGCCGTCGGTATCTCCCGCAGCGCCAGCGACCGGACCTCCAGCACCGGCTGACCGACACCATCGAACGCCGTCACCGAGACGCCACTCGCCCCACGGGCCAGGACCACCCGCAGCTGCCGGGCACCGCCCGCCAGCAGCCGAACCCCCGACCACGCGAACGGCAGACCCGTCCCCCCGCCACTGCCATCACTGGCGGCAAGGAGGCTGTGCAGGGCGGCGTCGAGCAACGCCGGGTGCAGACCAAACCCGGCAGCATCGGCTTCGACAGCCTGCGGCAGCTCGACCTCGGCGTAGACGGTCTCCCCGGCGCGCCATACCTGACGCAGGCCCTGGAACGCCGGCCCGTAGCCGTAACCCCGCTGAGCGAACCTCTCGTAGGCGTCGTCGACCGACACCTGCTCCGCCCCCGTCGGCGGCCAGACAGCCAGCGCTGCCTGGACGGGCTCACTGCCGACCGGGGCCAGCACACCGACCGCGTTCCGGACCCACTCGCCCTCCCCCTCACGGGAAGAGACCGTCACCGTGCGCCGGCCGCTGTCGCCGTCACTGCCACCCACGTGGACCTGCAACTGCACGCCACCAGAGCTGGGCAGGAGCAGCGGCTCCTGCAAGGTCAACTCCTCCAGCACACCGCAGCCAGCCAGGTCACCGGCGTGGACCGCCAGGTCCACGAAAGCCGTACCGGGCAGCAGAACCGTGCCGTGCACCGCGTGATCGGCCAGCCACGGCATCGCCGACACCGACAGACGACCCGTCAGAACCAACCCATCACCCTCGGCCAACCACACCGCCGCCGCCAGCAACGGGTGACCGTCGCGCTGCTGACCAGCCGACGCAACATCACCACGACCGGCACCTGCCTTCGGCCAGTAGTGCTGGCGCTGGAACGGGTACGTCGGCAGGGCAACCTTCTGCGCCCTGCCGGTGAACACTGCGGACCAGTCCACCTCGACGCCAGCGGCATACAGACCGGCCAGTGCGCGCAGTGCCGTCTCCGCCTCGTCCTGGTCGGCGCGCAGTGCCGGGACCCAGGTGTCGGTGTCGGCCATCGCCGACAGCGCACCATCCGGACCCAACTCCGCGAACACGCTCATGCCCTGGGCACGCATCGCCTCCACCACGTCGTGGAAACGCACCGTCTCCCGCACATGCCCCACCCAGTAGCCGGGATCCGTCACATCCGCACCCGGCGCACCCGACACCAGCGGAATACGCGGCTCGTGGAACGTCACCCCAGCCAGCACCTGGCCGAACTCCTCCAGCATCGGATCCATCAACGGCGAGTGGAACGCATGGCTGACCCGCAACCTGCGCACCCGCCCACCCCGCTCCCGCCACAGCTCCACCACCTCCCCCACCACGCACTCCACACCCGAAATCACCACCTGACGCGCACTGTTGACCGCCGCGACCGCCACCCCCTCACGCCCGGCCAGCAGCCCGGCGACCTGCTCCGCCGACGCCTCCAGCGCCGCCATCGCCCCACCGGCCGGCAGCTCCTGCATCAGACGGCCACGCGCCGCCACCACCGCACACGCATCCGCCAGATCCCACACCCCGGCCACATACGCCGCCGTAACCTCACCAATCGAATGCCCCGCCACACACTGCGGAACCACACCCCACGACGACCACAAACGGAACAACGCCACCTGCACCGCAAACAACCCCGCCTGCGCGAACACCGTCTGATCCAACTCCACACCACCCGCCGCGATCACCTCACGCAACGACCCCGGCAGCAACCCCTCCAACCCAGCACACACCTCATCAAACGCCCGCGCGAACACCGGGAACGTTTCATACAGGCCCAGGCCCATCCCCACACGCTGAGAACCCTGACCCGAGAACACCACCCCAACCCGACCATCACCACCCGTCCCAGTCACCACACCAGCCACAGCCCGGCCCACAGCCGCAGCACTCAAACCCTCCAGCAACTGCTCACGGCCATCGCCAACGACGGCCAGCCGGTGGGAGAACGCAGTGGTTCGGGTGACGGCAAGGGAGAACGCCAGGTCCCTGGCCGCGACCTGGGGACGGTCAGCCACGAACTCCGCCAGCCGACCCGCCTGCGCGGCCAACGCCGCACCGGACCGCGCCGACAACACCCATGCCACCGGACCCACCGGGTCCGGAACATCCTGATCATGAGCATCCAGGACAGGGATGTCCTGAGTGGGCTGCTCAAGGATGAGGTGGACGTTGGTGCCGCTGATCCCGAACGCCGACACACCCGCACGACGCGGCTCAGCGCCCTCCGGCCACTCGCGAGGCTCGGTCAGCAACTCCACCGCACCGGCCGACCAGTCCACATGCGAAGACGGGGCGTCCACATTCAGCGTCTGCGGCAACACTCCATGGCGCATCGCCTGCACCATCTTGATCACACCAGCCACACCAGCCGCAGCCTGGGTATGCCCGATGTTCGACTTCACCGAACCCAGCAGCAGCGGCCGGCCCTCAGGCCGATCCTGCCCATAAGTCGCCAGCAGCGCCTGCGCCTCGATCGGGTCACCCAACGCCGTACCCGTGCCATGAGCCTCGACCACATCGACATCGCCCGGCTGCAACCTCGCACTCGCCAGCGCAGCCCGGATCACCCGCTGCTGCGACGGACCATTCGGCGCCGACAGACCATTGCTCGCACCGTCCTGGTTCACCGCACTACCCGCAACCACCGCCAGCACCCGGTGCCCACGCTCACGGGCGTCCGACAGCCGCTCCAGGACCAACATCCCGACGCCCTCGCCCCAGCCGGTGCCGTCAGCGGCATCCGAGAACGGCTTGCATCGGCCATCGCCGGCCAAGCCCCGCTGGCGCGCGAATTCCGTGAACGTTCCCGGGGTGGGCATCACGGTGACGCCGCCGGCCAGCGCGATCCCGCACTCGCCGGACCGCACCGCCTGCGCCGCCAGGTGAATCGCCGTCAGCGAAGACGAGCACGCCGTGTCGATCGAGACCGCAGGGCCCTGAAGGCCCAGCGAATACGCCACCCGGCCCGACGCCACACTCGCCGTGGTCCCGGTCATCCCGAAGCCGCCGGCACCGTCCTGCTCACCGACCCGGTACCCCAACGCGATGATCCCGGCGTAGACGCCGGTGTCGGTGCCCCGCAGCGTTCCCGGCTCGATGCCGGCGTCCTCCAGGGCCTCCCAGCAGGTCTCCAGCAGCAGCCGCTGCTGGGGGTCCATCCCCAGCGCCTCGCGCGGACTGATCCCGAAGAACTCCGCATCGAACTCACCGGCACCGTCAAGGAAGCCGCCCAGCGGGGTGTAGGCCGGGGCCCCATCACCGGAGTCGGACAGGCCCGGCATCTCCCAGCCGCGGTTCGACGGGAAGCCCGACATCGCGTCGGTCCCTCCGGCGACCAGCTGCCAGAAACCCTCCGGGTCCTCGACCCCGCCCGGGAACCGGCAGCCCATACCGACGATCGCCACCGGCTCGTCCGTGCCGACACGGACCACCTGCACGGCGGTGTCACCGACGGCTACGTCGGTCCCGCACGCCTCTGCCACCACGTACCGGGCGACCTCAACCGGCGTCGGCTGGTCGAAGACCAGGGTGGCGGGAAGGGTCAGGCCCGTCTCGGCCGAGAGCCGGTTGCGCAGCTCCAGACCGGTCAGGGAGTCGATGCCCATGTCCCGGAAGGCCCGTAGGGGATCGATGTCCCCGGGGTGTGAATGCCCCAGGACGACAGCAGCAGCCGCCCGGACGATCTGCACGACTTCCTGCTCGCGCTCGGCGGGACCGAGCGCGGCCAGCTGGGCCGCCAAGCCACCGGCGCCCGCGACAACGGCCGCGGTCCGGCGGGCGGGAGCGCCAACGGCCAGGCCTCGCAGCAACGCAGGGAGCGGCCGTCCGCCGCGGGAGAACGCGGCCAGGTCCAGTCGGGCCGGGACCGCCAGCGGCGCGCCCAGCGCGGCAGCGGCGTCGAACAGCGCCAGACCCTGCTCGGTCGTCAGTGGCTGGATGCCGCCGCGACGCAGACGGGTCAGACCCGCGCCCTCCAGGTGCCCGGTGATCTCCGAGGCCTGGGCCCACAGACCCCAGGCCAGCGACTGGCCGACCAGCTGTCGGCCGCGACGGTAGGACGCGAGTGCGTCCAGGAACGCGTTGGCGGCGGCGTAACTCCCCTGCCCCGGGCTGCCCATGACAGCCACCGCCGAGGAGTACAGCACGAAGCCGGCCAGGCCCGCACCCTCGGTCAACTCGTGCAGGTTCCACGCCGCGTCGACCTTGGCGGCCATGACCGGCGCCATCCGCTCGGGCGTCAGCGACTCCACGGTGGCGTCGTCGATCACACCGGCGGCGTGCACGACCGCGGTCAGCGGCCGGTCGGCCGTGAGCCGCGCCAGCACCGAGGCGAGACCGTCACGGTCGGCGGCATCACCGGCCTGCACCCGCACGCTCGCACCCAACTGCGCCAACTCCGCCACCAGACGGGCCACGCCCGGCGCGGCCGGGCCACGACGGGACATCAGCACCAGGTGCCGCATGCCACGGACGCTCACCAGGTGCCGCGCCAACTCACCACCCAGCGTGCCGGTTCCACCCGTGACCAGCACCGTGCCCTGACTGTCCCACTCGACGGGGACGTTCAGCACCACCTTGCCCACCTGCCGAGCCGCCTGGAGGTACCGCAGCGCCGCCACCGCCTGCGACAGCTCGAAACACGTCACCGGCGGCGGAACCAGCGTCCCAGCCTCGAACATCGGCCCGAGCTCGGCCAGCATCTCCGCGATCCGCGGCTCGCCGGCGTCCATCAGGTCGAACGCCTGGTAGACCACCCCGGGGTAGGCCTCGGCGACCTGCTCGGGGTTGCGAATGTCGGTCTTGCCCATCTCGACGAACTGACCACCGCGCGGCAGCAGCCGCAGCGACGCGTCCGTGAACTCCCCGGCAAGGGCGTTGACGACCACGTCCATGCCCTCGCCACCGGTCACGCCCAGGAACCGCTCACAGAAGTCCAGATCACGGGTCGAGGCGATGTGACTCTCCTCAACACCCATCGCGCGCAGCGCATGCTGCTTGGCCGGACTGGCGGTCGCGAAGACCTCCAGCCCCCACGCCTTCGCCAACTGCACCGCAGCCGTACCCACACCACCCGTACCGGCGTGAATCAACACCCGCTGACCGGAACGGACCTGGGCCAGATCCCACAGCCCGTAGAACGCCGTCAGGAACCCGACCGACACCGCCGCGGCCTGCTGGTACGACCAGCCCTGCGGGATGGCGGCCACCATGCGGCTGTCCACGATCCCGACCGAACCCCAGCCCGGCACCAGACCCATCACCGGCTGGCCGACCGTCAGACCGTCCACCCCTGGGCCGATCTCCAGCACGACACCGGAGCCTTCACCACCAAGGACCCGGCCGTCCGAGACCATCCCCAGACCGGCCACCACATCGCGGAAGTTCACACCCACCGCACGCAGACCCACCCGAACCTGACCAGCCGACAGCGCAGCCTCGGTCTCGGGAGCGTCGACGACAGCGGCACTGCCCAGGTCACCCGGGTTGGCGACCTCCACCCGCCAGTTCGAACCACTCGGCAAGGCCAGCTCACTGGCGCGGGCCAACCGTCGGCCGAAGGCCGCGATCCCCGCGCCGTCGGCGGCGGGACGGATCCGGACCTCGGGCTCGTCGGCATCCAGTGCCGCGGCCAGGACGGCGTCCACGTCGGCGTCGCGACCGAAGTCCAGGCCAGCCGCCGGGTCGACATCGACCAACAGCAGACGACCCGGGTGCTCCGACTGCGCCGAACGGATCAGACCCGTCACCGCCGCACCAGCCAAGTCCTGGCCGGTCCAGATCACCAACTGCGCGTCGTCGGTCGCGGGGTCGGCCAACCACTCCTGCACCCAACCCAGCACCGTCGCGGCAACCTGCTGAGCCGCCTGCGGCGCTGAACTTCCGGACGACGCAGCCGGCACGGCCGCCACGACCACCGGGGCCACCTCGGTGCCGTGCCGCGCCCATCGCAGCGCAGCGTCAGAAGCCTGCGCCGGCAGCGGAACCCAGTCCACCGTGAACAGCGACTGACGCACCTGGCGACCGGCCCCGCTGAGCTGGCCGGACGAAGCCTCACGCATTGCCAACGACCGCACCTGCAACACCGGTTCGCCAGCACCGTCGAACGCCGACACCGAGACAGCGCCCGACCTGCGGGCCAACACCACCCGCAGATTACGGGCCCCGCCCGCCAGCAGCCGCACGCCCGACCACGCGAACGGCAGACCCGTCCCCCCGCCACTTCCATTGCTGGCGCCGGAAACAAGGAGGCTGTGCAGCGCGGCGTCGAGCAGCGCGGGATGCATACCGTACCCGGCCGCGTCGGACTCGATGACCTGTGGCAGCTCGGCCTCGGCGTAGACGGTGTCCCCGGCGCGCCACACCTGACGCAGGCCCTGGAACGCCGGCCCGTAGCCGTAACCGCGCTGGGCAAAGCTCTCGTAGGCGTTGTCGACCGGAACGGACTCCGCCCCCGCCGGCGGCCAGACAGCCAGCGGGGCAGGGACGGGCTCACTGCCGGCCGGGGCCAGCACACCCACCGCGTGCCGAACCCACTCGCCCTCTCCCTCGCGGGAAGAGACCGTGACGACCCGCCGACCACTGTCGTCGCTGTCGCCCACGTGTACCTGCAACTGCACGCCACCCTTGGCGGGCAGGAGCAGCGGCTCCTGGAGCGTCAGCTCGTCCAGGGCGCCGCAGCCGGCCAGGTCACCGGCGTGGACCGCCAGGTCCACGAACGCCGTGCCGGGCAGCAGAACCGTGCCGTGCACCGCATGATCGGCCAGCCACGGCATCGCCGACATCGACAGACGACCGGTCAGAACCAGCCCATCGCCGACGGCCAGCCACACCGCCGCCGCCAGCAGCGAGTGCCCGACACGCTGCTGACCAGCCGACCAGGCGTCTCCACGACCAGCCCCTACCTTCGGCCAGTAGTGCTGATGCTGGAACGGGTACGTCGGCAGATCGACCTTGACCGCCCGACCACCGTCGGCAGTGACGGCGGCCCAGTCGACCTCGACGCCAGCGGCGTACAGACC
>NZ_BAAAIF010000143.1:0-10752 GCF_039525925.1 Streptomyces javensis | reverse complement strand
CCATCACCGGCACCCTCCGCCGCGACGACGACACCCCCACCCGCTTCCTCACCCACCTCGCCGAACTCTCCACCACCGGAACACCCGTGGACTGGCCAGCCCTGTTCGCCGGGTCCGGGGCCCGTAAGGTGCCGCTGCCCACGTACGCCTTCCAGCACCGGCACTACTGGCTGGAGCCTGCCAGGACACCCACGCGGGCGGAAACCGCCGACAGCTCCCTGTGGGCGGCCATCGAGGACGGCGACGCGCAGTCCCTGGCGCGGGACCTCGAGGTGGACGCGGCGGCCCTGGGCACGGTGCTGCCCGCGCTGGCCTCGTGGCGCCGCCGCAGCCAGGAGGACTCCCTCACGGACGCATGGCGGTACCGGGTCGGCTGGACCCGGGTGACCGCAGCCGCCCCACGGCTGTCGGGCCGGTGGCTGGTGCTGGTCCCGGCCGTACGGGCCGGTTCGGCACGGGTCCGCGCGGTGCTGGACGGACTGGCCGCGCGGGGCGCCGAGGTGGTGGCCGTCGAGGTCGCCGAGACCGGCCGGGAGGCGCTGGGCGACCAGGTCAAATCGGCGGACGGCTGCGCCGGGGTGGTGTCCCTGCTCTCGTGGGACGACCGCGCGGACACCGAGTACGGCACGGTGTCCGTGGGCACCGCGGCGACGCTGGCGGCGGCGCAGGCGCTGGGGGACCACGGCGTCACCGCACCGCTGTGGTGTGTCACCAGTGGCGGGGTCGCGGTGGCCGGTGAGGCGGCCGACCCGGTGCAGTCGGCGCTGTGGGGATTCGGCGCCGTGCTCGGGCTCGACCACCCGGACACCTTCGGCGGACTGATCGATCTGCCGGCCGAAGGGGACGGTGACGACGAGGAGTTGCCGGACGGGTTGTGCGCGGCGCTGTGCTCCCCGGAAGGAGAGGATCAACTCGCGGTGCGCGCCGACGGGCTCTTCGCCCGCCGGATGCTGCGGGACCGGGACGGCGCGGGCAGCGCCTGGAAGCCGCGCGGCACCGTACTGGTCACGGGCGGCACCGGCGGGCTCGGTTCACACGTGGCGCGCTGGCTCGCCGCGAGCGGGGCGGACCATGTGGTGCTGCTCAGCAGGCAGGGCGGTGCCGCGCCGGGTGCGGCCGAACTGGTGGCGGATCTGGCAGATGCGCGGGTCACGGTCGTCGCGTGTGATGTGACCGACCGGGACGCCGTGGCCGCCGTGCTGGCGGAGGCGGAGCGGACACACCCGCTGACCGCGGTGGTGCACACCGCCGGTGCCGGGCTGCCCCCGGCCCCGGTCACCGAGGTGACCACCGAGGAGTTCGCCGCCGTGACGGGGGCGAAGGTGCGTGGCGCGCTGGTACTGGACGAGCTCGTCGGCGACCGGGAGCTGGACGCGTTCGTGTTGTTCTCCTCCGGTGCCGGTGTCTGGGGCAGCGGCGGCCAGGCCCCGTACGGGGCGGGCAACGCCTTCCTCGACGGGCTGGCGCAGCGCCGCCGCGCCCGGGGTCTCGCGGCCACGTCGGTGGCATGGGGCGGCTGGGGCGGTGGCGTCGGCATGATCGACGCCGATGGCGGTGACCAGTGGCGCCGTATCGGGATCCTGCCGATGGACCCGGCGCCCGCGCTGCGCGCGATGGCGCGTGCCGTGGGCGGTGGCCCGCCGAATGTGATCGTCGCCGACATCGACTGGGCGCGGTTCGTGCCGGGATACACGATGGCCCGGGAGCGGCCGCTGCTGCGGCAGTTGCCCGAGGTGGCCGAGATCCTGGCGGCGGACGCGCCGGGCGGGGGCGCGTCGCGGCGCGAGGTGCTCCTGGCCGGCCTGGCCGAGCTGACCGGCCAGGAGCAGGAGGCGTTCCTGACCGATCTGGTGCGGCGCGAGGCGGCGGCCGTACTCGGGCATGCCGACGGTGACGCGGTGGAGCCGGAGCGCGCGTTCAAGGACACCGGGTTCGACTCGCTGACCGCGGTGGAGCTGCGCAACCGGATCAACGCGGCCACCGGCCTCCAGCTCTCCCCCACGGTGGTGTTCGACTACCCGAAACCCACCACGCTGGCGCGGAAGCTCCGTACGGAGCTGCTGCCCACCGCGGACGGGACCGCCAACGGGACCGTGGACGGGCTCGAGAACGGCGGGGCCACCGGCGCCGACGGCCGCGAGCGGGAGATCCGGCGGGTGCTGGCCTCGGTGCCGTTGCGCCGCTTCCACGAGCTCGGGGTGCTGGACGCGCTGGTGCGCCTCGCGGACTCCACGGCCGGTGCCGTGGAGCATCCGCTGGGCGAGCTGAGCACCGCCGCCGAGGCGGAGAACACCGCGATCGCGGACCTGGACGCCGACGAACTGGTGAGCCGGGCGATGCGCGGCACGACCTTCGGAAACGACTGACGCCGCGGTTGCGGAGAGGAGTACACATGGCTGCGTCCCGGGAAGACCTGGTCAAGGCGCTGCGTACCTCGCTGATGGACGTTGAGCGGCTGCGGCGGGAGAACGACCGGCTGATCGCCGAGTCCACCGAACCCGTGGCGATCGTGGCGATGGCGTGCCGGCTGCCGGGTGGGGTGACCGACCCGGAGTCGCTGTGGGAGCTGGTGGCCGAGGGACGGGACGCGATCGGCCCGTTCCCGACGGACCGCGGCTGGGACCTGGAGACACTCTTCGACTCCGATCCGGACGCCGTGGGCAAGTCCTACGTGCGCGAGGCGGGATTCCTGGAGGGCGCGGGCGGCTTCGACGCCGCGTTCTTCGGCATCTCCCCGCGCGAGGCCCTGTCGCTGGACCCGCAGCAGCGGCTGCTGCTGGAGACCGCGTGGGAGACCTTCGAGCGGGCGGGGATGGATCCCCGGTCGGTGGAGGGCCGCGACATCGCGGTGTTCGCCGGGGGCAGCGGCCAGGGGTACGGCGGCGGTCCGGGTGAGGCGCCCAAGGGCCTGGAGGGCTACCTGGGGGTCGGCGTCTCGGGCAGTGTCATCTCCGGACGCGTGTCGTACACGCTCGGGCTGACCGGGCCCGCGGTGACCGTGGACACCGCCTGCTCCTCCTCGCTCGTGGCCACCCATCTCGCCGTGCAGGCCCTGCGGTCCGGTGAATGCTCCATGGCGCTGGCCGGTGGTGTCGCCGTCATGGGCCAACCCACCGCGTTCGTGGAGTTCTCCCGCCAGCGTGGCCTGGCACCCGACGGGCGCTGCAAGTCGTTCGGCGAGAGCGCGGACGGCACCACCTGGTCCGAGGGTGTCGGGCTCGTGTTGCTGGAGCGGCTCTCCGACGCCCGCCGCAACGGACACGACGTCCTCGCCGTCATCCGGGGCACCGCGGTCAACCAGGACGGCGCGAGCAACGGCCTCACCGCGCCCAACGGCCCCTCCCAGGAACGGGTCATCCGCCAGGCGCTGTCCAACGCCGGGCTGACCGTGGCCGATGTGGACGCGGTGGAGGCACACGGCACCGGCACCGCCCTGGGTGACCCGATCGAGGCCCAGGCGCTCCTCGCCACGTACGGCCGGAACCGCCCGGAGGACCAGCCGCTGTGGCTGGGGTCGTTGAAGTCCAACATCGGACATGCGCAGGCCGCCGCCGGGATCGCCAGTGTCATCAAGACCGTCATGGCGCTACGGCACGGCCGGCTGCCGAAGACCCTCCACGCCGAAGCGCCCACCTCCAAGGTGAACTGGGCCACGGGCGCGGTGTCCCTGCTCACCGAGGGGCGGGCATGGCCGGAGACGGGACACGCACGCCGCGCCGGCATCTCCTCCTTCGGCGTCAGCGGAACGAACGCGCATGTCATCCTCGAGCAGGCCCCGGCGGAGGACACCGCCGCGCGGCCGGAGGAGTCCACCGAGCCCGGTCCGGTCGCCACCGGCCACGTCGTGCCGTGGGTGCTCTCGGGCCATACGCGGGAGGCGCTGCGGGACCAGGCCGCCCGGCTGCTGACCCACGTACGGAAGACGGACGCCGACAGCGCGCGGGACGTGGGCTGGTCGCTGGCCACCACCCGGACCCTCCACGACCACCGCGCGGTCGTGCTGTGCGCCGATGCCGAGGAGGCCGTCGCGGGGCTGGAGGCGGTGGCCTCGGGCGCGTCCGCCCGGTCGGCGGTCACCGGGTCCGTGGCGTCCGGGAAGGTCGCGGTGCTGTTCACCGGCCAGGGCAGCCAGCGCGCCGGAATGGGCCGTGAACTGCACGGCCACTATCCGGTGTTCGCGCGGGCCTTCGATGACGTATGCGCCCAGTTCGGCGACCTGTGCGCTGGAGACGGCGACGGGGACGGGGGCGACAAGGTGTCGCTCGCCGAGGTGGTGTTCGCCGAGGAGGGGTCGGCGAGGGCGGCGCTGCTGGACCGGACCGAGTTCACCCAGCCCGCGCTGTTCGCGCTGGAGGTGGCGCTGTTCCGGCTCGTGGAGTCGTGGGGGGTGCGCCCCGCGTATGTGCTGGGCCACTCGATCGGCGAGGTGGTCGCGGCTCATGTGGCGGGGGTCCTGTCCCTGCCGGACGCCTGCGCACTGGTGCGGGCGCGCGGGCGGCTGATGCAGCGACTCGACGCGACCGGGGCGATGGTCGCGGTGGAGGCGGCCGAGGACGAGGTCGTTCCCCTGCTCACGGGGAAGGAGCACCTGGCCTCCATCGCCGCGGTCAACGGCCCGACGTCCGTGGTCGTCTCCGGTGATGAGGACGTGGTCACGGCGGTGGCGGAGACGCTGTCGCGGCAGGGCCGCAAGACCAAGCGGCTCGTGGTCTCGCACGCGTTCCACTCCCCCCACATGGACGGGATGCTGGACGCGTTCCGCGAGGTGGTGTCGCGGCTGACGTACGCGCCGCCCCGGGTGCCCGTGGTGTCGAACCTGACGGGCGGGATCGCGGACCCCGAGGAGCTGTGCACCCCGGAGTACTGGGTGCGGCATGTGCGGGGCGCGGTGCGGTTCCTCGACGGTGTCCGCGCGCTCGCCGACGCGGGCGTGCGCACCCATCTGGAGCTGGGCCCGGACGGGGTGCTGACCGCGATGGGCCAGGACTGTCTCCCGGACGCGGAAGCGGACTCGGTGACGGAGGCGGGAGCGGGTGCGGTGGCGGACGGGGCGTTCGTACCGTCCCTGCGGCCGGGCGTCCAGGAGGCCCAGGCGGTGCTGGCCGGGCTCGCCGGTCTGCACGTACGGGGTGTGCCGGTGGACTTGGACGCGCTGTTCGCCGGGTCCGGCGCCCGGCGCGTCGACCTTCCGACGTACGCCTTCCAGCGTGAGCACTACTGGCTGGAGCGGGCCACCGGGTCCGGCGACGTGGGCGCGGTGGGCCTCGGGGCGGCGGGCCACCCGCTGCTGGGTGCTGTGGTGCAACTGCCGGAGACCGGCGGTGTGCAGCTCAGTGGGCGGCTGTCGGTGCGGGCCCAGCCGTGGCTGGGTGAACACGTCATCTCCGGTGCGGTGTTGGTGCCCGGCACGGCGATGGTGGAGCTGGCGGTGCGCGCCGGGGACGAGACCGGCACCCCGGTGCTGGAGGAGCTGGTGATCGGTCAGCCGATGACGCTGACCGCCGACACCGCCCTGAGTGTGCAGGTCGTCGTGGGCGCGGACGAGGGCGGGCGGCGCACGGTGCGGATCTACTCCCGCGCCGACGGCGGCACGGACTGGACCGAACACGCCACCGGAACGCTCACCGCGCAGGTCCCGGCGCCGCGGGACGGGGCGGTCGGCGAGTGGCCACCCGCCGGGGCCGAGCCGATCCCGGTGGAGGACTTCTACCGCTCGCTCGTCGACGCCGGTTACGCGTACGGACCGGCGTTCCGCGGCCTCGTCGCCGCGTGGCGCCGGGACGGTGAGATCTTCGGCGATGTGGCGCTCCCTGAGGCGTACGCCGCGGAGGCCGAACGGTTCGGCATCCACCCGGCGTTGCTGGACGCCGCGTTGCACGCGGGCAGCTTCTGCCTGCCCGCCGACCCGGAGCGACAGGTGACCCTGCTGCCGTTCGCCTGGAACAACGTGCGTCTGCACGCGGGCGGCGCGACCGCGGTCCGGGTGCATGTCCAGCCGGTGGGCGACGACGCGTTCGCGGTACGGCTGACCGATGGCTCGGGCCAGACCGTGGCCTCCGTGGACTCGCTCACGCTGCGGGCGGTGGATCCGACCCAGTTGGAGAGCGGCAAGGGCGATGACGCGCTGTGGACGGTCCGCTGGAGCGAACACGCGCTGCCGGAAAGCGACGCGGTCTCCTGGGCAGCGCTCGGCGAAGCGGAGAGCGACGAGGGCACCCTTCCCGACGTCCTCGTGGCCGACACGCGCACATGGACCGACGACCTCACCGAGCCGTTGCCCGCGCGCGCCCGGGAGCTCACCGGCCGCCTGCTCGCGGAGATCCAGCGGTGGGTCGGCGACGACGCGATGGCCGGGACGCGGCTGGCCGTGGTCACCCGCGGGGCGGTCGCCGTACACGGGGACGCCGAGGTCACCGACCCGGCCGCCACCGCGCTCTGGGGCCTGGTCCGCTCGGCCCAGGCCGAACACCCGGGTCGGCTGGCCCTGGTGGACACCGACGGCACGTACGAGGAGCTCCCCGAGCTGCCCGCCGGTGTGTGGTCCGGGTCCGGGGACGAACCCCAGCTGGCGGTGCGCGGTGGCGCGGTGTGGGTACCACGCCTGGCCCGGGTCGAGCCCGGCCTGCGGGTGCCCGCGCAGCCGTCATGGCATCTGGACTCGCCCGAGTACGGCACCCTCGACAACCTCGCGCTGCTGCCCGACGAGGCCGGAACCGCACCGCTGGAGTCCGGTCAGGTGCGGATCGAGGTGCGCGCCGCCGGGCTCAACTTCCGCGATGTGCTGGTGACTCTCGGCATGTATCCGGGCCGGTCGGTGATCGGCACCGAGGGTGCGGGCGTGGTGACCGAGGTCGGCCCGGGCGTCCAGGATCTGGCCGTGGGCGACCGGGTGATGGGCCTGTTCTCCGGCTCGTTCGGCCCGCTGGCCACCGCCGACGCCCGCACGGTGATCCGGATGCCGGAGGGCTGGTCGTTCGGCACGGCGGCCGGGGTGCCGGTGGCCTATCTGACGGCGCTGTACGCGTTGCAGGACCTCGGGAGGGTCCGGCCGGGAGAAACGGTACTGGTGCACGCCGCCGCGGGCGGGGTGGGCATGGCCGCCGTCCAGCTCGCACAGCACTTCGGCGCCACCGTCCTGGGCACCGCCCACCCCTCCAAACACCACGCCCTGCACCGGCTCGGCATTCCGGCCGATCGCCTCGCCTCCAGCCGCGACCTCGCCTACGCCGACGCCTTCCCCGCCGCCGACGTCGTTCTCAACTCCCTCACGGGCGAGCACATCGACGCCTCCCTCGGACTCCTCGGCCCCGGCGGCCGGTTCCTCGAGATGGGGAAGACCGATCTGCGAGAGCCGGGCGAAGTCGGGGCGCGGCACCCAGAAGTCATCTACCGGGCGTTCGACCTCGGTGGCGAGGCCCCTGCCGAACGGGTGCGGGAGTTGCTGGGCCAACTGGTGGAACTGTTCGAGGCGGGCCGGATCGAGCCGCTGCCCGTACGCCACTGGGACATCACCCGTGCCCCCGAGGCGTTCCGCTGGATGAGCCAGGGACGGCACACCGGCAAGCTCGTGCTCACCCTCCCCCGCGCCCTGGACCCGGATGGCACGGTCCTGGTCACCGGCGGCACCGGCGCCCTCGGTGCCGCCGTCGCCCGCCACCTCGCCGGCCGGCAGGGCGTACGCCATCTGCTGCTGCTCAGCCGCCGGGGACCGGACGCCCCCGGTGCCACGGACCTCAGCACCGAGCTCGGCGAACTCGGTGCCACCGTCCACATCGCCGCCTGCGACACCGCCGACCGCGACCAGCTCGCCACCGTCCTTGGCGACATCCCGGCCGACCGTCCCCTCACCGCCGTGGTCCACACCGCCGGGACGTTGGACGACGGCATCCTTACGGCGCTCACCCCCGACCGTCTCGACACCGTCTTCCGCCCCAAGGTCGACGCGGTCACCCATCTGCACGACCTCACCCACGGCAACCACGACCTGGCGGCGTTCGTGGTGTACTCATCCGCCGCCGGAGTCCTCGGCGGGCCCGGGCAAGGCAACTACTCCGCCGCCAACGCCTATCTGGACGGCCTCGCACAGTGGCGGCGTGCGCACGGGCTCCCCGCCACCTCGCTCGCGTGGGGCATGTGGGCGGAGACCAGTGGCATGACGGCCGGGCTCGGCTCCGGCGATCTGCACCGGATGCGGCGCGGGGGCGTCGTCGGGCTGTCCACCAGGGAGGCGCTGGGGCTGTTCGACCGGTCGGTGGAGTCCGGGCTGTCGGTGCTGGTGCCGATGAGGTTCGACCTCGGCGCCCTCGGCGCGGATGCCACGGAGCCCCCACCGCTGCTGCGGGGTCTGGTCCGGCCTACCCGGCGTACGGCCCGGCCGGTGCCCAAGCCCGGTGAGGGTGGCCTGGTCGAGCGGCTGGCCGGGCTGTCGGCGGCCCAACGGGACCGGGTGCTCGTCGAGCTGATCCGCGAAGAGGCCGCTTCGGTGCTCGGGTTTCCCACGATCGACCCCATCGGGCCGGAACAGGCGTTCCGCGACATGGGATTCGACTCGCTGACCGCGGTGGAGCTGCGCAACCGCCTCAACACGGCCACCGGGCTACGGCTGCCGGCGACGCTGGTCTTCGACCACCCGAGCCCCGTGGCCACCGCCGAGTTCCTACGTGACCAACTGGGCGGGCGTACGGCCGAGGCCACGCCCCGGCCGGTGCGGCGTGACCGGACCGCTCCGGACCAGGCCGAGGACCCGGTGGTCGTGGTCGGTATGGGCTGCCGCCTGCCCGGGGACGTCCGCACCCCCGAGGATCTGTGGCGGCTGGTCGCCGCCGGAGACGATGCCATCGGGCCGTTCCCACAGGACCGGGGCTGGGACCTGGCCGAGCTGTTCGACTCCGACCCGGACGCTCTGGGCAAGTCCTACGTACGCGAGGGCGGCTTCCTCACCGACGCGGGCGGGTTCGACGCCACCTTCTTCGGTATCTCCCCGCGCGAGGCGCTGTCGATGGACCCGCAACAGCGCGTACTGCTGGAGACCGCCTGGGAGACCCTGGAACGCTCCGGGATCGTTCCGACGTCGCTGCGCGGACAGGAGGTCGGGGTCTTCGTCGGGGCCAGCGGCCAGGGGTACGGCGCCGGGCCGGGCGCGGTGCCGGAGGGCTTGGAGGGCTACCTCGGGGTGGGCGGCGCGACGAGCGTGGCGTCGGGCCGGGTCTCGTACACCTTCGGACTGACCGGTCCCGCGGTGACCGTGGACACGGCCTGCTCCTCCTCGCTGGTGGCTCTCCACCTCGCCGTACAGGCCCTGCGCTCCGGCGAATGCACGATGGCACTCGCCGGTGGCGTCGCCGTCATGGGCCAGCCCGGCGCGTTCGTCGAGTTCTCGCGCCAGCGCGGCCTCGCGTCCGACGGCCGCTGCAAGTCCTTCGGCGAGGGGGCGGACGGCACCAACTGGTCCGAGGGCGTCGGCCTTGTGCTGCTCGAACGGCTCTCGGAGGCCCGCCGCAACGGGCACGAGGTGCTGGCCGTGATCCGCGGCACGGCGGTCAACCAGGACGGGGCCAGCAACGGCCTCACCGCGCCCAACGGGCCCTCGCAGCAGCGGGTGATACGGCAGGCGCTGGCGAACGCCGGGCTGTCGGCGGCCGATGTGGACGCGGTCGAGGCCCACGGCACCGGCACCGCACTCGGCGACCCCATCGAGGCCCAGGCGGTCCTCGCCACCTACGGACAGGAACGCACGGGAGACGAGCCGGTGTGGCTCGGATCGCTGAAGTCCAACATCGGCCATGCCCAGGCCGCCGCGGGCGTGGCAAGCGTCATCAAGATGGTGCTGGCGATACGGGAGGGCACTCTCCCGCGGTCCCTGCACATCAACGAGCCGACCACGCAGGTGGATTGGACGTCCGGTGCGGTGTCCCTGCTCACCGATGCCCGCCCCTGGCCGGAGACCGGTCACCCGCGCCGCGCCGGGATCTCCTCCTTCGGCGTCAGCGGCACCAACGCCCACCTCATCCTGGAACAGGCACCTCGGCCCGAACTCGCGTCGAAGGCGGACGAGAGCACGGAAAACCCTGGGCTGGTCGCCACCGGCGGAATCGCCCCCTGGGTGCTGTCCGCCAAGAGTCCGGCAGCCCTGCGGGCTCAGGCCCAACGCCTGCTGGACCAGCTGGAATCCGGCCTGGACGCGCGCCCGGTGGACATCGGCTGGTCCCTTGCCACCACCCGCACCCTCCACGACCACCGTGCCGTCATCATCACCGACACCGAAGCCGATGGTGACGAGGCCACGGCTGCTCTCACCGCCCTCGCGGCCGGGCAGCCCCATCCCCGTCTCACCACCGGCCACGCCACCACCCGCGGCAAGACGGTCTTCGTCTTCCCCGGCCAAGGCGCCCAATGGGCGGGCATGGGAGCACAACTCCTCAAGACCTCCCCCGTCTTCGCCGAACGCCTCCACGAATGTGCCGCGGCCCTGGCCCCGTACACCGACTGGTCGCTCATCGACGTCATCACCGGCGCACCCGACGCCCCTTCGCTTGAGCGTGTCGATGTCGTCCAGCCCGCCACCTTCGCCATCGTCATCTCCCTCGCCGCGCTGTGGCAATCCGTAGGCATCCACCCCGACGCCGTCATCGGCCACTCCCAAGGCGAAATCGCCGCCGCCTGCGTCGCCGGACACCTCACCCTCCCCACCGCCGCCAAAATCGTCGCCCTCCGCAGCCAGACCATCGCCCACCACCTCGCCGGACACGGCGG
>NZ_BAAAIF010000142.1:0-10768 GCF_039525925.1 Streptomyces javensis | reverse complement strand
CACCACCGAACCCGACACCACCCCCACAACCGACTCACCCCGCGCCACCGCGCCCAACCCCGCCAACGCCTCCTCCCGATCCCCCGCCACCACCACCACACGATCCGACAACCCCGCCCGACCACAACCCAACGCCACACCCAGCTCCCTCACCCCCACCTCCGGGTGGCCTTCGGTGAAGTCCAGCAGCCGCCGCGCCTGGGCCCGCAGCCCCGCATCGCCACGCCCCGACACCACCAACGGCACCACCACACCACCACCCAGTGCCTCCGGCGCCACCTCGGCGGCCACTTCCGGAGCCTGCTCCAAAATCACGTGGGCGTTCGTCCCGCTCACCCCGAAACCCGACACTCCCGCCCGGCGCGGACGCCCCACCTCCGGCCACACGCGCTCCTCGGTCAACAGCTCCACCGCACCCGCCGACCAGTCCACCTGCGGCGTCGGCTCACCCACGTGCAACGTCTTCGGCAGCACCCCATGCCGCAGCGCCAGCACCATCTTGATGACCCCGGCCACGCCCGCCGCGCCCTGGGTATGGCCGATGTTGGACTTGAGGGAACCCAGCCACAGCGGACGGTCCTCCGGTCGTCCCTGGCCGTACGTGGCCAGCAGCGCCTGCGCCTCGATCGGGTCGCCCAGCGCCGTGCCCGTCCCATGGGCCTCCACCGCGTCCACTTCGGCGGGGCCAAGGCGCGCATGGGCCAGCGCCTGCCGGATGACACGCTGCTGCGACGGACCGTTCGGGGCGGTCAATCCATTCGACGCACCGTCCTGGTTCACCGCGCTGCCCCGCACCACCGCCAACACCCGATGGCCGTTTCGCTCCGCGTCCGACAGCCGTTCCAGCAGCAGCACTCCCGCGCCCTCGGAGAAGCCGGTGCCGTCCGCCGCCGCGGCGAATGCCTTGCAGCGGGCGTCGGCGGCGAGTCCACGCTGGCGTGAGAAGCCGATGAACGCCCGCGGTGTGCCCAGGACGGTGACGCCACCGGCCAGCGCCATCGAGCAGTCCCCCGCCCGGAGGGCCCGCGCCGCCAGGTGGAGGGCCACCAGGGACGCGGAACACGCGGTGTCGACCGTGATGGCGGGGCCCTCGAACCCGAAGGTGTAGGAGATCCGGCCGGAGAGCACACTTCCGGCGTCGGAGGTCATCAGATAGCTCTCCAGGGCCTCGGGCAGCTCTGCTAGCCCGGCCCCGTAGTCGCTGCCCGCGAAGCCCGAGAAGACACCGACGTCCTTGCCGCGCCACGCGGTCGGGTCGATGCCCGCCCGTTCGAACGCCTCCCAGGAGAGCTCGAGCATGATGCGCTGCTGTGGATCCATCGTGACCGCCTCGCGCGGGGAGATCCCGAAGAAGCCCGGGTCGAACTCCCCGGCGTCGTGCAGAAATCCGCCCTCGTGGACATAGCTGGTGCCCCGGTGGTCGGGGTCCGGATGGAACAGGTTCGCCAGATCCCAGCCCCGGTTCACGGGAAAGCCGGTGATCCCGTCCCGCCCGTGCAGCACCAGCTCCCACAGTTGCTCGGGGGAGGACACCCCGCCCGGAAGCCGGCAGGCCATCGCGACGATCGCGATCGGCTCCGTCTTCTCGGCCTCCAGCTCGCGGACCCGCTTCTGGGAGCGGCGGGCGTCCGCCAGCACGCGCTTGAGGTAGTCGCGCAGCTTCCCGTCATCTGCCATGAGTGTTCACTCCCGATGGAAACGGTGGCGTCTGCTGGAGGGTCGGCGGCGTGTGGTGTGTCGTCGCACGGGGCCGGGCGGTCACGAGGTGCCGAACTCCCGGTCGATGAGCTCGAACATGGCCTCGTCGGTCGCGGTGTCCACGTCGAACTCCTCATCCTGCTCGGCGGTTGTGGCGCCCGCCGTGGTCTCCCACTGCTCGACCAGCAGATGGAGACGGGCCAGCACCGTGGCGTGGGTCGTGGGGTCGGGGGTGACCTCGGCCAGGGTCGTGGCCACGGTGTCGAGCTCGGCCATCAGCACCTCGGAGGTGTCGACCTCCTGGCCCAGTTCGGCCAGGAGGTAACGGGCGAGAGAGGCGGGGGCGGGGTGGTCGAAGATGAGTGTGGCGGGCAGCCGTACCCCGGCTCGGCGGGAGAGCCGGTTGCGCAGCTCCACGGCGGTGAGCGAGTCGAAGCCGATCTCCTTGAACGGCTGGTTGGGCTCGATCAGATCGGCCGAGGCGTGGCCGAGGACGGCTGCGGCCTCCTGCTGGACCAGGTCGAGCAGGATCTTCTCCTGCTGACCGGAGGTTGCCCTGACCAGCCTGCTCACCAGGTCGTCCGTGTCCGCCGCCGCGTTGTCGACGGCCCGGCGCGGGGTACGGACGAGGGCGCGCAGCAGTGCGGGCAGCGAGCCGGAGGCGGCCAGGGTGCGCAGGGCGGCGAAGTCCATGTGGGCGGGGACCAGTACGGTGTCGGGGCCGCGCAGCGCGGTGTCGAACAGCTCCATGCCCTCGGGTACGGAGAGGCCGAGCATGCCGCCCTGGGCCATGCGCCGCTGGTCGGAGTCGTCCAGGTGTGCGCTCATGTCGGTGACCTGCCCCCACAGGCCCCAGGCGAGGGAGGTGGCGGACAGCCCGCTGGCGTGGCGGTAGCGGGCGAGCGCGTCGAGAAAGGCGTTGGCGGCGGAGTAGTTGCCCTGGCCCGGGGAGTCGAAGGTGCCCGCGCCGGAGGAGAAGAGGACGAACGCGGCGAGGTCGAGGTCGCGGGTCAGCTCGTGCAGGTTGAGTACCGCGTCCACCTTGGGGCGGAACACCCTGTCCAGGCGTTCCGGCGTCAGGGTGGTGATCACACCGTCGTCCAGCAGCCCGGCGGTGTGCACCACGGCGGTCAGCGGGGCGTCCTCGGGGATCGCGCCGAGCAGTGCGGCCACCGCCTCGCGGTCGGCGAGGTCGCAGGCCACCGTGCGCACGGTGGCGCCCAGCGCGCTGAGCTCGTCCTCCAGCTCGGGGATCCCGGTGGCGTCCCTGCCGCGCCGTCCGGCCAGGACGACATTGCGCATTCCGTGTTCGGTGACCATGCGCCGGGCCACCAGGCGGCCAAGTGAGCCGGTGCCGCCGGTGACCAGGAGGGTGCCGGTGGCGTCGGGGGTACGGGGCAGGGTGAAGACGTTCTTGCCGATGTGCCGGCCCTGGCTCATGTAGCGGAAGGCGGCCGGGGCGTGGCGTACGTCCCAGGTGTTCAGCGGCAGCGGGTGCAGCGCTCCCCGGTCGAACAGCTCGACCAGTTCGCGGAGCATCTCCCCGATGCGGTCGTTGCCCGCCTCGTAGAGGGAGAACGCCTGGTAGGAGACGCCGGGATGGGTGGTTGCGACCTCCTGGGGGCTTCGCAGGTCGGTCTTGCCCATCTCCAGGAACCGGCCTCCCCGGGGCAGCAGCCGCAGCGAGGCGTCCACGAACTCCCCGGCCAGGCTGTCCAGCACCACATCGACGCCCCGGCCCTTCGTGGCGTCCAGGAAGTGTGACGCGAAGTCCACGGTGCGCGAGTTGCCGAGCCGCTCCTCGCTGATTCCGGTGGCGCGCACGGCGTCCCATTTGGCGGGGGCGGCGGTGGCGAACACCTCGGCGCCCCAGTGCCGGGCGAGCTGCGCGGCGGCCATGCCGACTCCGCCGGCGGCGGCGTGGATCAGCACGGACTCACCGGATCGCAGACCGGCGAGGTCGCGCAGCCCGTAGTAGGCGGTGAGGAACGCCATCGGCACGGTGGCGGCCTGCTGGAACGACCAGCCGTGCGGGATCCTGACCACGGTGCGGTGGTCGGCCACGGCGAGCGGGCCGACGGCGTCGGGGAACAGCCCCATCACCCGGTCGCCGACGGTGAGCCCGGCCACTCCGGGGCCGATCTCGGTGACCACTCCGGAGCCCTCGTTGCCGATGGTGGCATCGACCCGGTTCATGTCCAGCGCCACCAGGACGTCCAGGAAGTTCAGCCCCGCGGCCCGGACCTCGATCCGGACCTGACCGGCCGCCAGTGGTTCCAGCGCGGCGGGTGCGGGGCGCAGCGCCAGACCTTCGAGGGTGCCATCGGTGCCGGGCTCCAGCCGCCAGGCCGCCGCGCCCGCGGGTGGGGCCAGCGCGCCGGTGGTGTCCGCGCGGGTGAGGCGGCGGGCGTAGCGGATGCCGTCGCGCAGGGCGAGTTGTGGCTCTTCGCAGGTGAACGCGCCGGGCAGCAGGGCCAGGGACGCCTGCGCTGGGTCGGTGTCCAGCAGTGCGATCCGCCCGGGGTTCTCGGCCTGGGCGGACCGGAGCAGACCGCATACGGCGGCGGCGCTGGGGTCGGTGAGCTCGCGGTCGTGGTGCACGGCCACCGCGCCGTGGGTGAGCACGAGCAGCCGGGTGTCCTCGAGTTCGGGTGCGGCCAGCCAGGTCCGCAGCAGTTCCAGCACCCGACCGGTCACCTCCCGTACGCCGCTCGCAGTCGGCTCCTGGCCGTCGCCGACCAGGTCGAGGAGCAGCGCCTCGGGCACGCCCAGGTCGGCCGTCTCGGCCAGTTCGCGGATGTCTTCGGCGGTCGCCACCGGTACGGGGTGCGGGGTGTCCGGTGCGGTGTCGGCCGCCGGTGCCGGGAGCTCGTCCCAGCCGACGCGGAACATCCGCTCCCGGGCGGGGCTGGTGCCGGTGTCCAGCAGTTCGGTTTCCACCGGCCGGGACACCACGGATCCGACGGTGGCGACGGCCGCGCCACCGGTGTCCGCCAGTTGAAGTGCCACCTCCTCGGGGCCGTTCGGTGCGATGTGGACGCGTAGCGCGGACGCCCCGGCGGCGTGCAGGGCGATGTCGCGGTAGGCGAAGGGCAGCGCCAGCGTGGCCTGGGCGGCGCCGAGGTCGCGGAAGGCGATCGCGTGCATGGCGGAGTCGAGCAGCACCGGGTGCAGGCCGAAGCCGTCCGCCGAGAGCCCCTGGTCATCGGCCAGTGCGACCTCGGCGAACACCTCGTCGCCCCGGTTCCACACCGCGCGCAGCCCTCGGAAGGCCGGTCCGTAGCCGTAACCGGCGGCGGCCATGTCCTCGTATGCCTCGGACACCCGCTCGGTGTCCACGGCGACCGCCCCGGCCGGTGGCCACTGGACGAGGCCGGTGCCGGGTGGAGTGGCGACGGCGGCAGGGGCCAGGACACCGGTGGCATGCCGTGTCCAGGCCGCCCCCGGTCCGCTTCCCTCCGCGCGGGACCGCACGGAGAGCGGGCGCCGCCCGGAGTCGCCCGCCTCGCCCACGAACACCTGGAGGCGTGCGCCGTCGCCCTCGGCCAGGGTGAGTGGTGCCTCGATGACGAGTTCTTCGACGACACCGCAGCCGACCTCGTCACCGGCGCGCACCGCCAGCTCCACGAACGCCGCCCCGGGCAGCAGCACCGTGCCCGCCGCCGCGTGGTCGGCCAGCCAGGGATGCGTACGCAGTGACAGCCGGGAGGTGAACAGCACCCCGCCGGACTCGGGGAATTCGGTGACCGCGCCCAGCAGGGGGTGCTGGGCCGGTTCGAGGCCGAGCCCGGCCGCGTCGCCGAAGGTGTCGGTCGACTCCAGCCAGTAGTGCTGCCGTTGGAAGGCGTACGTGGGCAGGTCGATCCGGCTCGGGGCCGAACCGGTGAACACCGTGTCCCAGTCCACCGGCAGGCCACCCACATGGCCCTCGGCGAGAGAGGTCAGGAACCGCCGCGCACCGCCCTCGTCGCGCCGCAGGGAGCCCACGGCCACCGCGTCGGCCCCGGTGTCCTCGAACATCTGCTGCATGGCCGTCACCAGCACGGGATGGGCGCTGGACTCGACGAAGAAGCCGAAGCCGTCGGTGAGGAGTTCGTGGACGGCGCCCTCGAAGTCGACCGGGTGGCGCGCGTTGCGGAACCAGTACTCGGCGTCCAGTTCGCCGGTGTCGAGCACACCGCCGGTGACCGTCGAGTAGAACGGGATGTGTCCGCGGCGCGGGGTGATGTCGGCGAACATCGCGAGGATGCGGTCCCGCAACGGATCGACCTGCGCGCAGTGCGAGGCCACCGTCGAGCCCACCACCTGCGCCCGGATCCCGTCGGCCTTGCACCCGGCCACGAACTGCTCCAGCGCGGCCACCTCGCCCGCGACAGTCACCGCCGAGGGGCCATTGCGTCCGGCGATCACCAGCCGGTCGCCCCAGTCCGCCAGCCGCTTCTCCACGGCGTCGGGCGACACCGCCACGGAGGCCACCGCGCCCTTGCCCACCAGTTCCTCGGCGAACAGAGCGCTGCGCAGGACCACGATCCTGGCCGCGTCCTCCAACGACAGCGCCCCGGCCACATACGCCGCCGCGATCTCCCCTTGGCTGTGGCCGACCACCGCCGCCGGTTCGACCCCGGCCGCCGCCCACACCGCCGCCAAGGACACATGCACCGCGAACAGCGCGGGTTGCAGGATCTCGATACGGTCCAGGGAAGGCGCGCCCTCGGCCCCCTGGATCACATCGGTGACGGACCAGTCCAGGAGGCGGCCCAACGCGTCGTCGCATTCGGCGAACCGGGTGGCGAACGCCGGTGAGGAGGCCAGCAGTTCGGCCGCCATGCCCTGCCACTGCGAGCCCTGGCCGGGGAAGACGAAGGCGATGTGGCCGGTGGCCGGGCCGGTGCCGCGGACCACATCGGGGGCGGGGGTGTTCTGGGCCAGTGCGGTCAGACCGCGCAGCGCCGCGTCCCGGTCGGTGGCCAGCACCACACCGCGTTGCTCGAGCGCGGCGCGCCCGGAGGCCAGCGACCAGCCGAGGTCCGGCAGGGCCACGTCGGGGCGTTCGTCCAGGAACGACAGCAGGCGCTGGGCCTGCGCGCGCAGCCCCGGCTCGCCCCGCCCGGACACCAGGAGCGGTACCGGGGCGCCGTGGAACACCGGTGGCGAGGACTCCAGTTCAGTGGCCGCGTCCCATGCGTCGGTCGGGCCGGTCGCGGGGTCGGGTTCGGCGGGCTGGAGGGCCGGGGCCTCCTCAATGATCACATGGGCGTTGGTGCCGCTGATGCCGAAGCCCGATACGGCCGCGCGGCGCGGCCGTCCCGTCTCCGGCCACGGCTGTTCGCTGGTCAGCAGCTCCACGGCACCGGCCGACCAGTCCACCTGGGGCGTGGGCGCGTCCACGTGCAGCGTCTTCGGCAGTACGCCGTGCCGCAGCGCCATCACCATCTTGATCACGCCGGCCGCACCGGCGGCGGCCTGGGTGTGGCCGATGTTGGACTTCACCGACCCCAGCCACAGCGGGCGGTCGCGGTCCCGGCCGTACGTGGCGAGGATGGCCTGCGCCTCGATGGGGTCGCCCAGCGCCGTACCCGTGCCGTGTGCCTCCACCACGTCCACATCGGCGCCCGACAGCCGCGCGCTGCTCAGCGCCCGGCGGATGACCCGCCGCTGCGAGGGGCCGTTGGGCGCGGTGAGGCCGTTGGACGCGCCGTCCTGGTTCACCGCCGAGCCGCGCACCACCGCCAGTACCGGGTGTCCCGCGTCGACGGCGTCGGACAGGCGCTCCAGCAGCAGCACACCGGCGCCCTCGGAGAACCCGGTGCCGTCCGCCGAGGACGCGAATGCCTTGCACCGGCCGTCGGGGGCCAGGCCGCGCTGCCGGGAGAAACCCACGAAGGCGTCGGAGGCCGCCATCACGGTGACGCCACCGGCCAGCGCCATCGAGCACTCACCGGCCCGCAGCGCCTGCGCCGCCAGATGCAGTGCCACCAGCGACGAGGAGCACGCCGTGTCGATCGTCACGGCGGGGCCTTCGAGTCCGAGTGCGTAGGAGACCCGTCCGGACAGCACACTTCCCGCGCCGCCGGTGAGGATGAAGCCCTCGAGCCCTTCGGGGACCTCGGCGAGACCGGTGCCGTAGTCGTGGAACGCGATACCGGAGTAGACGCCGACGTCCTTGCCCCGCTTGCTGGTCGGGTCGATTCCGGCGCGCTCGAACACCTCCCAGGACAGCTCCAGCATGATCCGCTGCTGGGGGTCCATCGCCACGGCCTCCCGGGGCGAGATGCCGAAGAAGCCCGCGTCGAACTCACCGGCGTCGTGCAGGAAACCCCCTTCCGTGGCGTAGCTGGTGCCGGGGTGGTCCGGATCCGGGTGGAAGAGGTTGTCCAGGTCCCAGCCGCGGTTCACCGGGAAGCCGGAGATGCCGTCACCGCCGGTGGACACCAGCTCCCACAGGTCTTCCGGTGTACTCACCCCGCCCGGCAGCCGGCAGGCCATCCCGACGATGGCGATGGGGGCGGAGGTGGCCGCGACCGCCTTGTCGTACTCGTGCTTCAGCCGGGCGTTGTCCTTCAGCGAGGCGCGCAGGGCTTCGACGATCTGTTCGCTCTGGCTATTTCTCATGGCTGCCTCCCACCGCGTCGAGTGCGTTCACAACTGGGTTCCGTCGAAAGCCCGTTGGACCAGTCCGGCGATATCCATTCCATCGATCAGGTCGAGCTCCTCATCGGCGGACGGCCGGCTGCCGTCCGGTGCGGCCGCTTCGGTCCTGGCCAGCGACCGCAGCGCATCGAGCACCCCGGCCTCGCGGAACCGGCTGAACGGCACGGCGGCCAGTACGCGGCGGATCTCCTCCTCATCGGCCTCGGTGGCCTCGTCGTCGCCCTGGTCTCCCAGGAGCTCGGTGCGCAAGTACTCCACCAGCGCGTCGGGCGTGGGGTAGTCGAAGACGAGGGTGGCCGGCAGCCGGGTGCCCAGAGCGGCGCCGAGGGTGTTGCGCAGGTTCACCGCCGCGAGGGAGTCGAAGCCCATCTCCTGGAAGGCGCGCCGCGGTTTGACGGCCTCGACGCCGCTGTGGCCCAGCGCGATGGCCGCGTTCTCGCGCACCACCTTCATCAGGGCGCGTTCCCGCTCGGCGTCGGAGCCCGCGGCCAGTTCGCGCAGGAAGTCCGAGGCGGACTCGTCGGTGGTGTCGTCCGTACGAAGGCTCTCGACGATCTCCTGAACGCCCGGCAGATCACCGATCAGCGGGCTGGGCCGCAGCGAGGTGAACGCCGGGACGAACGCCGACCAGTCGATGTCCACCACGGCCACCAGCGTGTCGTCATGGCGGACGGCGTGTGTCAGGGCCGCCATGGCCGCCTCGGGCGCCATGGGCAGCACACCGCGGCGGCGCAGCTGCTCCTGGGCCGTGGCATCGGCGGCCACGCCGAAGCCGTCGATCACGCCCCAGGCCACCGAGGTGGCCACCAGGCCCCTGGCGCGGCGGCGCTCGATCAGGGCGTCGAGCTGTGCGTTGGCCGCGCCGATCAGCCCCTGGCCACCACCGCCCCAGACACTGGCGACGGACGAGAAGACCACGAACAGGTCCAGTTCCCGATCGGCGAGGAGCGTGTCGAGATGCAGCAGACCGTCGACCTTGGCCGCCAGCGTCTCCGCCAGTTGATCGGCGCTGGTGGCATCGGTCTGCGCGATCCGCGCCAGGTCGGCGGTGTGGACGACACCGGAGAGCTCGGGATACGCGGCGGGGCCGGTGAGCAGCCGCTCCACCGCGTCCCGGTCGGTGAGGTCCGTCGGGCACACCGTGACCTTCGCGCCCAGGCCGCTCAGCTCGTCCCGCAGGGCCACCACATGCGGTGCTTCATACGGCGCCTCCGGATCCGAGTCGACCGTCAGCACCAGGTGCTCCGCACCGGCACCTGCCAGCCAGCGCGCGGCATGCCTGCCGAGACCCTCCGTACCGCCGGTGACCAGGACGGTGCCACGCGGCCGCCACTCCGGCTTGGACACGCCGGTGGGCAGGGGATGGCTTCGCAGTCTGCGTACGAACGCGCCCGTGGCACGGATCGCGAGCTGGTCCTCATCGCCCGGATCGGCCAGCGCGGCGAGCAGGGTGCGGGCGGCCCGGTCGTCGAACACGTCCGGGAGGTCCACCAACGCCCCCCATCGGTCCGGCTGCTCCAGCGCCACGGCCAGACCGAGCCCCCACACCGCCGCCTGTTCCGGGGCGCTGAGCCGGTCCGTCGCGCCGACGCCGACCGCGCCTCGGGTGGCGCAGTAGAGGCGGGGTCCCGAGCCCGCTGAACCTGTCGGGCCCAGGTCGCCGAGGGCCTGGACCAGCGCCAACGTGGCCGCGGCCCCCTCGGTGAGCGTCGCGGAGCCGGGCCGTAGGCGCTGGTCGAGAGCGAGCAGGGACAGCACACCGCTGACGTCGTCGTGGTCCGCCAGCACGCCGCACAGCAGCTGTGCGAAGGCGGCGCGGTCGGGTGATTCGGGTCCGTCGAGCCGCAGGGTCGTGGTGCGCAGACCTTGGCGGTCCAGCACCGGAACCACCTGGGCCGCGTACTCGTCGTCCCGGCAGCCGTACGGCAGGATGACCAGCCAGGTTCCGGTGGGTACGCCGGAAGTGGCACCGGGGAGTGGCTTCCAGGTGACCTGATAGCGCAGCCGGTCCGCCGCGGACTTCTCGCCACGCTTGCGCCGCCAGTCCGACAGCACACCCAGCGCACCGCCCATGGCGTCCAGCGCGGCACGGTTCTCATCGCCGTCGGCCAGGTCAAGCGCCTCGGCCACCGAGCCGAGATCGCCGCGTTCGACCGCGGCCCAGAACCGGGCGTCGGTGGCGTCGGTGCCACTGAGGGCACCGGCGGGGCTCTGGTCAGCGGCGGGCCGAGTGTCATGGAGCCAGTAGTGCGTGCGCTGGAAGGCGTAGGTGGGCAGATCGGGGAGGTGGGTGGGCGGAAGGGCGCCGCCGAACAGTGCGCTGAAGTCGATGTGTACGCCTGCCACGTGCAGTTGAGCGACGGCGGACAGCAGCGCACGGGGCTCGTCGCCCTCCCGCCGCAGCGACGGCACCACCACG
>NZ_BAAAIF010000141.1:0-11078 GCF_039525925.1 Streptomyces javensis | reverse complement strand
CGCGCGGGGGCCTCGGCGCTCTTGTCCGCGGCGGTGGCGTTCTCGGGCGCGGCGGCGGGGGCGGCGCGGGCGGCCGTAATTGGTTCGACTTGGCGGCCGCGGCTCCGGCAGCCTCCCGTCATGGACCCCCATTACTGGCCCCTGTACGGGCTTCGTCTGCGTACGCCACGCCTGGAGCTGCGGCTTCCCGACGTCCCCCTGCTCGACGAGCTCGCTGCGGTCGCGGCGGGCGGGGTGCACGACCCGGACGAGATGCCCTTCGGCGTCCCGTGGACCGACGCGCCCCCGGAGGAGCGCGGACGCGGCACCTTCCAGCATGTGCTGCGCACGATCGCCGAATGGCGGCCGGAGCAGTGGACGCTGAGCCTCGCGGTGCTGCACGAGGGGGCGGTGATCGGGCGGCAGGACCTGTTCGCGACCGAGTTCGCCGTCACGCGGGAGGCCGAGACCGGCTCCTGGCTGGGCACCGCCCACCAGGGCAAGGGTCTGGGCACGGAGATGCGGGCGGCGGTGGCGCACCTGGCGTTCGAGGGGCTGGGCGCGCTGTCGCTGGTCTCGGGCGCGATGGTGGAGAACGGCCGTTCGCTGGGGGTGTCCCGGCGGCTCGGCTACCGCCCCGACGGGCTGTCCGTGCTCGCCGTACGGGGCGAGGCCCGCACCCTTCAGCGGCTGCGGCTGGACCGCGCGGGCTGGGGGGAGCACCGCGCCACGCCGGTCGAGATCGCCGGGCTGGAGCCGTGCCGGGCGCTGTTCGGCGCTTCCTGAAGTCCTTTGCCGCGGGAGTGCGAGCCAGGGCTGCGGGAGTGCGAGCCCGCATTGCCCGCTCTACGGTGGTTTGAGGGAGCCGGGACGGCTACGAAGTGTCCGGCGGACCACGCGGCGGAGCCGCATATCGGCGCTTTCCCCTCCCCGCCCCTTCCCGCTACCAGGGGCTCCGCCCCTGGACCCCAGAGGTCTGGGGCGGAACCCCAGTTGTGGGAAGGGGCGGGACGGGGGCAGCCCGCCGCAGGCGGCAAGAGATACGCCGGACACGCCCTGATGGAGGTGGCATCCATGGCAGGCAAGTTCGAGATCTACGAGGACAAGCGCGGCAAGCACCGCTTCCGGCTGAAGGCGGGCAACGGCGAGATCATCGCGGTCGGCGAGGCCTATGAGTCCAAGTCCGCCGCGCAGAAGGGCGTCGAATCCGTCAAGAAGAACGCCCCGACGGCCGAGATCAAGGAGATTCCGACCGACAAGTCGGAGTAACCAGGCCGGACTCATAGGCCGCGATGACGAGTTGGGCGCGGTCGCGAGCGCCCAACTTGCCCATGATGCGGCTGACATGCGTCTTGGTGGTGAGCGGTGAGAGGCCGAGGGTCTGCGCGGCCTCGGCGTTGTTGAGGCCCCGGGCGACAAGGGCGAGCACCTGCCGTTCGCGCTCGGAGAGCGCGGCCAGTGCGGCGGGCGCGGGAACGCCGGGCGGCGGGGCGTCCGGCAGGCGCAGGACACGGGCGATGAGCCGGGCGGTGGGGCCGGGCGAGAGCAGGGACTCCCCCGCCGCCACGGTCCGTATGGCGTCGAGGAGTTCGGCGGGCCTGGTGTCCTTCACCAGGAAGCCGGACGCGCCCGCGCGCAGCGCCTCGACGATGTGCTCATCGGTGTCATACGTCGTCAGCACGAGCACCTTGACCCCGGCGAGGTCCTCGTCGGCGGCGATGCGGCGGGTGGCCTCGATGCCGTCGAGATCGGGCATCCGGATGTCCATGACCACGAGGTCGGCGCGGGCGGTGCGGGCCAGTTCGACGGCCTCGCGGCCGGTGCCCGCCTGCCCGACCACGTCCATGTCGCGGGCCGAGGACACCAGCATGGCGAAGGCGGCACGGACCAGCGTCTGGTCGTCCGCGAGCAACACCCTGATCGGCGCGGGGGCCGGTGCGGTGGCCCCTGAGAGCGGGTCGGCGGGGCTGGTCCCGGACGCCGGGTCCAATGGCGCGGTCATGCGGTGGCCTCCCTGGGTGGTACGGCGGTCTGTCCGGTACCCGTGCCGGTGGCAGGGCCAGTACCGGTGCCGGTGGCAGGGCCCGTGCCGGTGGCAGAGCCAGTACCGGTGCCGGTGGCAGGGCCCGTGCCGGTGGCAGAGCCAGTACCGGTGGCGGTGCCAGCTGCGGCGCCAGTACCGGTGCCAGGTCCCGTATCGGTGCCACCGCCCGTACCGGCGGCAGAGCCGGTACCCGTGCCGGTGCCGGTACCCGTGCCGGTGCCGGTGCCGGTGCCGGTGGCAGTGCCAGTACCGGTGCCCGTGCCGGTGGCAGTGCCAGTACCGGTGCCCGTGCCCGTGCCGGTGGCGGTGCCCGTGCCGGTGCCAGGTCCCGTACCGGTGCCACCGCCCGTACCGGTGGCAGAGCCCGTACCCGTGCCCGTGCCCGTGCCGGTGGCAGAGCCCGTGCCGGTGGCGGTGCCAGTACCCGTGCCCGTGCCGGTGGCGGTGCCCGTGCCGGTGCCGGTGCCCGTACCGGTGGCAGAGCCCGTACCGGTGGCAGGGCCAGCTGCGGCGCCCGTACCGGTGCCAGCGGCCGTACGGCCGCCAAGCGGGCCGCCCCTCCCCCACGGCAGCGCGGCCCTGATCGCGAAGCCGGGCCCGTCCTCGCGCGGTCCGGCGGACAGGGTGCCCGCGACGCTGCGGGCCCGCTCGCGCATGCCCACGATGCCGTAGCCCGTCTCGGCGGGCGCGGTAAGGGGCGCGTCGTCGCCCCTGGGCCCGTCGTCCACGGCGGCGACGCTCAGCTCCCCCTCGGTCCGTACGAGCGTGATCCGCACCCTCGTGCCGGGCGCGTGGCGAACGGCGTTGGTCAGGGCCTCCTGCACGATCCGGTACGCGGCGGCGCCCACGGCCGGCGACAGCTCGGACGCCTCCACGTCGACCGTAAGGTCCACACGGACGCCCGCCGCCTCCGCCGCCGCTGCCAGGTCGGCGAGTCCGGCGAGCCCCGGCAGCGGCCCGGTGTCCTCCTCGTCCGCGCGCCCGGCGTCGCCGCCCGCGCCGCCCCGGAGCACCTGGAGGGTGGCCCGGAGCTCGGCGCGCGCGTCCCGGCAGGTGTCGGCGATCGAGTCGAGCGACTTGACCATCGCCTCGCGGTCCAGCCGCTCCGGGTCGGCGATCAGGACATGCGCCGCGACGGAGGTCTGGACGCCGATGAGGGTGATGCTGTGCGCGAGGAGATCGTGCAGATCGCGGGCGATGCGCAGCCGTTCCTCCGCGACCCGCCGGGCCGCCTCGTCCTCGCGGGTCCGCTCGGCGCGTTCGGCCCGCTCCAGGATCGCGGCGATGTACTTGCGGTGGATGCGGACCGCCTCGCCGATCACCACGACCGACAGCACCCAGCCGGAGGTGCGCAGCATGTCGAGACCGGCGTGCGGCTTCCCGCTCAGGGCCATCACCGACACCATGATCGAGATCACGGCGGTGACGGTGAGGAAGGACCGCAGCGGCGGGCCCATGACGGCGAGCGTGTAGACGGCGAGCAGCCCGGCCGGGACGACCGCGAGATGGACGTTGTCCATGGCGTGGTACGGCCCGACCATGAACACCACCAGCACGGTGACCACCATCGGGCTGTGCCGCCGCCCGATGAGCACCGTGGCGCTGGCGACGAGCAGCGCCCAGCCGGACGCGTCCGGGCGGTGGCCGTTCCGGTCGGGGTTGAGCAGCGCCAGGACCACCTGGAGGACCAGCACCGCACCGGCGATCCGGGCATCCACCCGCCGCCGTCTGCGGGCCTCCTCCGGGGCCTCGGCGGAGCGGGGGCCGTTGTGCAGGGCGCGCGACGCGGAGGCGATCGCGCGGTGGACGGCGGCGCGCGCCCGTGGGGTGCTGGCGGGCTGCGCCATGGAGTGGGTGGTCGTAGGAGGTACGGGCACGGGCTCCATCCTCGGGGATCCGCCTCGGGCCGATCCATAGGACTGCATGCGTCCCATAGGGCGGTACGGATGCCATAAGGGCGGTACGCGGCCCATAGGGCGCATAGGGCGGTAGGGGTCCGGAGAGCGGCCGTAGAGCGGCCAGGGGGCGGCCATGGAACGGCCGTAGAGCGGCCAGGGAGCGGCCTGGGGCGGTACGAAGGGTGTCCCGGACCGGCCGTCCCCTGTGCGGCCGGTCCGGGCCGAGGGAGGGCCTCAGCCGCCGCGTACGGCCGGTTCCGGACGGGGCCCGGCGCCGGGCCCGTCCTGGGCGGGCGGGACCGGCGAGGCGGGCGTGCGGCGGAAGAGGGCGCCCGGCCACCACACCCACCGCTTCAGCAGCAGGCTCGCCGACGTCACCAGGTACGTCCGCACGAGGAAGGTGTCGAGCAGCACGCCGACCGCCACCACGAACCCCATCTCGACCAGCATCACCATCGGCAGCGTGGCCAGCACCGCGAAGGTCGCCGCGAGCACCAGACCGGCCGAGGCGATCACCCCGCCCGTCGTGCGCAGGGCGGTCACCGCCGCGTCCGGGACGTCCGCCCCGCGCAGCGACTCCTCCCGCATCCGGTGCATCAGGAAGATGCCGTAGTCCACGCCGAGGGCGACCAGGAAGACGAAGGACAGCAGCGGCAGCCCGGGGTCGACCCCGGCGAAACCGAAGACCGGGTCGAAGAAGAGCCCGCCGAGCCCCATCGCCCCGCCCCACACCGCCACCACGGCGGCCACGAGGACCAGCGGCGCGACGAGGCTGCGCAGCAGGGCGGCGAGGATCAGCAGTACGGCGCTCAGCACCAGCGGGATGACCAGCATCCGGTCGCGGGCGTTGGTGTCCTTCAGATCGAGCTGCTGGGCGCTGGGTCCGCCGACCAGCGCGTCGGCGCCCTCGACCCGTACCAGGCCCGAGCGCAGGGCGTGCAGCGCGGCCGTCTCCTCCGCCGACTGCGGGGCGCCCCGCGGGAAGACGTCGATCTCCGTCCAGCCGCCGCCGCTGCGCCCGGTGTCCGCCCGCGCGACCCCCGCCGTGTCGCGCGCCCGCCGCAGCACCTCGTCCGCGCCCGCGGTGCGCGCCATCACGCTGATGGGCTGGCTACTGCTGTCCGGATAGGCGTCGGCGAGGGTCTGGGTGGCGGCCACCGACTCGGGCTTGTCGGTGAAGGTGTCCTCCTGCTTGAGGTCGCCGGGCAGATTGAGCACCCCGAGGGCGAGGGCGCCCAGCAGCGCGGCACCGCCGAGGAGTACGGCTCCGGGCCGGCGGCGGGCCGAGTCGCCCATCGCCTCGAAGAACCCGCGCCGGGTCGCCCGCGGTTCACTGCCGTAGGCGGGGACCAGCGGCCAGAACACCCGCCGCCCCAGCAGCACCAGCACCGCGGGCAGCAGCGTCATCATGGCGGCCAGCGCGCAGATGACCCCGACCGCGCCGACCGGACCCAGTCCGCTGCTGCTGTTGAGGTCGGCGGCGAGCAGACACAGCAGCCCGGCGGCCACGGTGCCGCTGGAGGCGAGCACGGCCGGGCCGCAGCCGCGCAGGGCCTCGCGCATCGCGTCGTACGGGGCGCGGTGGCGGCGCAGCTCCTCGCGGTAGCGGGACACGATCAGCAGGGCGTAGTCGGTGCCCGCGCCGAAGACCAGCACCGTCATGATCGAGGAGCTCATGCTGGTGACGGTGAGGTCGAAGCCCTGGACGAGGCCGTAGACGATCGCCATCGCGGCCATGGCGGCGACGCCGACCACCCCCAGCGGCACCAGCCACAGCAGCGGACTGCGATAGGTGATGATCAGCAGCAGGGCGACCACCCCGGCGGTGGCGAACATCAGCGTGCCGTCGGTGGAGGCGAAGACCTCCTGCGAGTCGGCGCTGAGCGCTCCGGGACCGCCGACCTGGACGGTCAGGCCCCCGGGGTGGGAGGCGAGCTCGGCGCGGACGTCCTTGACGGCGTCGGCCCGCTCCTTCTCGTCCGTCAGGCCGGTGAGCGCCATGGGGTACATCACGGTCGTGCCGTCCTTGGACGGGACGGCGCGCGGCGCCGTGCCGCCGACGAGGTCATGGCGCCCCGCCACCTCGGCGACCCGACCGCCGGCCGCCTTACGGTCGGCGTCGGTCAGCCCGCCGTCGCGGTGGAAGACGAGGACGAGGTCGATGGTGTCGCCACCGGGCAGCCGCTCCTGGAGCCGGGCCACCTGGGTGGAGTCGGCGCCCGCCGGGAGGTAGTCGACGGCCGTGTCCCGTTTGGCGCCCTCGAGCTCGCCCGCGAAGGGGACGGCGACGAGGAGCAGCAGCACCCAGCCCGCGATGACCGCCCAGGGCAGCGAGCGCCGCCGCTTGCCGCCGGCCGCGGCGGGCGGTGGCGCGTCCGGTTGTTGGGAATCTCCAGCGATCCCTGACGATGTCGTCTGCATGCCCCCAGGCTTCCGGCGCCGGGGCGTCGATACCTCGCGCCGACGACGGAAATGGCGGCTACTGCGCCGGGGGCGATCCGGGGGTTCTTACTCCCTGGGGAGTACGGAGCGCGGGCCGGAACCGTCCGCTCAGAACGCCGCCCTTGTGGCGGCGAGCAAACGGGCCGTGTCGTCCGGACAGATCATCAGTGCCCGGCCGACCGTTTCCAGGACCGCGCGCTCGGCCGGGCGGTACGGGCCGTCGGCCACGGCGATCCGGGCGCCCTGGAGGAGGATGGCCTCCCGGCCGGTGGGGGCCAGATGCGGGGCCAGCGGCTCCAGCGCCTCGTGCAGCTCGATGGCCAGCGCCGTACCGCACGGGTCCAGGCCGTCCCGCTCACCGCACGCGCCCGGCAGCCGCCCGGTGTCGGCGGCGAGGGCCTCGATGAGCGCGAGCAGCTGCTCCTCGCTACAGTCGGCGAATCCGGCGGCGCGCACCGCGCCGACCGCGACCTGCCGCACCGCCGTCGCCTCGGTGCCGCCCGCGGCGAGGACCGCGAGGGCCACGGTGTGCACCGCGTCGCGCAGCATCGCGGAGAAGCGGGTCGTGGTGGGGTGGTCGAGCACCTCCGTGCCGTAGCGGCTGCCGCAGGCCGCGCATTCCACGATGGGCGCGACCGGTCCGCGCGGCAGCACCGGCAGGCCGAGCATCACGATGCGGCGACGGCCGGTACGGCGGCGGTAGTTGCGGTCACCTCCGCATTCGGGGCAGAAGAACTCACCATCGCCGACGGTCCGCCACAGAGTGCGTACGCCTACCACACACAGGTCCCGGTCACGGCGGGCTCGCCGGTGCACCACGTCACACCTCCATAACGCTTCGGCCACGTTGCCGCGTTGACGTGATGCTAGCCACATCCATGATGTGACGTCAGTACCCCGAACGGAGACAACAGGCCAAACCCGAGGCCCCGCCAACCTCGCGGGGTGAACGGGGCCCATGTGGGTGACCAGGTCAACGGGGTGATGAAGTCATCCGATCAGACCGGTGAAAGGTCACTTACACATCTGAAGGAATCCGAAGGATTCCGAAAGGATCATCGGCGCGCCCGGTTCACGGCGGAGACGACGGCCTTCAGTGAGGCGCGCACGATGTTGGCGTCGATCCCGACGCCCCACAGCACCTGCCCGTCGATCGCGCACTCGATGTACGCGGCGGCCTGGGACGCGGCGCCCTCGCTCAGGGTGTGCTCGGAGTAGTCCAGCAGCCGTACGTCCACGTCGATCGCGGCCAGGGCGTCGAAGAAGGCGGCCAGCGGGCCGTTGCCGGTGCCGGTCAGCACCGTCTCGGCGCCGTCCACGACCGCCTCGACGGTGAGCGCGTCGGTGCCCTCGGTGGTGGTCGAGGTCTGCGCGCTGCGCAGCGAGATCCGGCCCCACTGGTTGTGGTCGGTCGGCAGGTACTCGTCCTGGAAGGCCGCCCAGATCTGGCCCGGGGTGACCTCGCCGCCCTCGGCGTCGGTCTTGGCCTGAATCGTCTTGGAGAACTCGATCTGCATCCTGCGCGGCAGGTCCAGGTTGTGGTCGTTCTTCAGGACATAGGCGATGCCGCCCTTGCCGGACTGGGAGTTCACCCGGATCACGGCCTCGTAGGAGCGGCCGACGTCCTTGGGGTCGATGGGCAGGTACGGGACGGCCCACTCGACCTCGTCCACCGTCTTGCCCTGCTCGGCCGCGCTCGCCTCCAGCGCCTCGAACCCCTTCTTGATGGCGTCCTGGTGGGAGCCGGAGAAGGCGGTGTAGACCAGATCGCCCGCGTAGGGGTGGCGCGGGTGGATCTCCATCTGGTTGCAGTACTCGGCGGTGCGGCGGATCTCGTCGATCTGCGAGAAGTCGATCTGCGGGTCGACACCCTGGGAGAACAGGTTCATGCCCAGCGTCACCAGGTCCACATTGCCGGTGCGCTCGCCCTGGCCGAACAGGCAGCCCTCGATGCGGTCCGCCCCGGCCATGATCGCCAGCTCGGCGGCGGCGACGGCGGTGCCGCGGTCGTTGTGCGGGTGGACGGACAGGCAGATGTGCTCGCGGCGGGACAGATGGCGCGACATCCACTCGAAGCGGTCCGCGTGGGTGGACGGGGTCGAGCGCTCGACGGTGGCCGGCAGATTCAGGATGATCTCGCGGCCCTCCTCGGGCTGCCAGACGTCCATGACGCCCTCGCAGACCTCCAGCGCGAAGTCCAGCTCGGTGTCGGTGAAGATCTCCGGGCTGTACTGGTAGCCGAAGACCGTGTCATCGCCGAGGATCTTGTCGGCGTACTCCACCACCAGCCGGGTGCCGTCCACCGCGATCTGCTTGACCTGCTCCCGGGTGCCGCGGAAGACGACGCGGCGGAAGGTGGGGGCGGTGGCGTTGTACAGGTGCAGGGTCGCCTTGTGCGCCCCGCGCAGCGACTCGACGGTGCGCTCGATCAGCTCCTCGCGCGCCTGGGTCAGGACGGAGATCGTCACGTCCTCCGGGATCGCGCCCTCCTCGATGATCGACCGTACGAAGTCGAAGTCGGTCTGGCCGGAGGAGGGGAAGCCGACCTCGATCTCCTTGTAGCCCATGCGCACCAGCAGGTCGAACATCTCGCGCTTGCGGGCGGGGGACATCGGGTCGATCAGCGCCTGGTTGCCGTCCCGCAGATCGGTGGACAGCCAGCGCGGGGCGACGGTGATGCGGTTGTCCGGCCAGGTGCGGTCCGGGATGTCGACGGCCTCGTACGGGCCGTACTTGTGGATCGGCATCCCCGAGGGGCGCTGGGTGACGGTCGCGGCGGTGATCGGCGTACGACGGCCGACGGGGCTCTGGGCGCTCGCGGAATGATCAGACGTGCTCATGATGCGTAGGGCTCCTCGTATGTCCGCTGGGCGGCCGACGGGGCGAAAACACCGCAACACCGAACTCCGCGGGGAGGGGGTCGGCCTACGACTACAGGCCCTCGCCGCGGCAGCTAAGAAGAAGCAGCCCGAAACGCATGATGGAGAGCAGCCTAACCGAGACGCGCGGGACGGGCGGACCCGTATCACTATGCGGACCGAAGCATGTGCTTCGGAGGAATACACATCTTCCACTCGATTTCAGCAATCATGACCGCAAGGCGTGACACAGGCATCACGCGATGCGACATTGCCAGCCATGGACGCCAATGCCAACGCCCGCCAGGCCCGCCTTGCCCGCGGCCACCGCCACACCGCCTTCTGCACGATCGTGCCGCCGCACGTCCTGGACAAGCTGTCCCATGCCGAGGACGCGTCGCTGGCCGAGCCCGCCCGCCGCACGCTCGAGCACGACGCCCTCCAGCGCACCCGCCGCCGGATCACCACCGTGCGCGGCGTCCCCGCCGCGCGGGCCGCGGCGCCCTCCGACAAGCCCGAGCGCACCATCTACGACGCCCAGCACCGGACCTCGCTGCCGGGCCGGAAGGTGCGCGGCGAGGGCGACCAGGCGGGCGGGGACGACTCGGTGAGCCGCGCGTACGACGGGCTGGGCGCGACCTTCGAGCTCTTCTTCAAGGCGTACGGCCGGCGCTCGATCGACGACTCCGGGCTGCCGCTGAACGCGAGCGTCCACTACAGCGAGGGCTACAACAACGCCTTCTGGGACGGCGAGCAGATGGTCTTCGGCGACGGAGACGGGGAGGTGTTCCTGGACTTCACCATCCCGGTCGACGTGATGGCCCACGAGCTCACCCACGGCGTCACCCAGTACACCGCCAACCTCGAGTACTTCGGCCAGTCCGGGGCGCTCAACGAGTCGATGTCCGACGTCTTCGGCTCCCTGGTCAAGCAGCATGTGCTCGGCCACGGCGCCGAGGAGGCCGACTGGCTGATCGGCGCGGGACTGCTGACGGACCGGGTCACCGGGGTGGCCCTGCGCTCGATGAAGGCCCCGGGCACGGCGTACGACGACGATGTGCTGGGCAAGGACCCGCAGCCGGGCACGATGGACGACTACGTCCACACCTCACGCGACAACGGGGGCGTCCACATCAACTCCGGCATCCCCAACCACGCCTTCTACCTGGCCGCCACCGCCCTGGGCGGCAACGCCTGGGAGCGCGCCGGGCAGATCTGGTACGACGTGCTGACCGGCGGCGATCTGGCCTCCGACGCGGAGTTCGCCGACTTCGCCCAGCTCACGGTGGCCGCGGCGCACGCCCGGTACGGCGAGGGCGAGGAGCAGGCGGCGGTGCGGGAGGCATGGGCCGGGGTGGGCATCACCGATCTGCGGGCCCACGTGGGCGCGCGCTAGGGCGCGCCATCGGGTAGTGATGGAGCCATGCGCATCTCCGTCACCCGCACCGGCGGATTCGCCGGAATCGAGCGCCGGGCCGAGCTGGACACCACCGGCCGGCCCGACGCCACCCATCTGGACGCCCTGGCCCACCAGGCCGTCGAGACCGGCCACACCACGGCGCCCCGCGGCGTCCCGGACGGCTTCCAGTACGAGATCACCATCGACGGCCGCACCGTCCACGCCGCGGATCCGCAGCTGAGCGACGCCCAGCGGGAACTGATCCGCGCGGTGCTGAAGGAGGGCGCGTAAGGCCCCACGCGGCTACGGGGTGCCCGGCGGATCACGCGCCGGACCACGCGGCGGAGCCGCATATCGATGCTTCTTGGGTTCTAGGAGTCGTTGCAACACCCCAGTTCAGGGGATGCGATGGACTTCGAGATTCGTAAGGACCGGACGAGGCCTCAGGGTAGGAAGAA
>NZ_BAAAIF010000140.1:0-11241 GCF_039525925.1 Streptomyces javensis | reverse complement strand
GCAGAGCCCCGGCCCGGGGCCCGGGGCGCGTGAACCAGCAGGCCGAGCGCGGGGGCGCCGCAGGCGGCCGGGAGGACGGCGGCCGCGCCCTGGGCGGCGGTCAGCCGTGCCACGGGCTCCCCGAGCGGCGCGGCGCCCGGCAGCCGGGCGGCCGCCGCCGTCGCCAGGGCCACGGCCTGGGCCGCGCAGGCCACGGCGATGCCGCTGAGCGCGGCCCTCCGGAAGCCGTGGACGGCGAGCAGCCGGGCGAGGAAGAGCAACCCGCAGAGCGCCACGACGGCGGCCTCGGCCATCGAGAGGGGCGCGGCGGGAGGCGATCCGGGCACCGTGAGCCGGGCCGCGACCACTGGGGCCGTCAGAGCGCAGAGGAAGGCCGTCACCACGCCCGCGAACAGCGGGCGCACCCCCGAGGCGAACTCCTCCAGACCACGGCTGACCGCCAGCCTGCGGCGCGCCCTGACGGCGAACCAGCGGGCGCACCAGGCGGCGGGCGCGGCGGCCAGGGCGAGGAGGACGGCGGCCTCGGCCGCGGGCGCCGCGTCGTAAGGGCGACGTCCGTCGAGGAGCCCGGTGAGCAACCAGTCCCCGGCGGCGGCGTACCCGAGCAGCCAGCCGGCCCCGAGGGCGTGCGCGATACGGCCCCCGCGCCCGCTCCCACGGACGTGCAGGGGGCCGCGGCGCAGACACAGCCACAGGGCGATGAGCGTCAGGGCGGCACCGCCCGCGCCCAGGGCGAGGCCGACGGTGGTGTCCTTACGGATGGCATCGACGCGGAGGGCGGCGGAGGCGGTCGCCGCGCACAGGGCACCCGGCAGCAGCCACAGCGCCGCGAGCGTCATCCGCACGCCAGGCGCGCGCCCCGGCGCGGGGGCGGCCGGGGGCGCGGGCTCCTCGGCGCGCGGCACCCGGGCGTACAGCTCCTCGGCGAGCGAGAAGACATCGCGGTGGCGGAAGCGCGCGGCGGTGCGGTCCGTCACACCGTGGGCCTCCAGCCCGGCGGCGATCTCCAGCGGATCGACGGCGCGGGCACACAGGTCGTGGTGGCGGTGCATCAGCGCCCGCACCGGATCGGCGGGCCCTCGCCGCCCCTTCCCCTGCCCCTTCCCGGCCCCGGTACGCGCGGACGCCTCGTCCGGCCGACGCGAGACAGGCACCCGGGAAACCGGCACCCGGGCGCCCCCGGACAGGGCGGAGATGCCGCGCTCGGAGGCAGGGCCGCGGTCGGCGGCAGAGCTGCGGTCGGCGGCAAGGCCGCGATCCGAAGCAAGGCCGCGATCAAAGGCAGGGCCACGGTCGGAGGCGGAGCCACGATCCGAGGCAAAGCTCCGGTCGGAGGCGGGGCCGGGATCCGAAGCGAAGCCGCAATCCGAAGCAAGGCCGCGATCAAAGGCAGGGCCACGGTCGGAGGCGGAGCCACGATCCGAGGCAAAGCTCCGGTCGGCGGCAAGGCCGCGATCCGAAGCGAAGCCACAATCGTCGGCGAAGCCACGGTCGTCGGCGAAGCCACGATCCGAGGCCCGGCCCGGGTCCGATGCGGGGCCGCGATCCGAGGCGAAGCCGTTGTCGGCGGAAGTCGGCTCGAACGGGCCGTTCCACCGGGAAGGCGTGGTCATGCGCCCTCCTCGGACGGGCGCGGGCCCACGCCCAGCGGCTCGCGTGGCGGTGGACCGGCCCAGGTGGGGGTGTGCTCCGGGGCGGGGCGGGAGGCGGCAGGGCCGGGCGGCCGGTGCCCGGAGCCGTCGCCGTCGCGGCCCGCGGTCCAGCGCCCCGGCACATGGGCCTCGGCGGGGCGGGCGAACGGCAGCGGCCCGCCGCCCTCGCCGACCTCCTCACGCGGCACCGGGCAGTGCGACATCAGCTCCAGATAGATCCCGCGGAAGGCCGCGACGTTCTGCTCGACGGTGAACAGCTCCAGCGCGCGGGCGCGAGCGGCGGCGCCCAGGCGCGCACAGCGCTCGGCGTCGCTCAGCAGCGCCAGGCACGCGTCCGCGAGCGCCCGGGGGTTGCGCGGGGGCACCACGAGGCCGGTGCCGCCGATGACCTCGCAGACCGCGCCCACATCCGTGGACACCGTGGCCCGTCCGCAGAACATCGCCTCGACCAGCCCGACCGGAAAGCCCTCGACCACGCTGGACAGCACCACGACGCCGCCCGCTCCATAGGCGTCGGCCAGGGTCGGCACCTCGGGGTCGCCGAGCCGCTCGAAGGAGACGGGGCTGTCACCGGCGGAGTGGGCGTCCGCCGCCTCGTCGGGGAAGAGATGCTCGGCCAGCGCCCGGCAGTGGGCCGGATAGCCGTCCGGCTCCGGGTCCTCGCCGCGCCGGGTCTCGATGATCCTCAGCCGTGCGTCCGGCTGCCACCGGCGCATCTCCGCGAAGGCGTGCAGCAGGGCGATGACGTCCTTGGGGGGCTCGATCCGGCCCACCCACACCAGCGTCCGGTCGTCGCCTTCGGACGGCGCCGCGCCCTGTTCGCCGACCTCCGCGAAGCGGGCGGCGTCCATGCCCGGGTAGACGGTGCGCAGCCGCTCCCGGTCCGCGCCGCACCGTTCCTGCCAGCGGCGGGTGTGCGTATTGCCGGGGGTGATCAGGTCCGCCCGCGCGTACGCCTCGGCGGCCAGCCGGCCGTGGAACGCGGTCAGCAGCGACCGTACGGGCCCGGAGAGCGGCCGTCCGCCCTCCGGGCCGGCCGTACCGACCGCACCGACCGTACCGACCGCACCGACCGCACCGGCCGCGCCCGCCAGATAGCACTCGCGCAGCCGTACGCCGTACTCGGTGAGCAGCAGCGGGGTGCCGAAGCGGCGCTTGGCCAGCAGCCCGGGGAGGACGGCCGCGCCGCCGGTCGCGGCGTGGCACAGATCCACTCCGGACAGCCCCGGGTCGCCTCCGGCGCCGTCGCCGTACCAGTCGAGCGACAGCGGGCGCAGTGCGCGCTCCAGGGCCTCGGTGACGGTCAGCAGATCGGCGACCCGCGCCCGCTGCGCGCCGTGCGGCGCCCCGAGGGTGCGGCAGGCCCGCTCCAGCGTCCTTACGGCGTCCTCGGAGCGGAGCGCGGCGGACAGTCCGCCGTACTCCCCCGCCAGGTCCGCGAGGCCGTGGAGACCATTGGCGAAACGGTCCGCCTGGTCCGTGGAGCACCCGGGCACACCGGAGTCCTGGGGCGCATCGGAACCCTGGGGCGCATCGGAGCCACGCACGCCGGAGCCATGGGGCGCGCCGGAACCGTAAGGCGCGCTGATCGCCGCCGCCAGCTCCCCGAAGTGCTCGGCGAACCGCCGTCGTTGCCGACGGCCGCCCCGACCGCCCCGCCGGGGCTCGGGCTCTCCCCACAGCGGCGCGGTGCACACCCGGCCGACGTGCCGCGGCAGCCCGCCCCAGCCCGCGCCCTCCTGGCCGGGGCCGCGGCTGAGCGCGTACACCTCGAACTCATGCTGGGCGAGCCCGCGCACCAGCCGGTCGCACCACACCCGCGCATCACCGGTCGCATACGGATAGCCACCCTCCGTAAGCAGTCCCACGCGCATGAGCGCACCCCCGATCTCCGAAACGGGCCGTTCGTCTGCCGTCGTCACCGGCGGCGGCCGCCGTCAGGCAGCGGGAGCACGTTATGCGCGCAGGGCCATGGCGCGATGGACGGTTGTCCGTCGCACCACCGGAAGGGGTGAACGCACGTGACCTATCGGGAATTCAGACGTTGCGAGGCGCTATACGAGCCCGTTCGGGCCCGTCAGCCCTTGGGGAACGGCCAGGCGTTGGGGCGGCAGGTGGCGCCGTCCGTCGACAGGAACTTGGTCTGCTGCATCATCACCGGCGCGAGCGCGCCCTGCTTGGAGCAGATCTCATGGTTGTGGCCGAGGCGGTGGCCCACCTCGTGGTTGATGAGCATCTGGCGGTAGGAGTGCAACTTGTCGTCGCCGAAGGTCGCGGCGCCCTGCGCCCACCGATAGGCGTTGATCATGACGCGCTCGGTGGACGCCGAGTCGCAGGAGACGTTGTCCTCGGTGGTGTCCAGGCCGGACTTGGCGCACCACGCCGCCGTGGTCCCGGGGCTCGCGAGGGTGATCACGAAGTCCGCATGCCCGGACGAGACCCGCTCGAAGGTGCGAACGCCGCCGTGCCCCCAACTGCGGTCGTCGTTGAGCGTCTTGTGCACGGCCTCGGCGAACAGCTGGCCGTCGAGCGGCAGCCCCTTCTCCACATCGACCCGGTAGCGCAGCACCTGGCCCCGGCCGGGCGCCTTGTCGTGCCCGCGGACGGTCTGGAAGGCGCCGGATCCGCGCAGCTTGGCGTCGAGCGGATAGAGGGCCGCCATCTTCTCGTCATAGGTGACGGGGGCGGGCGAGCTCGCCGAGCGGGCCGCACCGCGGCCGTCGTCGTCGTGGGAGCCGCGGGAGGCGGCGTCGTCGCCGCGCTCCGAGCCGCCCTGGGCCTGCGTCTTGCCGCCGCCGCCCTGCGGTCCGCCCGCGACCTGTCCGGCCACCACGACGGCCAGCACGGTGGTCACGGCCGCGGCGGCGATACCGGTGAACGTGCGGCCCTTACCGCCCTTGGCGACACCGCGCGCCCCCTTGCCCGGGGGCTCCTGCTCGTCGTCGTCCGGCCCGTTTCCGCCGTCGCCGCCCGAACCGCCGCCGATCCCCCCGGAGGGGGTGGCCGCCCGCTGCGTACGGCGCTGCGGGGGCACGCCGGCCGGCGCACCGGCGGCGAAGACGTCGTCGCCGTCGCAGTCCAGCGCGTCGGGGGCGTCGAACGCCTCGATGTACTCCTTGCGCGGACCGGGCATCAGACCGGCCGCGCCACCCGTGCCGCCCGTGGTCGGGCGCTGCGGCGGATTCATGGTGCGCATGCCGTAAGGGGGCCGCTGACCGCCGGGTCCACCGGGGCCTCTGCCCCCGCCCGGAACGCCCGGACCGCCGGGTCCACCGGGACCCCTGGCCCCGCCCGGACCGCCGCCGCGGCCGCCGACCGCGCCCCAGCCGCCGCCCGCCTCGCGCTGCTCGGGATGTCCGCCCCTGGTGCGCGCCGCGGGCCCGCCGGCACCGTAAGGCAGCCTCGGCACGCCCTGCGGCGGGGTGACCCCGGGGTCCGGGGCGCCGGGCCCCGGTACGGCCCGGCGGCGCCCGTTCCCCGGTCTGCCGCCGTCGGCCGCCGGGGCCTCACCGGACGTGCCGTACTCGACGAACTCGGGGCCCGAGTCCTGCCCCTGGCCGGAGCCCGCCGCGGCGGACCGGCGCTCCCGGCCCTCCTGGCTGCCACGTGCGCTGTGTTTACCCACGCGCCGCACCGCTCCCGTCCGCGCCGGACACCGGTACGGCCCCCCGCGCCTCCCGGCTGTCCCGGTCATCTCGTTGATCAACGTCGTCGAGCAGCTCGCGCATCCCGCGCGCCACCGCTTCGGGATACTCCATCATCGCGACATGCCCGGCGTCCAACAGCGTCAACAGACGCGAGTCGCGGAAGGTGGCGTTGGCCCGATCCGCCATCCTTACGGACACCAGCTGGTCGCGGCCGCCGTAGACGAGCAGCGTCGGGGCGAGCACCCGCTCCGCCTGGCGCCACAGGGAGTGCTGACCGCCCAGGGTGTACGAGTCGACGACACCGCGCGCCGAGCGGGTGAGCGCGTCCCAGAAGTACGGGAGGCCGAGTCGGCGTTCGAACTCCTCGACGGCGTGGGCGAAAGCCTCCCGGGTGACCAGGGAGGGATCGCCGAAGGTGAGCAGCATCACCTCGCGGGTGCGCCGCTCCGCGTCCCAGTCCCTGGTCAAGCGGGTGAACAGCCGGGTCACCCCGGGCACCGCGAGCAGGCCGGTCGGCACCGCGGTGCGCTGCGGGCGCAGTTCGGGCAGCGCGGGCGAGACGAGCGTGAGGGTGCGCACCAGGTCGGGCCGCACCGCGGCGACGCGGGTGGCGATCGCGCCGCCCATCGAATTGCCGACCAGATGGACCGGACCGCGGTCCCGCGCGTCGAGGTAGCGGATCACGGCGCGGGCATGGCCGGTGATCGAGTAGTTGCCGTCGTCCGGCGGCGGGGAGTCGCCGAAGCCGGGGAGGTCGAGCGCCTCGCCGTCCACCCGGTCGGCGAGCAGCTCCATGAGCGCGGACCAGTTCTGCGAGGAGCCGCCGAGGCCGTGGACGAAGAGCGCGGGCGGCAGCCCGGAGGCGGACGGCGGACGGGAGCGCACGGTCATCGTGAGCCCCGGAAGGGCGGCGGTCCGCAGCTTCTCCCCCGCTCCGACTCGCACGGACCTCGCGGGCGGCACCGCCGCGACGATGCGGGCTTCCGGCGGCTCGGTCGAAGACATGCGGCAATGTTACGAGACGATCACGCGCGCGACCGTGTGTTCACGCTCACAGACCACGTAGCGTCCGAAAGTGACCTCTCCTAGGCTCGTAAGTCACAGGGGCGATCACCTTGCCACTGGCTCACCACCGGATGGCCGCCACTGGGAACCGTCGGTGGAAAGCCGCCGTAAGTGGGAACCCATCACCGGCGCCCACCAATGGCGAACCACCACCGGCGGACCGCCGGTGCGAAGCCGCCACAGGGAACAGGGAAGGGGAGTACATGTCCATCGACCCAACCGACCCCGACACCTTCGAGGACTCCGTGGAGAACGCCGACGAGACCGCCACGCGCGATGTCGAGGCTCCCGAGGCGGACGCCGTCGAACAGCACCGCGAGGTGATCTCCCGCCGCGACGAACGGCCCAGGGCCGACGAGTCCATGGAAGCCAACGAGGCCGACCGGGCGGAGCAGGCACGGATCGTCGAGGAGAACGAGGAGGACTACCGGTGACCAGCGCCATTTATGGGCTTTTCATAGAGTCCGGTACATGAAATTCTCCGCACGAACAGCGCGCCGCACTGTTACCCAAAAGTACGATGGCAGGCGCGATGGACATCGTGCACAGGGATCATTCATTGGGAGGCGGCGTGACAGCCATCGAGCAGACCGAGGCGCGCCCACGGGGTACGCGCCTGCCGCGCCGAGCCCGACGTAATCAGCTGCTGGGGGCGGCTCAGGAGGTCTTTGTCGCGCAGGGCTACCACGCGGCCGCGATGGACGACATCGCCGAGCGCGCCGGGGTCAGCAAGCCGGTGCTGTACCAGCACTTCCCGGGCAAGCTCGAGCTGTATCTGGCCCTGCTCGACCAGCACTGCGACGCCCTGCTCCAGGCGGTGCGCACCGCGCTCGCCTCGACCACCGAGAACAAGCAGCGCGTCGCGGCGACCATGGAGGCGTACTTCGCCTACGTCGAGGAGGAAGGCGGCGCCTTCCGGCTCGTCTTCGAGTCCGATCTGACCAACGAGCCCGCGGTGCGCGAGCGCGTGGACCGCGTCTCGCTCCAGTGCGCCGAGGCGATCTGCGAGGTCATCGCCGAGGACACCGGGCTGTCCCGGGACGAGTCGATGCTGCTGGCCGTGGGCCTCGGCGGGGTGTCCCAGGTGGTCGCGCGCTACTGGCTCTCCAGCGAGAGCGCCGTGCCGCGGGACACCGCCGTGCAGTTGCTCACCTCGCTGGCCTGGCGGGGTATCGCGGGCTTCCCGCTGCACGGGGCCGAGGGCGGCCACTGAGCGGGACCGCCGAGCGGACCCGCTGAGCGCGGCGGGGCGGACCAGCGCGGCCACTGAGCGGCCGGGGAACCGTTCCCGGCCGCGAAGAGGCGTGTTCGCGGCGGCGGGCGTGTTCGCTGCCGGCGTTCACCCGCGGCCCCCGGCGGGTGTCCCGGCCGGGCTAATGTGTGCTGGGTACAGCGCGGATGGCCGCGCTACCCCAAATGACCGTCGGAGGGACAAGGCCGTGGAGGTCAAGATCGGCGTGCAGCACGCGCCCCGCGAGATCACCTTGGAGAGCGGGCAGTCTGCCGAGGAGGTCGAGCGCCTGGTGGCCGAGGCACTCGGCGGCAAGTCTCAGGTGCTGACCCTGGAGGACGCCCACGGCCGCAAGGTCCTGGTCCCGTCCGACCGGCTCGCCTACGTCGAGCTCGGCGAGCCGACCGCCCGCAAGGTCGGTTTCGGCGCGGCCTGAGGATTCACCCACAGCGGCGGGGTCCGGTGGAGCAAGACCACCGGGCCCCGCCGCTGTTTGCGCTCGCACGCACGCCCCCGGCTCGGCACGCGCCACAGACCGCCCCCATGGACAGGGTTGCCTCCGGGCGGGCACGGGTAGGACGGGCGTGACCGACTCGTGATCACGTATCGGTCCCGGTCCGCTCACGGGAAGGACGCGCCAATGCTGTTCTGGGAAGCGCTCGCCTCGGCACTGATCGGTCTCGTCATCGCGTACGGGGCGCTCCACCGGATGCCCCGAAGGCTGCCCGCACGCCCCCTCGTCCTGTCCACAGGCCCGGCCGCCGCGCTTCTGGGCGCTCTGCTGACCCATACGGTGCTGGGCTCGGGCCACACGGCGGCCGTGCTGATCGTCGCGCTCGGCTTCTCGGCGGCGCTGCTGTCGCTGCTCATCCGCCCGGCCAGGGCGCGCCGCCGGCGTTCGGTCCCTGCGTAAGGCCGTAGGCCCGTGAACCGTACGGCCGCAGGCCCGTGAACCGTAAGGCCGCAGGCCCGTAACCCGTAAGGCCGTAAGCCCAGGCCCCGCAGCCCCCTGTCCGGCGACCGGGCTCCGAGCGGCACCGGCCGCCGGAGTCCGTCGTTCCGTAGTCGTTCGAACCTAGGCGGCGAGCCCCAGGGCGGCCATCCGCTTGGTGTGGGCCTCGGTGATCCGGGAGAACATCCGGCCCACCTCCGCCAGGTCGAAGCCGTCGGCCAGCCCGCCGACCAGCATCGTGGAGAGCGCGTCGCGGTCCGCGACCACCCGCTGGGCCTGCGACAGCGCCTCGCCCATCAGCCGCCGCGCCCACAGCGCCAGCCGCCCGCCGACCCGCGGATCGGCCTCGATCGCGGCCCGCACCTTCTCGATCGCGAACGAGCCGTGGCCGGTGTCGTCCAGCACCTGGAGCACCAGATCGCGGGTGTCGGAGTCCAGCCGGGCCGCGACCTCGCGGTAGAAGTCACTGGCGATCGAGTCGCCCACGTACGCCTTGACCAGGCCCTCCAGCCAGTCGGACGGCGCGGTCTGCCGGTGGAACCCGTCCAGCGCCGCCGCGAACGGCTCCATCGCCTCCGTAGGCTCCTCGCCGATCGCCGAGAGCCGCCCCCGAAGCCGCTCGAAGTGGTGGAACTCGGCGGACGCCATCTTCGCCAGCTCCGCCTTGTCCTCGAGGGTGGGCGCCAGCTTCGCGTCCTCCGCCAGCCGCTCGAAGGCGGCCAGCTCGCCGTACGCGAGGGCGCCGAGCAGATCCACCACGGCGGCCCGGTACTGCGGATCGGCGGCCGCCGTGTCCCAGTCCTGGGCGGCGATCCCGGTGGGCTCCGGGGCCTTCTCCCCGCCGTCCTTCCCCGGAGCTGCGTCGTCCCCGGCGCGGTCCCCGGTGGTCGCGGCGGGCGTCTCAGGCGTGTCAGGCGTCTCCATGGAGCGCACAATAGCCCGCTCCGCGCCCCGGGGAAGGCCCTGGTCAGCCATGCCCACGGATGCCCCGCATCGGACAGCCCGGTCACAGATGCGCGCTTACGGGGTACAGTGATAAATGCGCCCGTCGAGTATCGGCGGGTTGTTCCACGAATGCGGATGCCCGGTCGGTGGCCCGATCGGCTCCAAACCCGACCGCCCTCCGCGCGGCGCGCATCACCTATGCGCACGGCAGGAGGGACCCGCTCGCGGCGTGTGCGCTCGAGCGAAGGCCGTGGTCCCGCGCCGAACCGGCCGTCCCCAAGGCCGGTGCAACCGGGCGCCGTGCGACCCCCTTCGCCGCCTCCCGCCGCGCTCACAGAAGAGGCAAGCATCCTGACCACCTTCCGAGAACTCGGGATCCTCCCCGAGACTGCCGAGGCCCTGGAAGCCGTCGGCATCACGTCCCCGTTCCCCATCCAGGAGATGACGCTTCCGGTCGCCCTCTCCGGCACCGACGTCATCGGCCAGGCCAAGACCGGCACCGGCAAGACGCTGGGCTTCGGCCTCCCCCTGCTGGAGCGCGTCGTCGTCCCCGCGGACGTCGAGGCGGGCCGGGCCAAGCCCGAGCAGCTGACCGACGCCCCGCAGGCGCTCGTGGTCGTCCCCACCCGCGAGCTGTGCCAGCAGGTGACCAACGACCTGCTGACCGCCGGTAAGGTCCGCGCCGTCCGCGTTTTGTCGATCTACGGCGGCCGCGCCTACGAACCGCAGGTCGAGGCCCTGAAGAAGGGCGTCGACGTGGTCGTCGGCACCCCGGGCCGGCTGCTGGACCTGGCGGGCCAGAAGAAGCTGCGGCTCTCCGCCGTCAAGGCGCTCGTCCTGGACGAGGCCGACGAGATGCTCGACCTGGGCTTCCTGCCCGACGTCGAGAAGATCATCCAGCTGCTGCCCGCCAAGCGCCAGACGATGCTCTTCTCGGCCACCATGCCGGGCCAGGTCATCTCGCTGGCCCGGCGCTACATGTCGCAGCCCACGCACATCCGTGCCACCGCGCCGGACGACGAGGGCGCGACCGTGGCCAACATCACGCAGCATGTCTTCCGCGCCCACTCCTTGGACAAGCCGGAGGTCGTGGCGCGGGTGCTCCAGGCCGACGGCCGCGGCCTCGCGATGATCTTCTGCCGTACGAAGCGCACCGCCGCCGATATCGCCGATCAGCTCTCGCGCCGTGGCTTCGCCTCCGGCGCGGTCCACGGCGATCTCGGCCAGGGCGCGCGCGAGCAAGCCCTGCGCGCCTTCCGCAACGGCAAGGTCGACGTGCTGGTGTGCACCGACGTCGCCGCGCGCGGCATCGACGTCGAGGGCGTCACGCATGTGATCAACTACCAGTCGCCCGAGGACGAGAAGACCTATCTGCACCGCATCGGCCGTACGGGTCGCGCGGGTGCCTCGGGCATCGCGATCACGCTCGTCGACTGGGACGACATCCCGCGCTGGCAGCTGATCAACAAGGCGCTGGACCTGCCGTTCAACGAGCCGGAGGAGACGTACTCCACCTCCGAGCACCTCTATGAGCTGCTGAGCATCCCCCAGGGCACCACCGGTGTGCTGCCGCGCGCCGAGCGCACCCGGGCCGGGCTCGCCGCCGAGGAGGTCGAGGACCTGGGTGAGACCGGTGGCCCCGGCCCCCGCCGCGGAGGAGCGTCCCGCGCGCAACCGCCGGGTCCGGCGCCGCACCCGTGGCGGTGTGCACCTGGACGGCGCGGACGCGCCCGCGGAGGCGGCCGAGTC
>NZ_BAAAIF010000139.1:0-11340 GCF_039525925.1 Streptomyces javensis | reverse complement strand
ATCAAACAACGCCGGATGCAGACCAAACTGCCCCGCCCGCTCCCGCTCCTCCTCCGGAAGCCCAACCTCGGCGAACACCTCACCATCACGCCGCCACACACGCCTCAACCCCTGGAAAACCGGCCCATACTCCAACCCGTTCTCCGCGGCCCGCACATACTCACCCGACACATCAACGACCTCAGCACCCACCGGAGGCCACACACCGAAGTCAAAGGAAGCACCGCGGGCACCTTCCATCGGCGCGAGCACACCACGGGCATGCCGCGTCCATACGGCGCCCTCGCCATCCGCTTCCTCCCGCGAGAACACGCTCACCTCGCGGAAGCCGGAGGCGTCCGCCTCCCCCGCCTCGACCTGGATCTGGACGCCGCCCTGCTCGGGCAGGATCAGCGGCGCCTCCAGGACGAGTTCCTCGACCCGGCCACAGCCGACCTGGTCCCCCGCCTGCACCACCAACTCGACGAAGGCCGTCCCCGGCAATAGCACGATCCCGTGCACCGCGTGATCCGCCAGCCAGCCATGGGTGGCCAACGACAGCCGTCCATTCAGCAGCACCCCGCCGCCACTCGCCAGCGACACCACCGCACCCAGCAACGGGTGTCCCAGCGAGCCCAGTCCCACCGAGCCCACATCGCCCGCGTCCGCGGGAGCCTCGAGCCAGTACCGCTCGCGCTGGAAGACATACGTCGGCAGCTCGACGCGTCGGCCACCCCGGTCCTCCAGCGCGGTGGTCCAGTTCACCTCGGCGCCACGCACGAACACCTCGGCGGCGGAGGTCAGGAACCGCTCCGGACCGCCCTCGTCACGCCGCAGCGTGCCGACCACCACGGCCTGCGCCTCGGCGGCCTCCACCGTCTGCTGAACGGGAAGGGTGAGCACCGGATGCGGGCTCACCTCGATGAACACACCGTGCCCGTCATCGAGCAGGGTGCGCGTGGTGGACTCCAGCTCGACCGTCTGCCGCAGGTTCCGGTACCAGTACTCGGCGTCCAGACCGGACGTGTCCACCAGCTCACCGGACACCGTCGAGTAGAACGGCACTTCCGACGAACGCGGCTGAAGACCCGCCAGGACCTCCAGCAGCTCCTCGCGGATGGCCTCCACGTGCGCGGAGTGCGAGGCGTAGTCCACCGGAACCCGGCGGACCCGGATCTCCTCACCCTCCAGCTGCGTGACCATCTCGTCCAACGCACCCGGGTCACCCGAGACCACGACCGAGCCAGGACCGTTGACCGCCGCGACCGAGATCGCACCATCCCAGGCGGCGATGCGCTCCTTGGCCTGGTCGACCGACAGGCCGACCGACACCATGCCGCCACGACCCGCCAGACCCCTGGCGATGGCCTGCGACCGCAACGCCACCACCCTCGCGGCGTCCTGGAGCGAAAGCGCACCCGCCACACACGCCGCCGCGATCTCACCCTGGCTGTGACCCATCACCGCATCCGGCTCCACACCCACCGAACGCCACAACCTCGCCAGCGACACCATCACCGCGAACAACACCGGCTGCACCACATCCACCCGGTCGAACCCGGGAGCACCCTCAACCCCACGCAGCACATCCGTCAACGACCAGTCCACATAAGCCGACAGAGCCGACTCACACTCGCCGATCGCCTCCGCGAACACCGGCGAGGACTCCAACAGCCCCACCGCCATACCCACCCACTGCGCCCCCTGCCCCGGGAACACAAACACCGAACGGCCGGGAGGCGCGCTCTCGCCCACGACCACGCCCGGCAGAGCGGACTTGTCCGCGACGGCGTCCAGGCCGGCCAGCAGCTCGCCCCGGTCCCGGCCCACCACCACCGCCCGGTGGTCAAGCACCGTCCGGGTCGTCACCAGCGACCACGCCACATCGGCCGCGCCCAGCTCGGCGCGCTCGGCCACGAACTCCCGCAGCCGCCCAGCCTGCGCCCGCAGGCCCTCCGCGCCATGGCCCGACACCACCCAGGCCACCGGGCCATCGGCAACCTCGGCCTCAGCGGCCTCGGTCGCCTCGGCCTCCGGGGCCTGCTCCAGGATCACATGCGCGTTCGTCCCGCTCACACCGAACGACGACACACCGACCCTGCGCCGGTCGCCCGTCTCCGGCCACGGGGTCGACTCGGTCAGCAGCGACACCGCACCCGCCGACCAGTCCACGTGCTCTGACGGCTGCTCGACGTGCAGGGTCTTCGGCAGCACGCCGTGGTGCATCGCCATCACCATCTTGATGACACCGCCCACGCCCGCGGCCGCCTGCGTGTGCCCCACGTTGGACTTGAACGAGCCCAGCCACAGCGGCCGGTCCGTTCCGGCCCGCTCCTTGCCGTAGGTGGCCAGCAGCGCCTGGGCCTCGATGGGGTCACCGAGCGGCGTTCCGGTGCCGTGTGCCTCCACCGCGTCCACATCGGCGGCCGACACACCCGCGTTGCGCAGCGCGTCACGGATCACCCGCTGCTGCGAGGGGCCGTTGGGCGCCGTCAACCGGCTGCTCGCGCCGTCCTGGTTGACGGCGGCGCCGCGTACGACGGCCAGCACTCGGTGTCCGTTGCGCCGGGCGTCGGACAGCCGTTCCAGCAGCAGCACACCGGCGCCCTCGGCCCAGCCGGTGCCGTCCGCGTCGTTCGAGAAGGACTTGCAGCGTCCGTCCACGGCGAGTCCGCGCAGCCGGCTGAACTCGATGAACACGCCCGGCGTCGCCATCATGGCCACGCCGCCGGCGAGCGCCAGCGAGCAGTCGCCCTTGCGGAGCGCCTGGACGGCCAGGTGCAGCGCCACGAGCGACGAGGAGCACGCCGTGTCCACGGTTACCGCGGGGCCTTCGAAGCCGAAGGTGTAGGAGATGCGGCCGGAGGCGATGCTTCCCGCGCTGCCGTTGCCGAGGTGGCCTTCGAGGCCCTCGGGGATCGACTGGATGCGGGAGCCGTAGTCGTTGTACATCACGCCGACGAACACGCCGGTCCGGCTGCCCCGCGCGGACGCCGGGTCGATGCCCGCCCGCTCCAGCGCCTCCCACGAGGTCTCCAGCAGCAGCCGCTGCTGCGGGTCGGTCGCCAGCGCCTCGCGCGGGCTCATGCCGAAGAACGAGGCGTCGAAGCCGTTCGCGTCGTGCAGGAACCCGCCCTCCCGCGTGTAGCTCTTGCCCACCTGCTCCGGGTCGGGGTCGTACAGGTCCTCGTCCCATCCCCGGTCCACGGGGAAGGTGGAGATGGCGTCGGTGCCCGAGGCCACCAGCTCCCAGAGGTCCTCGGGCGACGCCACCCCACCGGGATATCTGCACCCCATGCCGACGATGGCGATGGGTTCCCGGTCCCTGTCCTTGAGTTCCCTCAGCTCTTCACGGGTCTCGTGCAGGCTGGCCGTCGCGCGCTTGAGGTAGTCGCGCAGCTTGGTCTCGCTCACCGCTTCTTGTCACTCCTCTGAGTACCCCGGACAGGGGTGGAAAGCCTTCGGCCGGTAACTTCCGGGGACGGGGGTGTCCACGTCACGAGAGCTCCTCGTCGAGGAAGTCGAAGATCTCGTCGTCGGTCGCGGACTCGAACCGGTCGGCGGCGGCGACCCCACCGTTCGCCGTCTCCGTCTGCTCCCCCGCGGTCAGCTTGGCCAGGACCTGCTGGAGGCGTGAGGTGAGGCGCTCCCTGGCGGCTTCGTCCGCCACCACCTCGGCGAAGGAGCTCTCCAGCTTCTCCAGCTCCGACAGGACCGGCAGCACCACCGACGCGTCCGGCTCCTCGCCGACGAGCTCATCGGCCAGATACCCGGCCAGCGCCCTGGAGGTGGTGTAGTCGAACAGCAGGGTGGCGGGCAGCCGGAGGCCGGTCACCGTTCCCAGCTGGTTGCGCAGTCCGACGGCGGTCAGCGAGTCGAAGCCGAGCTCCAGGAAGCCACGGTCGGGGGCGATCATGCGCGCGTTGTCGTGGCCCAGTGCCATGGCCGCGTGCTCGGTCACCAGCTCGAGGAGCGCCTGCCGCCGGGCGGCCGGGTTCATCGAGCCGATACGGCGACGGAGGTCGGCGGAGTCGGCTCCGGAACCGCCCGTGGACGCCCTCGCGGGGCCGCGACGGGCCGTGGTGCGGATGATGCCCCGCAGCAGCGCCGGGATGGGCCCGTCCTGGGCTCGCCACGCCGAGGCGTTGAGCCGTGCCGGGACGAGGGTGGCCGCGTCGACGCCGCACGCGGTGTCGAACAGGGCCAGCGCCTCCTCGGAGGCCATCGGGGTCACGCCCTCGCGGGCGAGGCGCCGCATATGGGCCTCGTCCAGCTTGCCGGTCATGCCGCTGCGCTCCTCCCACAGGCCCCAGGCGAGCGACTGGGCGGGCAGGCCCTCGGCCCGGCGCCGCTGCGCGAACGCGTCCAGGAACGCGTTGGCGGCCGCGTAGTTGGCCTGGCCGGTACCGCCGAGGGTTCCGGAGAGCGAGGAGAAGAGCACGAACGCGGACAGGTCGAGACCTGCGGTCAGCTCGTGCAGGTTGAGCACCGCGTCGACCTTGGGCCGCAGCACACGGTCGACCCGCTCGGGGGTGAGGGCCTCGACGACTCCGTCGTCCAGTACGCCCGCGGTGTGGACCACGGCGGTGAGCGGGTGCTCATCCGGCAGGGCGGCCAGGAGCGCGGCGAGTGCGTCGCGGTCGGCGGTGTCGCAGGCGGCCACCGTGGCGTCGGCGCCGATTTCCGCCAGCTCCGTGCGCAGTTCGGCCGCGCCGTCCGCGGCGAGGCCGCGGCGGCTGACCAGCAGGAGGTGGCGTACGCCGTGCTCGGCGACGAGGTGCCGAGCGACCAGGCCGCCGAGGCCGGACGCGGCCCCGGTGACCAGGACGGTGCCCCGCGGGTCCCAGGTGGTGCCGTTGGTGGCCGTGGTCTCCTCGGCCGCCCCGCCGCGAGCCGGGACCCGGGCCAGCCGGCCGGCCAGGACCTCGCCGTCGCGGACCACGATCTGCGGCTCGTCGGCGGTGAGCGCCGCCGGGAGGATCCGGCGCGAGCCGTCCTGGTCGTCGAGGTCGGCCAGGACGAACCGGCCGGGGTTCTCGGACTGGGCCGAGCGCACCAGGCCCCAGATGGCCGCACTGGCGGGGTCGGCCACATCGGTGTCGTCGCCCGCGGCGATGGCTCCCCGGGTGAGGAACACCAGCCGGGAGTCGCCGAAGCGCTCGTCGGCCAGCCAGCCCTTCAGCAGGCCGAGGGCGCGGTGTCCTGCTTCCCGTACCGCCTCCGCCAGCTCCCGCGTCCGGCGGGTACGGGACACATGCGCGGCCAGGACGACCTCGGGCGCGGTGGCGCCCGCGTCGATGGCCCCGGCCAGGGCCGCGAGGTCCGGGTAGGCGTCCACGGTGACATCGGCCGTCTCGAGGACGCCCGCCACCTCGGCCTGGTCGGATCCGACGAGCGCCCAGCGCCCGGCCCCGATCGCCTCCGGGGCGCGGGCGGTGTCCGAGGCGGTCGGCACCCACTCGACCTGGTACAGCGACTCGTACGGCTGGGCGGAGTTCACCTGCTCCGGGGCCACGGGCCGCAGGACGAGGGAGTCCACCGAGGCGACGAGCGCACCGGAGGTGTCGGCGGCGTGCAGGGAGACGGTGTCCTCGCCGACACTGCCGAGCCGTACCCGCAGCGCGGACGTGCCGGCGGTGTGGAGGGTCACCCCGTTCCAGGAGAACGGAAGGGTGCTGCCGTCGGTGCCGGACGGCTTGAACGCCACGGTGTGCAGCGAGGCGTCGAGCAGCGCCGGGTGGAGGCCGTACCGCGCGGCATCGGCTTCCTGCGCCTCGGGCAGGTCGACCTCGGCGAAGATCTCGTCGCCACGGCGCCAGGCGGCGCGCAGCCCCTGGAACGCCGGGCCGTAGGCGAAGCCGACGTCGATGAACCGGTCGTAGAGGTCGGCCACGTCGATCGGCTTCGCGTCCTCGGGCGGCCAGACGGCGAAGTCGGCGGCCACGGACTCCGCTGCCGTGCCGGCCGGGTCCCTGGTGAGCAGACCGGTCGTGTGGCGGGTCCAGGGGTCGTCCGGCTGGGCGTCCTCGGACCTGGAGTACAGGTTGAGCGCACGGGCTCCGGACTCGTCCGGCTCGCCCACGGTGAGCTGGATCTGGACCGCGCCCCGTGCGGGCAGGACCAGCGGCAGCTCGATGGTCAGCTCGTCCACCCGCTCGTAGCCCACCTGCTCAGCCGCGCGCAGGGCCAGTTCCACGAAGGCCGTGCCGGGGAAGAGGACGGTGTCCGCGAAGGCGTGGTCGGCCAGCCACGGCTGGGAGGAGACGGACAGACGGCCGGTGAACAGGTAGGAGTCGGTGTCGGCCAGGGCGACGGCGGCGCCGAGGAGCGGGTGGTCGGGGGAGTTCAGCCCCGCCGACGTCACATCTCCACTGGCGGCGGGTGCCGACTCGAGCCAGTAGCGCTGCCGCTGGAAGGCGTAGGTGGGCAGCTCAACCGGCCGGGCGCCACGCCCGGCGAACACCGCGTCCCACGCCACGGTGACGCCGTGGACGTGGAGTTCGGCCAGCGCCGTCGTCAGCGCCTGGACCTCGGGGCGGTCCTTGCGCAGAACGGGGACGAGGGCGGGGGCGGGAGCGCCATCGGACTCGTCGGCCGTCAGGCAGTCCTGCGCCATCGCGGTGAGCACACCGTCCGGGCCCACCTCGACGAAGGACGTCACGCCCAGCTTCTCCAGGGTCCGTACCCCGTCCGCGAACCGCACGGCCTCGCGCACATGCCGCACCCAGTACTCGGGCGAGCACACCTCGTCCGTGTCCGCCGGCTCACCCGTGACGTTGGAGACGAGGGAGATGGTCGGCGGGGCGAACGACAGCCCCTCGACGACCTTGCGGAAGTCTCCGAGCACGCCGTCCATGCGCGGGGAGTGGAAGGCGTGGCTGACGCGCAGCCGGCGGGTCTTGCGGCCCTCGCGCTCCCACTGTCCGGCGATGTCCAGCACGGCGGCCTCGTCACCCGCGATGACCACGGCGGTCGGGCCGTTGATCGCGGCGATGCTCACCTCGGCCTCACGGCCGGCCAGCGACGCGGCGATCTCCTCCTCGGGCGCCTGGACGGCGACCATCGCGCCGCCCTCGGGCAGCGCCTGCATCAGCCGGCCACGCGCCGCCACCAGCGCGCACGCGTCCTCCAGGGTGAAGACGCCCGCCACATGTGCGGCGGCGACCTCGCCGATGGAGTGGCCGATCAGCACGTCCGGGGTGACGCCCCAGTGCTCCAGCAGCCGGAACAGCGCCACCTCGATGGCGAACAGCGCGGGCTGGGTGAACGCCGTCTGGTCCAGCAGCTCGGCCTCGGCACTGCCCTCGGCCGCGAAGATCACCTCGGTCAGCGGCCGGTCGAGCAGCACATCGAGATACGCGCACACCTCGTCCAGCGCCTGGGCGAACACCGGGAAGGCGTCGTACAGCTCCCGGCCCATGCCGAGGCGCTGCGCGCCCTGGCCCGAGAACAGGAACGCCGTCTTGTGCTCGGCCCGCGCCACGCCCTGGATCACGGTGGCCGCGTTCCTGCCCTCCGCGAGCGCGTCGAGTCCGGACCGGAACTGTGCTGGCTCCTCGGCGACCACAACGGCCCGGTAGGGCAGGGCGGAACGGGTCGTCGCCAGCGCGTAGCCGATGTCGGTGACGTCACCGGCGTGCGCGGTACGGACACTGCCGAACTCGCGCAGCCGCCCGGCCTGGGCGCCCAGCGCGTCGGCGCTGCCGCCGGAGAGCAGCCAGGGCACCACCGCGACGGAGACCGACGAGTCCTTGGCCTCGCCGCCCGTCTCCGGCGACGGCGACTCGGCGGGGTCGGCCGCCTCGATGATGGTGTGCGCGTTGGTACCGCTGATCCCGAAGGACGACACCGCCGCCCGGCGCGGGTGGTCCGTCTCCGGCCACGGGGTCGACTCGTGCAGCAGCGACACGGCGCCGCTGGTCCAGTCGATGTGTGGCGAGGGCTCGTCCGCGTGGAGCGTCTTCGGCAGCACGCCCTCGCGCATGGCCATCACCATCTTGATGACACCGGCCACACCGGCGGCGGCCTGCGAGTGGCCGATGTTGGACTTGATGGAGCCCAGCCAGAGCGGCCGGTCCTCCGGCCGCCCCTGGCCGTACGTGGCCAGCAGCGCCTGCGCCTCGATCGGGTCACCGAGCGAGGTGCCCGTGCCATGGGCTTCGACCGCGTCCACATCGGCGGTCGACAGGCCCGCGTTCTCGAGGGCCTTGCCGATGACGCGCTGCTGCGACGGGCCGTTCGGCGCCGTCAGACCGTTGGACGCGCCGTCCTGGTTGATCGCCGAACCCCGGACGACGGCCAGCACCTTGTGGCCCTTGCGCCGGGCGTCCGACAGCCGCTCCACCAGGAGCAGGCCCACACCCTCGGACCAGCCCGTGCCATCGGCCCCGGCGGAGAACGCCTTGCACCGCCCGTCCGGCGAGAGCACGCGCTGGGCGCTGAACTCGACGAACGTGCCCGGCGTGGCCATGATCGTGACACCGCCGGCCAGCGCCATGTCGCACTCGCCCTGGCGCAGCGACTGGCAGGCCAGGTGCAGGGCGACCAGCGACGACGAGCACGCGGTGTCCACCGTCACGGCAGGACCCTCGAAGCCGAAGGTGTAGGACAGGCGGCCGGAGGCGACGCTCGACGCGCTGCCGAGGCCGAGATAGCCCTGCACACCGTCCGGCGCGCTGACCGCCCGGCCGCTGTAGTCCTGGTAGTTCGAGCCGATGAAGACACCGGCCTGGCTGCCGCGCAGCACCGCCGGGTCGATACCGGCGCGTTCGAACGCCTCCCAGGAGGTCTCCAGCAGCAGCCGCTGCTGGGGGTCCATCGCCAGCGCCTCACGCCGCGAGATGCCGAAGAAGTCCGGGTCGAAGTCGGAGACGTTGTCCAGGAATCCGCCGGTGCGGGCGTAGGTCTTGCCCGGCTTGTCGGGGTCGGGGTCGTACAGCCCGTCGAGGTCCCAGCCACGGTCGTCGGGGAAGCCGGAGATCGTGTCGATTCCGCCGTTCACGATGTCCCACAGCTGCTCGGGAGTCCGCACACCGCCCGGGAACCGGCAGCTCATCGCCACGATCGCGATGGGCTCGTCGAACGAGTCCGAGCGGGTCGGCGTGGTCTCGACGACGCCGCCTTCCTCGGTGCCGAACATCTCGCCGTGCAGGAACCGCGCCAGCACCGTGGGCGTGGGGTAGTCGAAGACCAGGCTGACCGGCAGGCGCAGCCCGGTCGCCGCGCCGATCCGGTTGCGCAGTTCAACGGCGGTCAGCGAGTCGAAGCCGAGGTCGCGGAAGGCACGGTCCGAGGCGACCGCGTCCGCGCTGTCGTGCGCGAGGACATCGGCGGCCTGGGCACGCACCACATCCCGCAGCGCCGCTTCGCGCTTCTCCCGGGGCATGGCCTCCAGCCGGTCGTGCAGTTCCGCCCGTGCGGGGTCGGCGCTGCCCGTCGTGGACTGCTTCTCCGTGGTGGCACTCCGCGCGTTCCGCAGCTCGCGGAAGAGGGGAGTGTCGACGGCGTCCGCTTCGAAGCGTGTCCAGTCGATGTCCGCGACGGCGAGGAACGTCTCATCGAGTTCCAGCGCCTGCTGGAGCGCCGAAATCGCCAGCTCGGGGGACATGGCCAGCATCCCGGACCGGGTCATCTGCTCGCCGACCTCGCCCGTCACCAGGCCGCCTCCGGCCCACTGGCCCCAGGCGATGGAGGTGGCCGGAAGGCCGTCCGCGCGCCGCTGCGACGCCAGCGCGTCGAGATAGGCGTTGCCCGCCGCGTAGCTGCCCTGACCCGGACCACCGAGGGTGCCCGCGGCCGAAGAGAACAACACGAACGCCGACAGCTCCATCCCAGCGGTCAACTCATGCAGATTACGGGCCGCCTCCACCTTCGGACGCAACACACCCGCCGCCCGCGACACCGTCAGCGCATCCAGCACACCGTCATCGAGCACACCGGCCGTGTGCACCACCGCGGTCAGCGGGAACTCCCGCGGGATCGCCTCCAGCACCGCCGCCAGCGCATCCCGGTCGGCCGCGTCACACGCCGCCACGGTCACCCGCGCGCCAAGCCCCTCCAACTCCGCCTTCAACTCGGCCGCACCCTCGGCCTCCATGCCACGACGGCTCGTCAGCACCAGATGCTCAGCACCCGTACGCACCAGCCAGCGGGCCACATGGCCACCGAGCGCACCCGTGCCACCGGTCACCAGCACCGAACCACCCGCACGCCAGCCATCGGCATCCGCGGCCTCCGGCGCGGAAGCCCGCACCAGACGCTTCGCGAACACACCCGAGCCACGCACCGCGACCTGGTCCTCGCCGCTCTCGGCGGAGAGCACACCGGCCAGACGGGCCACCGCACGGCTGTCCATGGTCTCGGGCAGGTCCACGACACCGCCCCAGCGCTGGGGGTACTCCGCCCCCACGATCCGGCCCAGGCCCCACACCATCGCCTGCACCGGGCTCACCAGCCGGTCGGAGCGGCCCACCGACACCGCTCCCCGGGTGCCGCACCACAGCGGAGCCACCACACCCGCGTCACCCAGCCCCTGGACCAGGCCCACCGTCGCCGCGAGCCCGGCCGGGACGATCCCGAACGACTCATGTGCCGACTCGTCAAGACCCAGCAGCGAGAACACGCCCGCCACGCCCGAGGGCTCCACCCCGGCCTCGTCGAGCGCCACACGCAGCCGCTCCGTGATCGCCTCGCGGGCGTCCGCCGCCCCGACGACCACGCGAACCAGGCGCGCACCGCGCCCGGCCAGGCCATCCAGTACGGCGGCGACCAGGACATCGCCGTCACAGGATTCCGGAACGGCCACGAGCCAGGTGCCGGAGAGCGTCGTCTCGGACGCGGACGCCACGGGCTTCCAGACCGCCTTGTAACGCCAGCCGTCCACCGTGTTCTGCTCACGCCGCTGACGACGCCAGGACGAGAGGGCCGGAAGCAACGCCGTCAGCGACGACTGCTGCGCCTCGTCCTCCACCTCCAACGTCCGCGCCAGCGCCTCCAGGTCCTCGCGCTCGACGGCCTCCCAGAAGCGCGCGTCCACGGCGTCCGCGGTCAAGCCGTCACCGGCGGCCGCCGCCTCGGCGGCCGAGAGGGCGTCCAGCCAGTACCGCTGCCGCTGGAAGGCGTACGTCGGCAGATCGACCCGGCGGGCGCCGTGTCCGGCGAACACCTTCCGCCAGTCGACGCCGCCCCCGCTGACGTGCAGCTCGGCGGCGGAGGTCAGGAACCGCTCCAGGCCGCCCTCGTCACGGCGCAGGGTGCCGATGACCACGGCCTGGGCCTCGGCGGCCTCCACGGTCTGCTGAACGGGAAGGGTGAGCACCGGATGCGGGCTCACCTCGATGAACACACCGTGGCCGGTGTCGA
>NZ_BAAAIF010000138.1:0-11689 GCF_039525925.1 Streptomyces javensis | reverse complement strand
CCGGGTGTGAGTAGTTGCGGTACAGAAAGTGCCGGTGAGATTGATCTTGGTCGTCTAGCACACCGTTCGGTGGTGCTGCTGGGGTTCGTCGATACCCGCCGGGCGGGACTTCTCGGGTGCCTACGGTCCGGTTGTGCCGGTGGAGTTTCTGACTGATGAGCAGGCCGAGGCGTACGGGTCGTTCACCGAGGTGCCCACGCGCCCGGAGCTGGAGCGGTTCTTCTTCCTCGACGATGACGACCGTGATCTGATCGCGCTGCGTCGTACGGACGCGCACCGGCTGGGGATGGCGGTGCAGATCTGCACGGTCCGCTACATCGGCCGGTTCCTGGGGGAGGACCCGCTCGCGGTGCCGTGGGAGGCCGTGGAGTACCTGGCCGGGCAGCTCGGCATCGAGGACGCTTCGTGCGTGAAGCGGTATCCGGAACGGCGCAGGACGCCGTACGAGCACGCGGCGGAGATCCAGGAGCGGTTCAGGTACCGGGACTTCACCGACCGGAAGTGGGGACGGGAGTTCCGCGGTTTCCTGTACGGGCGGGCGTGGACGCATGCCGAGTGGCCGGTGGCGCTGTTCAACCACGCGGTGACGTGGCTGCGCAAGAACCGGGTGCTGTTGCCGGGCGTCTCGGTTTTGGCCCGGCAGGTGTCGGAGGCCCGTACGGCGGCGGAGCGGCGCCTGTATGAGGCGGTGGCTCGGGCCGCGCACCGGGCCGATCCCGCGCTCGCGCCGGCGCTGGCGCAGCTGCTGGTGGTGCCGGAGGGCAGGCGGGTCTCGGAGCTGGAGCGGCTGCGTACGCCGCCGGTGAAGTCGACGGGCACGGCGATGGTGCGGGCGATGGAGCGGGTGGAGGAGATCTCCGCGTTCGCGCTGGGCCGGGTGAATCTGGCCCGGGTGCCGGTGAACCGCTTGTCGACGCTGGCCCGGTACGGGCAGCTGAGCAAGGCGCAGACGATTGAGCGGGCGCCGGAGCCGCGGCGCACGGCCTTGCTGACGGCGGTGGTGCGTCAGCTGGAGGCGCAGGCGGTCGACGACGCGCTGGACCTGTTCGCGGTGCTGATGGCGAACCGGCTGATCAGCCCGGCGCGGCGGGCGTCGGACCGGGAGCGGCTGGCGATGCTGCCGCAGCTGGAGAAGGCGGCCCGGATCCTGGCGAAGGCGTCGAAGATCCTCACCGAGGAGCTGGACCTGGTCGCCGAGCACGAGGCGGACCTGGACGTGGCCGCGCTGTGGGCGGCGGGGGAGGAGGCGGTGCCGCGTACGGCGGTGGCCGGGGCGGTCGCGATCGTGGAGGCCCTGGTGCCGGAGGACGACGGGTCGGCCGAGGCGGCGATGCGGGAGAAGCTGGCCCTGCGCTACAACACCGTGCGCCCGTTCCTGTCGCTGCTGGGAGAGTCGGACGCGCTGGACGCTGCCCCGGCCGGACGGCGCATCCTCAAGGCGGTGCGCCGCCTGCCCGCGCTCTCGCGTCGGAGGGTCAAGGACCGGCCGCTGCTGCCCCGCGAGATCGACGCCGAGCTGGTGCCCGCGATGTGGAAGCGCGCGGTGTTCTCCAACCCGAAGCTGCCGCAGGGCGCGGTGGACCGAGACGCGTACGTGGTGTGCGTGCTGGAGCAGCTGCACCGCGCGCTGAACCGGCGCGACGTGTTCGCCTCTCCGTCGAACCGGTGGGCGGACCCGCGCGCCCGGCTGCTGGACGGGCCGCGGTGGGAGGCGATGCGCGCGGACGTCCTGGCGGGGCTGAGCCTTGCCGAGGACGCCGGCGAGCACCTGGCCCGGCTCACCCGGGGGCTGGACGCGGCGTGGCGGCAGATGGCCGACCGGCCGGCCGAGGCCGGGGATGAGGCGAAGGTGGAGATCGTCGTCCCCGAGGGCGGCGGTCGCGCCCGCCTGTCGGTCGACAAGCTCGGCGCGGTGGGCGAACCGGAGTCGCTGACCTGGCTGAAGAACACCACGGAGGCGATGCTCCCCCGCATTGACCTGCCGGATCTGCTGTTCGAGGTCCACTCCTGGACCGGGTTCCTTGACGCCTTCGGCCACGTCTCCGAGCGGCGCACCCGCATGGAGGGCCTGCTCGTCTCCCTGGTCGCGCTGCTGGTCTCCCAGAGCTGCAACATCGGCCTGACCCCGGTCATCGACCCGGAGAACAAGGCACTGTCGCGCACGCGTCTGTCGCATGTCGACCAGAACTACGTGCGCGCCGACACCATCGCCGCGGCGAACGCCGCGCTCATCACCGCCCAGTCCCGCATCGAGCTCGCGCAGATGTGGGGCGGCGGGCTGCTCGCCTCCGTCGACGGTCTGCGCTTCGTCGTCCCCGTCAAGAGCATCAACACCGGCCCCTCGCCCAAGTACTACGGCTACAAACGCGGGGTGACCTGGCTCAATGCCGTCAATGACCAGGTCGCGGGGATCGGCGCGATGGTCGTGCGCGGTACCCCGCGCGACAGTCTGTACACGCTGGACACCCTGCTGAACCTTGACGGCGGGGTGAAGCCGGAGATGGTCGCGACCGACAACGCCTCGTACTCGGACATGGCCTTCGGCCTGTACAAGATGCCCGGCTTCCGCTTCGCCCCGCGCTTCCGCGACCTGGCCGACCAGCGGTTCTGGTGCGCCGACCTGCCCGACGGCGAGGAGCCGGCCGCCGGGTACGGGCCGCTTCAGGCCGTGGCCTGCAACAAGGTCAACCTCAAGCGGATCACCACGCACTGGCCGGACATGCTCCGGGTGGCCGGGTCGCTCATTACCAACCAGGTGAGGGCCTACGACCTGCTGCGGATGTTCGGCCGTGAGGGCCACCCCACCCCGCTGGGGGCGGCGTTCGCCGAGTACGGGCGCATCGACAAGACCATGCATCTGCTCGCCCTGGTCGACCCGGTCGACGACACCTACCGGCGCCTGATGAACCGGCAGCTCACCGTGCAGGAGTCCCGCCACCGGCTCGCCCGCGCGATCTGCCACGGCGGCCGGGGACAGATCCGCCAGGCGTACCGCGAGGGCCAGGAGGACCAGCTCGCCGCCCTCGGCCTGGTCCTCAATGCCGTCGTGCTGTGGAACACCCGCTACCTCGACGCCGCGGTCGCCCAGCTCCGCGCCGAAGGCCACGACATCAAGGACGAGGACGTCGCCCGCCTGTCCCCGCTCAAGGACCGGCACATCAACTTCCTGGGCCGCTACCTGTTCAACATCAAGGCCAGCGGCCCCGGAGCGGGCCTGCGCCCCTTCCGTGACCCGGACGCCGCCGAGGACGACGGCGAACAGGAGTAAGCGGTACGCGGCGCAGGTCAGTCGTGGCGGGCGAGCTTGGCCGCAGAGACGAGCAGGATCACGGCCAGGACCGGGATGAGGACCGCGTCGGGGAACACCCCGAGCAGCAACCCTCCCAGGACCGCGCCCGCGACGGATCCTGCGGCCAGGACCAGGGCGAAACGGCGGTTGGCGCCGAGGACGGCGAAGCTGGCGTCGCGGCTATAGCGGGCGAACGCCACCAGCATCGTGGGCAGGGAGACCAGCAAAGACAGGCTCCCGACCGTTTTGATGTTCTCCCCGAACAGCAGCACGATCGTGGGGATCAGCAGCTCGCCTTTGGGCTTCGCCGTGCTGCTGAAGTTCTACACGCAGTACGGCCGGTTCCCCCGGGGTCGCTCCGAGCTGCCGGGCGAGGCCGTCGAGTTCGTTGCCCGGCAGGTGCAGGTTTTCGCGTCTGAGCTGGGCCTGTACGAGTGGATGAGACAGGATGTCCCGCGCGCGCGTGGGACGGTCTCACGAGTTCCACGCGCGTCCCCTCGCGCAGGTCAGCTACGCACGGGCTGGTCTCGGCGAGACGCCGAGGGCCCGTCCTACAGCGGGGCCGAGGAGGCAGGCGACGTCGAGGGCGTTCCAGGGCTCGCCGAGAGGCGTCTACAGCACGGCTCAGGGCACCGGCGCATCTGGCGCCGTGTGTTTTGCACGCTGAGCGGCCTGGGCTCCCAGGTTGGTCGCTTGAACTGCCGACGGGGGACTACGTGTCGAGCGTAAGAGTTTGCTGGCGGTGGGTGAGCATCTGATAGCCGACCAGAACCACGAGTACGGCAAGCAGAACGGCTGACGTGATGGCGGTTCCTACCCCGAGTCCGCCCTGGGCTACGGGCTTCTCCACTGCGTTCTCCACGACTGCCCCGAGCGGGCGGGTGAGTACGTAGGCCGTCCAGAACAGCACGGTGCCCGAGATCGGCGTCAGATAGTGGGCGGCGAGGATCAGTAGCATCACTGCGGACAGCACCAGAGCGCTGTCCCGGAAGCCCAGGCCGACGATGTGGGACAGGAAATCGCCGCTGGAGGTTCCCAGCGTGTTGGACACCAGTGTCGCGATCCAGTAAAAGATCTCACCTTTGGTGGTGGCGATCCGTTCCACGTCCATGGTCTGCCCGGTCGCCCGCCAGATGATCAGTACGATCACCAGGAGGCTGGTCAGCAAGGCCGCGCCGCCGGTATAGCCCAGCCCGACGGTGCGGTTCACAAAGTCCGAAGTTGCGGTGCCGACGATGCTGGTCATCAAGATCACCGACCAGAACACCGCCGGCCGGAACCGGTCGGCTCTCATCTGCATCATCAGCGTGAGTGCGAATGCCGTCAAGAAAATGATCACTGCGGCGGCGTAGCCGAGCTTCATCGGAGTGATCGCCACGAAGTTCGATACCGACTCACCGAGCGTGGTTGCCACGATCTTGATCGCCCAGAACAATGCGCCAACCCTGGGAAACTTGCTCACAATCTTGGTCATCAGCTTCTCCGTTCCTGCCTCCAAAAGTCGATCAGAGACAGTCTCGGGGCATCGTGGATCGATTGCTCGAAGGAGGCGATCTTGCGCTGGCTGTGTCGCCCGCGGTCGGGGGCGGATGCTGCCGACGCTCCGTTAGGGCCGGGTAGGTCCGCCGCATCAAGCCGTTGGGTTCAGGACTCTCTGTCCCTGGAGGTCCGGTGTGGTTCTCGTGAACAAGGCGAGTGGCCTCTACGTTTGGGCGCGCGTAGGGAGGTCCGGAAAGTCGAGAAACCAAGCAGGCCCGCGCGTTCGCTGACCGCATCGCGCAGGCGGAGCACTGACGGCCTCGGCGTCGATCGACGCCGAGGCCCTGGGAGCGGGCGATCAGTTGCAGCAGTCGCAGCCGGGGCGGCAGTCGCACCCATCCGCCTCGTCACCGGCGGACGGCACGAGCTTGGCCGTGAGGGCGCAGCAGCCCTTGCCCTGCCACGCCTCGCGGCCTTCCTTGACCGCAAGGGGACCCTGGAGCGGGAGCGGCAGGGCCGCGACTACGCCTACCGCCCCATACAGGACCCGCACGGCCTGACCGCTCTGCGCATGCACGGCGAACTCGCCCGCGACAGCGACCGGGAGAGCGCTCTGGCCCGCTTCGTCGCCCAGCTCACCCCGGACGACGAGCAGGTCCTGCGGCGACTGCTGGAGGAGGGCCTATGACGACCACGCTCCTGCTGATCCCGCTCCTTCTGCCCTGTGCGTCGCCTTTCCTGACCCGCCGGATCCTCGACCACCGCTCGCCGGTGGCCGCCCTGTGGACCCTCACCGTCTCCGCGCTCCTCCTCGCAGCCGGTACCGTCGCGGCACTCGGCACCTTCGCGGTGACCGGCCTGCTCGACATCCCGGCGTTCGCCGCGCTGGGCGAGCTGGTCCACCCTCTGCGGACGCCCTCCGAACGGCTGATCCTGCCCGTGGCCGCCCTGGCCGCCGGTCTGCTCACGCTCGGCACCTTTGCGCTCGGGCGCTCGGCCGTGCGCCAGGCCGCAGGGCTGCGCACCGCCCGCTCCCAGGCCGAACGCCGGCCCGTCGCGGGCGACCTGTGCGTCGTCGACTCCCCGCACCCGGACGCCTACGCCCTGCCCGGCCGCCCGCACCGCATCGTCGTCACCACCGGCATGCTGCGTGCCCTGCGGCCGGACGAGCGGGAGGCCCTCTTCGCGCACGAGCGCGCCCACAACACCGGCGGCCACCGCTACTTCCTGGCCGCGGCGGAACTCGCCGCCCACTGCCACCCCGCCTTGCGAGGGGTCCGTGAAGCGGTCCGGCTGGTCGCGGAACGCGCCGCCGACGAGGCGGCCGCCACCGCGGTCGGTGACCGGCGCCTGACCGCCCGCGCCATCGCGCGAGCCGCCCTGGCCGCGCACGCGGCGGACTCGGATCGTCCGGCGTTCACACCGGCGGCGACCACAGGTCCTGTGCCGCGGCGTGTGGCCGCCCTCCTGTCCCCGGCCGGACGAACACCGCGCATCGTGCCGTGGATCGCCGTTCTCCTGGCCGCCTGCGCGGTGATCTCCTGCGCCACTGCGGCGACCGGCGCACTCAGCGTCCACCAGGACATCGAAGTCGCCCAGGGCGAGGCAAGCCGCTGAAACGGAGAGCGCCCAACCGGTATCCCCGGACAACCAACCACAGGTTCCGTCGAACTGGAGGGCGCGGCGGGCGTCAAAAAGATCGCCCGGCGCACGGGCCGCGCGGCGTCCCGCGCAGCATCAGGGACCAGTGACCGCTTACTACGGTGCGTGACCGGCGGCGAAGACCAGGTAAGCGCCGTACAACGCGGACAGGGCAGTCGTCGAGCCGAGCAGGAGGACGCGCACGCTGCCGGAGCGGACTCGGGCCAGCCCGATCGCCAGCGGCAGCAGCAAGGGAAAGGCGGGCACGAGGAATCGGGCCCGGGCGCCGAAGAACGCCGAATCCCCGACAGCGATCACCAACAGGCCCACGCTGTACACCACGAGCGGCAGCGGCTGGCCGTGCGTCACTGTCACGGCTCCGAGGGCTATGGCGGCGCACAGCACGAGCGCCACGACCATCCAGGCGAACGGCACGGACGTGGGATGAAGGAAGACCCGGCCCAGCTGGCGGACTGTGGTGACTCCCCAGTCGAATCGGGAACGCCACAGTCTCTGGACGGCGAAGTAACCGTCCCAGTGGCCGAGCCGGGCACCCACCCATGTGATGAACCCCAGCCAGCCCAGCGGGGCGATCAGCGCACCCAGGCAAGGCCGCCATCCTGCCTTTGCCGGCTGCCGTGCCGGACGTCTGCGGATTCGTACCAAGGCGACGGCTGCCGCCCCGTCGATCGCGACCACCAGGGCCACCGCGCTGGGCCGGGTCAGCCCCGCCAACGCGCACAGGACGCCGGCCCATATCCAGCGCTGGGTCAACGCCGCAAACAGGGACCAGGCGGCCAAGGCCGTGAACAGTGCCTCCGTATAGGCCATGCTCTCCACCACGGCATGCGGCAGCGTTCCCCAGAGCACCGCGGCCAGCACTCCGGTGTGCTTGCCGTAGCACCGGGCGGCAACGGCGAAGATCCCCCAGGCCGCGGTCAGGGACGCGAGCCAGGAGATCAGAAGAGCGGCATGCGGGACGGGCAGCGACGTCAGGGCGTGTACGAGCCGGATCAGGGCCGGATACAGCGGGAAGAACGCCAGGTTGGAGCAAGCGTTCCCTGCCTGCGGACTGGCCGCGAGCATGGGCAGGCCGCAGTCGTATCCGTTCACCGCGATATTTCCGTACCGCTCGGCGTCCCATATCGTCGCCAGTCTTTCCAGTGCTGGATCTCCACGCCGGTGGCCGCAGTACAGGAGCACCGCCACCCCGGCGGCCCGCACCATGGCGAAGCCCAGCACAGCGGGCGCCGCGTCACGGGCTGCCGCGCGCAACCGGTGGTATCGAAGGGCAGGGCTGTCCTCTGTTCCGACGGTGATGGCCGGCGGCCGGGGTTTCACGAGGCGATCCCCTACGCGAGAAGCGGCTTCGACTCATGCGACATCGCCACGTCCTGCCTGGTCATATCGCCACCATGGCATCTCGTGGCCACCCGCACGCGCCGGAGCCGTCCACACGGATTACTCAGCGCTGACCGAGCGCGGGCCTCGGGCGCGAGACCGCCGGAAACATGAAGAATAAAAACCGACAGATCTTCCGGCTCTGCTGTGACCGGAGGCCCCGTGATCGCCTCGTCCCGAACACGCCCCCGGAGTACCGTCCGTCTGCTCGCTTACGCCCTCGGCGTCGCCGCGGCGGTGGCCGCGCCGTGGACGGGAGCCACGGGAACCGGGCACAGGGCCGGACATGTGCCCACACCCGACCACGTGGTCGTCGTCGTCATGGAGAATCACGCGTACGACCAGATCATCGGCAGCCCCAGCGCTCCGTACATCAACTCATTGGGAAGGGGCGGCGCCCTCCTGACCAGCTCCTACGCCATCGCCCACCCCAGCCAGCCCAACTACTTCGCACTCTTCTCCGGCGCGACGCAGGGCATCACCGACGACAGCTGCTACACCCCCGGCTTCCGCTCCGCCGCCAACCTCGCCTCCGAGCTGACGGCCGTCGGAAAGACCTGGGCCGGCTACAGCGAGTCGCTGCCCAGCCAAGGTTCGACCACCTGCGGCAGCGGACGCTATGCGCGCAAGCACAACCCGTGGTTCGGGTTCCGCAACGTCCCCCGATCCAGTGCCAAGACGTTCGCACAGTTCCCGACCGTCTACGCCAGGCTGCCCACGGTCGCCTTCGTCATCCCGAATCTGTGCAGTGACATGCATGACTGCCCGGTCTCCACCGGTGACACCTGGCTGCAGAAGCACCTCGGCGCCTACGCGGCCTGGGCCGAGACCCACAACAGCCTCCTCGTGGTGACCTTCGACGAGGACAACCAGCACAGCAAGAACAAGATCGCCACGGTGCTGTACGGTCAGCCGGTGACCGCGGGCAGCAGATCGGCCACCAGGTACGACCATTACGACGTGCTGCGCACCATCGAGGACATGTACGGCACCTCGCACGCCGGACACGCCGCCACCGCGTCGGACATCACCGGTATCTGGGCGAGCTGAGCGCGGGTACGTCTGCGGCACGCCGCAGCGCCGGGACCCCGCGGCGTGCCGCCCTGGCTCGGACCTGTGAGACACCTCCTGGGCGCGTTCAACCGGTGTCCGGTCACGCTTACCGAGCTACCGGGCCGAGCTTCTGGGCTGTGAGCCCAAGGTCTTGTGGCGTGCTGGCCCACGATGCGTGCACGCGGTCACTGACGGGTGGGCTGGCCGTTGGTCATGTCGCGCCGGTGAGATGGGCGAAGACGACCACGTTGGACTCGTATCCGGTGGACCGGGAGTACGAGCCGCCGCAGGTGATCAGCCGCAGCTCGGGGCGGTTGGCGGTGCCGTAGACCTTGGTGTTGGGGATCTTGTTCTTGGGGTAGACCTCAATGGCGTCGACGGTGAAGCGCGCGACCTTGCCGTCATCGCGCTGGACCTGAACCGGCTGCCCCTTCTTCAACTTGCCGAGGTTCCAGAAGACGGCAGTGCCTTTGCGGATGTCCACGTGGCCGTAAAGGATGGCGGTGCCCGTCTGGCCGGGCGTGGCGCCGTCCTTGTACCAGGCAACGAGGTTGTCCTTGTCGACTGGCGGCTCCTTCAGATGACCTCCTGCGTCAAGGCCAAGACCCGTCAGCGGAGCGTCGACGGAGATGGCGGGGATACGCAGCCGTTGGGGCTCCGAGCGGGACAGGGGGCTGACGGCCGCTGTCCGCGCGGCGGTTGCGGCCGCCGCGTCGGGCGACGGAGTGAAGGGCTGGGCCGCGCCGGGAAGCGGCGGGTGACGCGTCACGGTGCCGTCGTGCATCAGCCAGCCGCCCAGTATCAGACTGGTCATGGCCAGGGTGTAGCCTCCGACCACCAGGAACCGGTGCCTCATGTGTCCTCCCGCGAACGGCGTACGGGTGCGTGTGCGCGTCGTCGTGATGCCATGACCCTGTGGTGGCCCGTGTCAAGTGGCCCCGGACCGGACTCGCCGGTCCGGGGCCACCCGGTCACTGGCTGTGCTCCGCCTCAGCGGCCGCGCTCAGCCTCAGTCCCGGTCGGCGGCCGCGCGGCGACGGCGCACGATCAGCACGCCGCCACCCAGGCCGGCTGCGGCCAGCGCGGCGCCGAGGGCCGTTTCGAGGCTGTTCGGCTCCGAGGCACCGCTGCCCGTGCCAGTCTTCACGCCGCCGGACGGGCGACGGGTGGTTGTGGTGGTGTCGTCCCCGGCGGGCTCCCGCTTGCCGGAGTCCTCGCGCTCGGTGCGACGGGTGGTTTTGGTGGTGTCGTCCCCGGCGGGCTCCCGGCCCGTGGTGCTGCGGGAGTCCTCGGGTTCGGGGGTGGGAGCGACGAGGCTGCTGGCCTCGGTGCGGCTCTTGACGATCGAAGACGACGAGGTTCCCGCGTACGCGGACTGCGCGAGCGCCGTCGTCAGCGCGAGTGATGCGGTCGCGATGGCCGCGGCGACGCATGCCCTGCTGGTAATCGGTGCTGACATCGAACCTCCCGGGGCTGAGAAGGACGCCGGTCTCTCCGCCGTCCCCACGCTCAGCAGCTTCGCCCGGTTATGGGCTGGTTGTTCTATTTGGCGCGCCCGTTCGGGTGAAAGCAGCCCGAGTTAGCGAGAGGAGTCGCGTTCCTCACGGCCCACGATCTCCGCTGGTCAATGCGAGATACGCCCGGAGTGGGCGCCCTCTATATCCCGGGGCGGCGGTGTCCTTCTCGGCGTCGGTCGAACTCTGGTTCTGTCGCAGGGCTTGTGGATACTCACGGACCGTAACCGTCGGCAGATTAGGCGGCCGTGTGGAAGTTGCCCGAAATCAGCTCCGCTTGGTGCTCGGCCGGGTGATGGTCACCGGCTGCGGGAAAGAGCACGGTTGACCTGAAGGAGCTGCTGTTCCCTGGCGTTGCCGACGTGGTGATCGCGTCAGTGGAGGCAGAGCCGGGGGTCATACGCGTTGCGGCTCGCAGCACTGCGCGTGGCGCGCGGTGTCCGGGATGTCGCGGCTGGTCCGAGCGGGTCCATGGCTCCTACCAGCGCCATCCCGCCCACCTGCCGACCGCGGGGAAGGCAGTGGCGCTGGCGTTGACGGTCCGTCGCTTCCTGTGCGGCAACCGGGAATGTCCCCGGCGGACCTTCGCAGAACAGGTAGCGGGGCTGACCAGGCCCTATGCGCACCGTACCGAGCGGCAACGCTCCACCTTGGCCCGGATCGCCCTGGCATTGGCCGGCCGGGCCGGCGCCCGCCTGGCCCACCTGCTCGGCATGAACGCCGGCCGGGACACCCTGCTACCTCTCATCCGCGCACTGCCCGACCCCGACAGACCCACCCCACGAGTGCTGGGCGTGGACGACTTCGCCTTCCGCAGAGGACACACCTACGGCACGATCCTGATCGACATCGACACCCACCGGCCCATCGACGTCCTCCCCGACCGCGAAGCCGCCACCCTGGCCCGCTGGCTGGCCGACCACCCCGGCGTGGAGGTGATCTGCCGCGACCGCTCCACCGCCTACACCGACGGCGCCCGCGCCGGAGCACCGAACGCCGAGCACTGTGCGGACCGCTGGCACCTCTTCCACAACCTTGTAGAGGCCGTGGAGAAGACGGTCATCCGCCATCGGGCCCTGCTCCCCGAGCCCGAACCGCCCGACGACCGGCCGGCGGTGACGGCCGATGACGTCCGGGCCGCCGCGTCCACCGCCCGAGCGACAGCCGCACCGCGCACGTCCGGGCGGATCAGTGACCGCACCCGCGAGCGCCACCAGACCATCCACGAGCTGCACCACAACGGCCACAGCCTGCGCGGCATCGCCGCGCAGCTCGGCCTGGCCCGCAACACCGTCCGCCGCTTCCTGCGCGC
>NZ_BAAAIF010000137.1:0-11937 GCF_039525925.1 Streptomyces javensis | reverse complement strand
CACGCTGAGAACCCTGACCCGAAAACACCACCCCAACCCGGCCATCACCACCCGTCCCGGAAACCACACCAGCCACAGCCCCGCCCACAGCCGCAGCCCTCAAACCCTCCAGCAACTCCTCACGACCACCGCCAACGACAGCCAGCCGGTGGGAGAAGGCAGTGGTCCGCGTCACTGCAAGGGAGAACGCCAGGTCCCTGGCCGCCACCTCCGGACGCGCCCTCACGAACTCCACCAGCCGACCCGCCTGCGCAGCCAACGCCGCACCGGACCGCGCCGACAACACCCACGCCACCGGACCCGAAGACTCCAGCCCCGGCTCCGAGGCAGATTCCACCTCATCAAGGTCAGGGGCATCCGAAACAGGGGCTTCCTGGGTGGGCTCCTCAACGATCACGTGGACGTTGGTGCCGCTGATCCCGAACGCCGACACACCCGCACGGCGCGGCTCAGCGCCCTCCGGCCACTCGCGAGGCTCGGTCAGCAACTCCACCGCACCGGCCGACCAATCCACATGCGAAGACGGGGCGTCCACGTGCAGGGTCTGCGGCAACACCCCGTGCCGCATCGCCTGCACCATCTTGATCACACCAGCCACACCAGCGGCCGCCTGCGTGTGGCCGATGTTCGACTTCACCGAACCCAACAGCAGCGGCCGACCCTCAGGCCGATCCTGCCCATAAGTCGCCAGCAACGCCTGCGCCTCGATCGGGTCACCCAACGCCGTACCGGTACCGTGCGCCTCCACCACGTCGACGTCGGCCGGCTGCAACCTCGCACTCGCCAGCGCAGCCCGGATCACCCGCTGCTGCGACGGACCATTCGGAGCCGACAGACCATTGCTCGCACCGTCCTGGTTCACCGCACTGCCGGACACGACCGCCAGCACCCGGTGCCCACGAGCACGGGCGTCCGACAGCCGCTCCAGAACCAGGACGCCGACGCCCTCGCCCCACCCGGTGCCGTCGGCCGCCTCCGCGAACGGCTTGCACCGGCCATCGCCGGCCAGCCCCCGCTGCCGCGCGAATTCGGCGAACGTGCCGGGCGAGGCCATGACGGTGACACCGCCGACCAGGGCCATCCCGCACTCACCGGAGCGCAGTGCCTGCACGGCAAGGTGAATCGCCGTCAGCGAGGAGGAGCAGGCCGTGTCGATCGACACCGCGGGGCCCTGGAGCCCCAGCGTGTACGCGATTCGACCGGACGCCACGCTCGCCGTCGTCCCGGTCATCCCGAAGCCGCCGGCACCGTCCTGGTCACCGAGCCGATATCCCGAGGCGATGATGCCCGCGTAGACGCCGGTGTCGGTGCCCTTCAGCGTGACCGGGGGAATTCCCGCGTCCTCCAGCGCCTCCCAGCACGTCTCCAGCAGCAGCCGCTGCTGCGGGTCCATCCCCAACGCCTCACGCGGACTGACCCCGAAGAACTCCGCATCGAAATCACCGGCGCCATCCAGGAAACCGCCCACTTGGGTGTAGGCCGGGACCTCGTCACCGGAGTCGGACGGGCCTGCCGCCTCCCAGCCGCGGTTCGCCGGGAAGCCCGACATCGCGTCGGTCCCTCCGGCGACCAGCTGCCAGAAGCCCTCCGGGTCCTCGACCCCGCCGGGGAACCGACAACCCATCCCGACGATCGCAACCGGTTCCTGCTCGCGGGCCTCTATCTTCCGTAGGCGTTCCTTGGTCTCGTATGAGTCGGCCGTTACCTTCTTCAAAAAGCTGAGGAGCTTCTCGTGCTCTGTCATCTCTGTCATTGGATTACGAAACTCCTAGCTCTTTAGCTATGAAGTCAAAGACTTCATCAGCCGAGGCCGACTCAAGTTTCTGGGCCGCGGTGTTTTCCGCCGCCGGCTCCTGGTCGCGCATCCACTTCGACAGCACGGTCCGCAGTCGGGCCGTGATATCGGAGCGCATTTCGCTGTCTGCGGGTACTTCGGAGAGAATCGATTCGAGCTGGGTCAGCTGGGTGAAGACCACCGGTTCCACCACCACATCCGCAACAATCTCCGGGCACAGGTGCCTGGCGAGATCGGCCGGTGTCGGGTGGTCGAAGACCAGGGTGGCGGGCAGGCTCAGGCCGGTCTCACTGGCGAGTCGGTTGCGGAGCTCCAGCCCGGTCAGGGAGTCGATGCCCATGTCCCGGAAGGCCCGCTGGGGATCGATGTCCCCTGGGCGGGCATGGCCCAGGACGACGGCGGCAGCGGCCCGGACGATCTCCAGGACCTCGTGCTCGCGATCGGCAGGGCTGAGCGCGGCCAGCCGGGCCGCCAGGCCGCTCCCGTCCGCGGCCGTGGCCTCGGCTGCGGTCGGACGTGCGGAGACACCGCCGGCGGTCAGCTCCCGCAGCAGCGGAGGCACCGCCCTTCCGCCGCGAGAGAACGCGCTCAGGTCGAGCCGGGCGGGGACCGCCAGCGGCGCGCCCAGCGCGGCAGCGGCCTCGAACAGTGCGAGACCCTGCTCGGTCGTCATCGGCTGAACACCGCCACGACGCAGCCGGGAGAGGTCGGCGTCGGCCAACTGGCCGGTGATCTCCGAGGTCTGCTCCCACAGACCCCAGGCCAGCGACTGACCGGCCAGCTGCCGGCCGTGGCGGTGGATGGCCAGTGCGTCCAGGAACGCGTTGGCGGCGGCGTAACTCCCCTGCCCCGGACTGCCCACCATGGCGGCGGCCGAGGAGTACAGCACGAAGCCGGCCAGGCCCGCGCCCTCGGTCAACTCGTGCAGGTTCCAGGCCGCATCGGCTTTGGCAGCCAGCACAGTTGCCATCCGCTCAGGTGTCAGCGACTCCACGGTGGCGTCGTCGATCACACCGGCGGCGTGCACGACCGCGGTCAGCGGCCGCTCGGCCGTAAGCCGCGCCAGCACCGAGGCGAGACCCTCGCGGTCGGCCGCGTCGCCGGCCTGCACCCGCACGCTCGCACCCGACTGCGCCAACTCGGCGACAAGGCGGGCCACGCCCGGCGCGATCGGACCGCGACGCGACATCAGCACCACGTGCCGCATGCCCCGGACGCTCACCAGGTGCCGGGCCACCTCCCCACCCAGCGTGCCGGTTCCACCGGTCACCAGGACGGTCCCCTGCGGGTCCCACTCGGCGGGGACGTTCAGCACGACCTTGCCCAGCTGCCGGGCCGCCTGGAGGTACCGCAGCGCCGCCACAGCCTGCGACAGCTCGAAAGTCGTCACCGACGGCGGGACCAACGTGCCCGCGTCGAACATGGCCCCGAGCTCGGCCAGCATCTCCGCGATCCGCGGCTCGCCCTTGTCCATCAGGTCGAACGCCTGGTACACCACCCCGGGGTAGGCCTCAGCAACCTCGGCGGCATCACGGATGTCGGTCTTGCCCATCTCGACGAACTGACCGCCACGCGGCAGCAGCCGCAGGGACGCGTCCGTGAACTCTCCGGCCAGGGCGTTGAGGACCACGTCCATGCCCTCGCCGCCGGTCACGGCCAGGAACCGCTCGCAGAAGTCCAGGTCACGGGTCGAGGCGATGTGACTTTCCTCAACGCCCATCGCGCGCAGCGCGTGCTGCTTGGCCGGACTGGCGGTCGCGAAGACCTCCAGCCCCCATGCCTTGGCCAACTGCACGGCAGCCGTGCCCACACCACCGGTGCCGGCGTGAATCAGCACCCGCTGGCCGGGACGGACCCGGGCCAGATCCCACAGCCCGTAGAACGCCGTCAGGAACCCGACCGGCACCGCAGCGGCCTGCTGGTACGACCAGCCCTGCGGGATAGCGGCCACCAGGCGGCTGTCCACGATCCCGACCGGACCCCAGCTGGGCACCAGCCCCATCACAGGCTGACCGACCGCCAGGCCAGTGACCCCGGGGCCGGTCTCCAGCACGACACCGGAGCCTTCCCCACCGAGGACCCGGCCGTCCGCGACCATCCCCAGACCGGTCACCACGTCGCGGAAGTTCACACCCACCGCTCGCAGACCAACCCGGACCTGACCAGCCGACAGCGCAGCCTCGGTCTCCGGAGCGTCGACGACGGCCGCACTGCCCAGGTCACCCGGCTGGGTCACCTCGACTCGCCAGCCCGAGCCACCGGGCAGTTCCAGTTCCCCGGACGCACCGGCCCGGGCCAGCCGACGACCGAACGCCACCGCACCCTCGCCGTCAGTGGAAGGACGGATGGAGACCTCGGGCTCCTCGGCGCCCAGTGCCACGGCCAGGACCATGTCCACGTCGGCGTCACGCGTCGGGTCCAGACCGGCCGCCGGGTCGACATCGACCAGCAGCAGACGACCCGGGTGCTCCGACTGCGCCGAACGCACCAGACCCGCCACCGCCGCACCGGCCAGATCCTGGCCGTCGGATGCGCCCTGGGTCCAGATCACCAGCCGCGCGTTGTCGGTCGCGGGGTCGGCCAGCCACTCCTGCACCCAACCCAGCACCGTCACGGCAGCCTGCTCGGCCGCCTGCGACGCCGAACTCCTGGCGGGAGCGGTAGGCACCGCAGCAACAACCACCGGTGCCATCCCGGAGCCACGCCGCGCCCACTGCACTGCGTCGGCCGGAGCCTGCACCGTCAGCGGCACCCAGTCCACCGTGAACAGCGACTGCCGCACCTGACGGGCCGAGCCGCCGAACTTAGCTGTCGGTATCTCCCGCAGCGCCAGCGACCGGACCTCCAGCACCGGCTGACCGACACCATCGAACGCCGTCACCGAGACGCCGCTCGCCCCACGGGCCAGGACCACCCGCAGCTGCCGGGCACCGCCCGCCAGCAGCCGAACCCCCGACCACGCGAACGGCAGACCCGTCCCCCCGCCACTGCCATCACTGGCGGCAAGGAGGCTGTGCAGGGCAGCGTCGAGCAACGCCGGGTGCAGACCAAACCCGGCAGCATCGGCTTCGACAGCCTGCGGCAGCTCGGCCTCGGCGTAGACGGTGTCCCCGGCGCGCCACACCTGACGCAGGCCCTGGAACGCCGGCCCGTAGCCGTAACCGCGCTGGGCAAAGCTCTCGTAGGCGTTGTCGACCGACAGCGGCTCCGCCCCCTCCGGCGGCCAGACAGCCAGCGGTGCCGGGACGGGCTCACCATCGGCCGGAGCCAGCACACCCACCGCATTCCGGACCCACTCGCCCTCCCCCTCACGGGAAGAGACCGTCACCGTGCGGCGGCCACTGTCGCCGTCACTGTCACCCACCTGGACCTGCAACTGCACGCCACCAGAACTGGGCAGGACCAGCGGCTCCTGGAGCGTCAGTTCGTCCAGGACACCGCAGCCGGCCAGGTCACCGGCGTGCACCGCCAGGTCCACGAACGCCGTGCCGGGCAGCAGAACCGTGCCGTGCACCGCATGATCGGCCAGCCACGGCATCGTGGACAGCGACAGACGACCCGTCAGAACCAACCCATCGCCCTCGGCCAGCCACACCGCCGCCGCCAGCAACGGGTGACCGTCGCGCTGCTGACCAGCCGACGCAACATCACCACGACCGGCGACTGCCTTCGGCCAGTAGTGCTGATGCTGGAACGGGTACGTCGGCAGGGCAACCTTCTGCGCCCCGCCAGCGGTGACCGCTGCCCAGTCGACCTCGACGCCGGCCGCGTACAGACCGGCCAGTGCGCGCAGGGCGGTCTCCGCCTCGTCCTGGTCGGCGCGCAGTGCCGGGACCCAGGTGTCGGTCTCGGCCATCGCCGACAGCGCACCATCCGGACCCAACTCGGCAAAGACGCTCATGCCCTGGGCACGCATCGCCTCCACCACGTCGTGGAAACGCACCGTCTCCCGCACATGCCCCACCCAGTAAGCGGGATCGGTCACATCCGCACCCGGCGCACCCGACACCAGCGGAATACGCGGCTCGCGGAAGGTCACCCCCGCCAGGACCCGGCCGAACTCCTCCAGCATCGGATCCATCAACGGCGAGTGGAACGCATGACTGACCCGCAACCTGCGCACCCGCCCACCCCGCTCCCGCCACAGCTCCACCACCTCCCCCACCACGCACTCCACACCCGAAATCACCACCTGACGGGCACTGTTGACCGCGGCGACCGCCACCCCCTCACGCCCGGCCAGCAGCTCGGCGACCTGCTCCGCCGACGCCTCCAGGGCCGCCATCGCCCCACCGGTCGGCAACTCCTGCATCAGACGGCCACGCGCCGCCACCACCGCACACGCATCCGCCAGATCCCACACCCCGGCCACATACGCCGCCGTAACCTCACCAATCGAATGCCCCGCCACACACTGCGGAACCACACCCCACGACGACCACAAACGGAACAACGCCACCTGCACCGCAAACAACCCCGCCTGCGCGAACACCGTCTGATCCAACTCCACACCACCCCCCGCGATCACCTCACGCAACGACCCCGGCAGCAACCCCTCCAACCCAGCACACACCTCATCAAACGCCCGCGCGAACACCGGGAACACCTCATACAGACCCAGACCCATCCCCACACGCTGAGAACCCTGACCCGAAAACACCACCCCAACCCGACCATCACCACCCGTCCCGGAAACCACACCAGCCACAGCCCCGCCCACAGCCGCAGCCCTCAAACCCTCCAGCAACTCCTCACGACCATCGCCAACGACAGCCAGCCGGTGAGAGAACGCAGTGGTCCTGGTGACGGCCAGCGAGAACGCGAGATCCTTAGCCGCGACCTCCGGACGCGCCCTCACGAACTCCACTAGCCGACCCGCCTGCGCGGCCAACGCCGCACCGGACCGCGCCGACAACACCCACGCCACCGGACCCACCGGGTCCGGAACATCCTGATCATGAGCATCCAGGACCTCGGCCTCCTCGGCGGGCTCTTCGAGGATGAGGTGGACGTTGGTGCCGCTGATCCCGAACGCCGACACACCCGCACGACGTGGACTCGAACCGGCCGGCCACTCGCGAGGCTCGGTCAGCAACTCCACCGCGCCGGCCGACCAGTCCACGTGCGAGGACGGGGCGTCCACGTGCAGGGTCTGCGGCAGCATGCCGTGGCGCATCGCCTGCACCATCTTGATCACACCAGCCACACCAGCCGCAGCCTGCGTGTGACCGATGTTCGACTTCACCGAACCCAGCAGCAGCGGCCGGCCCTCGGGACGGTCCTGCCCATAAGTCGCCAGCAACGCCTGCGCCTCGATCGGGTCACCCAGCGCTGTACCCGTGCCATGCGCCTCGACCACATCGACATCACCCGGCCGCAACCTCGCGCTGGCCAGCGCAGCCCGGATCACCCGCTGCTGCGACGGACCATTCGGCGCCGACAGACCATTGCTCGCACCGTCCTGGTTGATCGCGCTGCCTGCCACGACCGCCAGCACCCGGTGCCCACGCTCACGGGCGTCCGACAGCCGCTCCAGAACGACCATCCCGACGCCTTCGCCCCAGCCAGTTCCGTCAGCCGCCTCGGCGAACGGCTTGCACCGGCCGTCAGCAGCAAGGCCGCGCTGCCGTGCGAACTCCGTGTAGGTCCCCGGCGTGGCCATCACCGTCACGCCACCGGCCAGCGCGATGCCGCACTCGCCGGACCGCAGCGCCTGCGCCGCCAGGTGAATCGCCGTCAGCGAAGACGAGCACGCCGTGTCCACCGAAACCGCAGGACCCTGAAGGCCCAGCGAATACGCCACCCGACCCGACCCCACGCTCGCCGTGGTCCCGGTCATCCCGAAGCCGCCGGCACCGTCCTGCTCACCGATCCGGTATCCCGACGCGACGATGCCCGCGTAGACACCGGTGTCGCTGCCCTTCAGCGTTCCCGGCTCGATGCCGGCGTCCTCCAGCGCCTCCCAGCAGGTCTCCAGCAGCAGCCGCTGCTGGGGGTCCATGCCCAGGGCCTCGCGCGGACTGATCCCGAAGAACTCCGCGTCGAAGTCGGCAGCGCCGGCCAGGAAGCCACCCACCGGGGCGTACGCCGTGCCCGACGTACCAAGCTCGGACGTGCTCGGCGTCTCCCAGCCGCGGTTCGTCGGGAAGCCCGTCATCGCGTCGGTCCCTCCGGCGACCAGCTGCCAGAAGCCCTCCGGGTCCTCGACCCCGCCCGGGAACCGGCAACCCATACCGACGATGACCACCGGCTCGTCGGTGCCGACACGGACCGCCGGCACGACCGCCGTCCCGGCGACCTCGGTGGTGCCGCATGCCTCTGCCACGAGGTAACGGGCGACCTCCAGCGGTGTCGGCTGGTCGAAGACCAGGGTGGCGGGCAGGCTCAGGCCCGTCTCGGCCGAGAGCCGGTTGCGCAGCTCCAGGCCAGTCAGGGAGTCGATGCCCATGTCCCGGAAAGCCCGCTGGGGATCGATGTCCCCGGCACGCTCGTGGCCGAGAACGACGGCGGCAGCCGCCCGGACGATCTGCACAACCTCCTGCTCGCGCTCGGCAGGAGTGAGTGCGGCCAACTGGGCCGCCAGGCCACCCGCGTCCGCAGCCGCAGCAACGGCCGCGGTCCGGCGGGCAGGAGCGCCAACGGCCAGAGCCCGCAGCAGCGGGGGCACCGGTCGACCCGCCCGGGACAGCCCGCTCAGGTCGAGCCGGGCGGGAACCGCCAACGGCGCACCCAATCCAGCGGCGGCGTCGAACAGCGCCAGACCCTGCTCCGTCGTCAGCGGCTGAACACCGCCGCGGCGCAGACGGGTCAGGCCGGCGCCCTCCAGGTGCCCCGTCATCTCCGACGCCTGGGCCCACAGGCCCCAGGCCAGCGACTGGCCGACCAGCTGTCGGCCGCGACGGTAGACGGCCAACGCGTCCAGGAACGCGTTGGCGGCGGCGTAACTCCCCTGCCCCGGGCTGCCCATGACAGCCGCCGCCGAGGAGTACAGCACGAAGCCGGCCAGGCCCGCGTCCTGGGTCAGCTCGTGCAGGTTCCAGGCCGCATCGGCCTTGGCCGCAAACACGGTCGCCATGCGCTCGGGCGTCAGGGATTCGATCGTGGCGTCGTCGATCACACCGGCGGCGTGCACGACCGCGGTCAGCGGCCGCTCGGCCGTAAGCCGCGCCAGCACCGAGGCGAGGCCGTCGCGGTCGGCGGCATCGCCGGCCTGCACCCGCACGCTCGCACCCGACTGCGCCAACTCCGCGACCAGGCGCGCCACGCCCGGCGCGGCCGAGCCACGACGCGACATCAGCACCATGTGCCGCATGCCACGGACCTTGACCAGGTGCCGGGCCAACTCCCCACCCAGCGTGCCGGTTCCACCCGTGACCAGCACCGTGCCCTGACTGTCCCACTCGACGGGAACGTTCAGCACCACCTTGCCCACCTGCCGAGCCGCCTGAAGGTACCGCAGCGCCGCCACCGCCTGCGACAGCTCGAAACACGTCACCGGCGGCGGAACCAGCGTCCCAGCCTCGAACATCGGCCCCAGCTCGGCGAACATCTCGGCGATCCGCGGCTCGCCGGCGTCCATCAGGTCGAACGCCTGGTAGACCACCCCGGGGTAGGCCTCGGCGATCTCGGCGGCGTCGCGGATGTCGGTCTTGCCCATCTCGACGAACCGGCCACCGCGCGGCAGCAGCCGCAGCGACGCGTCCGTGAACTCCCCGGCCAGGGCGTTCAGGACCACGTCCATGCCCTCGCCACCGGTCACGCCCAGGAACCGCTCACAGAAGTCCAGATCACGGGTCGAGGCGATGTGACTTTCCTCAACGCCCATCGCGCGCAGCGCATGCTGCTTGGCCGGACTGGCGGTCGCGAAGACCTCCAGCCCCCACGCCCTTGCCAACTGCACCGCAGCCGTACCCACACCACCGGTGCCGACGTGAATCAGCACCCGCTGACCGGGACGGACCCGGGCCAGATCCCACAGCGCATAGAACGCGGTCAGGAAGCCTGCCGACACCGACGCGGCCTGCTGGAAAGACCAGCCCTGCGGAACCGGGGCAAGCAGACGACTGTCCACGATCCCGACCCGACCCCAACCCGACACCAGACCCATCACCGACTGGCCGACCGTCAGGCTGGTCACTCCGGGGCCGGTCTCCAGGACAACACCGGAGCCTTCCGCGCCGAGGACCCGGCCGTCCGAGACCATCCCCAGACCGCCGACCACGTCATGGAAGTTCACGCCCGCTGCACGCAGACCGACCCGGACCTGACCCGCCGCCAACTCGGCACCCGCCTCGGGAGCGTCGATGACAGCGGCACTGCCCAGGTCACCCGGCTGGGTCACCTCGACCCGCCAGCCCGAACCACCGGGAAGCACCAACTCCCCGGAGGTTCCGGCCCGGGCCAGCCGACGACCGAACGCCACCGCACCCTCGCCGTCAGCGGCGGGACGGATGCGAATTTCAGGATCACCAGCGTCCAGCGCCGTGGCCAGGACGGTCTCCACGTCGGCGTCACGCGTCGGATCCAGGCCGGCCGCCGGGTCGACATCGAGCAGCAGCAGACGACCCGGGTGCTCCGACTGCGCCGAGCGCACCAGACCCGCCACCGCCGCACCAGCCAAGTCCTCACCGACGGCTGCGCCCTGGGTCCAGATCACCAAGCGTGCGTCGTCGGTCGCGGGGTCGGCCAGCCACTGCTGCACCCAACCCAGCACCGTCGCGGCAGCCTGGTGTGCCGCCTGCGACGCCGAACTCCCGGCGGGAGCGGCAGGCACCGCAGCAACAACCACCGGGGCCATCCCGGAGCCGTGCCGCGCCCACTGCACTGCGTCGGCCGGAGCCTGCACCGTCAGCGGGACCCAGTCCACCGTGAACAGCGACTGCCGCACCTGACGATCAGACCCGCTCAGCTGACCCGCCGCAGCCTCACGCAGCGCCAACGACCGCGCGTGCAGCACTGGTTCGCCGACGCCGTCGAACGCCGTCACCGAGACGCCACCCGACTCACGGGCCAGCACCACGCGCAGCTGGCGGGCACCCCCGGCCAGCAGCCGAACCCCCGACCACGCGAACGGCAGACCCGTCCCGCCACTGCCATCACTAGCAGCCAACAGACCATGCAAAGCGGCATCGAGCAGAGCGGGATGCAAGCCGAACCCGGCAGCATCCGCTTCCGCAGCCTCAGGCAGCTCAACCTCGGCGAAGACGGTGTCCCCGGTGCGCCAGACCTGACGCAGTCCCTGGAACGCCGGCCCGTAGCCGTAACCGCGCTGAGCGAACGTCTCGTAGGCGTCATCGACCGGAACCGATTCCGCACCCGCCGGAGGCCAAACGGTCAGCGGTGCCGGGACGGGCTCACTGCCGGCCGGAGCCAGCACACCCACCGCATTCCGGACCCACTCGCCCTCCCCCTCACGGGAAGAGACCGTCACCGTGCGCCGGCCACTGTCGCCGTCACTGTCACCCACCTGGACCTGCAACTGCACGCCACCAGAACTGGGCAGGACCAGCGGCTCCTGCAAGGTCAACTCCTCCAGGAGACCGCAGCCGGCCAGGTCGCCTGCGTGGACCGCCAGGTCCACGAAAGCGGTACCGGGCAGCAGGACCGTGCCGTGCACGGCGTGGTCGGCCAGCCACGGCATCGCCGACACCGACAGGCGACCGGTCAGCACCAGCCCATCACCCTCGGCCAGCCACACCGCCGCCGCCAGCAACGGGTGCGCGTCGCGCTGCAAGCCGATCGACGAGGCGTCGCCGCGCCCGGTGACGGGCTTGGGCCAGTAGTGCTGGCGCTGGAACGGGTAGGTCGGCAGATCAACCTTGACCGCCCGGCTCTCGTCGGCGGTTGCCGCGGCCCAGTCCACCTCCACACCGGCGGTGTAAACACCGGCCAGCGCGGTCAGCCAGCGACCACGACCACCATCGCCACGCTGCAAGCTGCCCACGGCAACCAAGTCCTCGCCAGCCTGCGCGATCGCCAGACCCAGCACCGGATGCGGACTGACCTCCACGAACACCCGGTGACCCTCCGCCGCCAGCGCGGCGACCACCTCGCCGAAACGCACCGTCTGCCGCAGATTCCGGTACCAGTACCCACCATCCAACTCAGCCGTATCCACCACCCGCGCCTCGAGCGTCGAGTAG
>NZ_BAAAIF010000136.1:0-12029 GCF_039525925.1 Streptomyces javensis | reverse complement strand
GGTGCGGCTGCTGACCGAGGCGGTGGAGTGGCCGAACGGTGAGCGCCCGCGCCGGGCCGGTGTGTCCTCCTTCGGCGCCTCCGGCACCAACGCCCATCTCCTCCTGGAGCAGGCCCCTGAGCCGGTCGAGCCCGTCAGGACCGAGCCCGTGGCCTCTCCCGACCGCCTACAGGCCGTCCCATGGTCGCTGTCCGCGCGGAGCGCGGAGGCGCTGCGCGGCCAGGCCGCCGCGCTGGCCGAACGGATCGCCGGGCACTCGGAGATGTCGGCGGCCGATGTGGGCTGGTCGCTCGCTTCCACCCGGTCGCTGTTCGAGCACCGGGCGGTGGCGTTGGGCGACGACCGAGCCGAGCTGCTGGCCGCCGTGGAGGCGCTGGCCACCGGCGAGCCACATCCGGGTGTGGTGCTCCCCGGCAGCGGAAGCGCGGCGGGCAGGACCGTGTGGCTCTTCAGCGGTCAGGGCAGCCAGCGGCAAGGGATGGGGGCCGGGCTGTACGACCGATTCCCCGTGTTCGCCTCGGCGTTCGAGGAGGTCTGCGGATTGCTCGATCCCCATCTGGAACATCCACTCCGCGATGTGGTCCTCCACGGTGTGGCCGAGCGGCCGGGGCTGTTGGACCACACCACCTACGCCCAAGCGGGGCTGTTCGCACTGCATATCGCCTTGGCGCGGCTGCTCGACTCGTTCGGTGTACGCCCCGACGCCGTCATCGGCCACTCCATCGGAGAGGTCGCGGCCGCCCATGTCGCCGGGGTCTTCGACCTCCCCGACGCCTGCCGGCTGGTGGCCGCACGCGCCACGCTCATGGGCGAACTCCCCACCGGTGGAGGCATGGTCACCATCGCCGCCACCGCCGAGGAGCTGGCCGAGGATCTGGCGGCATACGACGGCCAGGTGGGCATCGCCGCCCTGAACACCCCCGGCAACACCGTGATCTCCGGTCCGATCGAACTGGTCGCCGACATCCGCGCCACCTGGGCGGCGAAGGGCCGCAAGACCAGGTCGCTGACGGTCAGCCACGCGTTCCACTCCCCGCTGATGGACCCCATCCTGGAGCCCTTCGCGCAGGCCATCGACGGTCTGACCTTCCACCGGCCCACCCTTCCGGTACTCAGCAACCTCACCGGTGAGCCGGCCAACGAGGAGATGGCCACGCCGGACTACTGGGTTCGGCACATCCGCCAACCCGTGCGATTCCATCCCGCCGTCGCTCATATCGCGCCCGAAACCGGCGCCTTCCTCGAGCTCGGCCCCGACCCCGTCCTGGCCACCGCGACCCAGCACACCCTTCAGCACCTCGCCGCCGACGAGACGACGGCCGACACCGACGAGAACGTGCGCGAGCGCGAGAGCGGGGCCGGGCGGCCGAGCCCGCTGGTGGCGGCCACCCTGAGCCGTAAACGGCCCGATGCCCACGCGCTCGGCCACGCCCTCGCCCAACTGCACACCCACGGCACGGACGTCGACTGGGCCCGCTGGTTCCCGGCCGATCCGGTGCCCCGGACGGTGGATCTGCCGACGTACGCCTTCCAGCGCGAGCGCTACTGGCTGGCGGCGGGCGGTGGCGTCGGGGACGTGGGGGCCGCCGGGCTACAGCGCGTCGAGCACGCACATCTTCCGGCGGCCGTCGGGCTCGCCGATGGCGGGCTGGTGCTGACCGGCCGGATCTCGTCCGGGGGCGCCGGTGGCTGGCTGGTCGAGCATGTGATGGCGGGCGCCGTGCTGGCGCCGGGCGCGGCGCTGGTGGAGTGGGTACTGCGGGCCGCCGACGAGGCGGGCTGCGGCGGGGTGGAGGAGCTGGCGCTCCAGGTCCCGCTCGTCCTCCCCGCGTCCGGTGGGCTGCGCATTCAGGTGGTGGTCGGCGTGGCCACCGAGGACGGGCGGCGCGATGTGCGGGTGTACTCCCGGCCCGACCGCGATGTCGAGCCCGGTGCCGACCCGGGCTGGGTGTGCCATGCCGAGGGCATCCTGGGTCCGCCGTCCCCGCAGGGCGCCGAGCGGGGCCCGGTGGACGAGGTGGGCCGGGCGTGGCCTCCGGCGGGCGCGGAGCCCGTACGGCTGGACGGGTTCTACGAGCGCGCCGAGGCGTCCGGATACGCGTACGGGCCGTCGTTCCGTGGACTGCGGGCGGTGTGGCGGGACGGCGACGACGTGCTCGCCGAAGTGGCACTGCCCGACGCCGCCGGAGAGCCGCAGGGGTTCGGGATCCACCCGGCGCTGCTGGATGCCGCGCTGCATCCGGCGTTCCTCCTGGACCGGCCAGCGGAGGACCACGACCACGGCCGGGTGTGGCTGCCGTTCGCCTGGAACGGCGTATCGCTGTGGGCGGGCGGCGCCACGACCGTACGGGTGCGGCTCTCGCCCCAGCGGCAGGAGGCGGGTGGCGCCGAGGGCGAGCGCGGGCTGCGGGTCGAGGCGGCCGACGCCGTGGGCGGTCCGGTGCTGACCGTCGACTCTCTGGTGATGCGACCGGCCGCCGTCGACCAGCTCCAGACGTCGGGTGGGCCGCAGGTGGACGGGCTGTTCACCCTGGAGTGGACGCCCCTGCCCGTCCCCGCGCGGGACGCCGATACGGAAAGCCAGGAGCCGGATCCGGCGGACGGCGGCGGTTGGGTGGTTCTGGGGCCGGACGACTGCGGGCCACTCGTGCCGGAGGCGGTACACCATTCGCATCTGGAGGCGTTGGTGTCCGCCCTCGACGGTGGCGGCCCCGCCCCCTCGGTGGCCATCGTGTATCCGCCCGCCCTCGGCGAGCCCTCCGGGAGGTACGCGGATACGGACCTGGCGGCCGCCGGTCTGGCGGCCTCGGAGCGGGTGCTGGAGCTGGTGCGGGGCTGGCTGGCCGAACCACGGCTGGCAGACGCCCGGCTGGTGCTGGTCACACGGGGAGCGGTGGCGATCGACGCCCCCGAGGCGGAAGGCGCCGGAGACGGCGGTGTGGACATGGCCGGGGCCGCCGTGTGCGGGCTGGTGCGCAGTGCGCAGGCGGAGAACCCGGGACGGTTCCTCCTGGTCGATCTCGACCCGGACGCCGAGCCGTTCGCGGAGGACGTGCGCAGCGCGGTGACGTATGCGGTGCGTCTGGACGAGCCGCAGGTCGCACTGCGGGCGGGGCGGCTTCGGGTGCCACGGCTGATGCGCGCCGGTGGCGTGAGCGGCGGGGGTGTGGCCGCGCTGGTGGGCCGGCCCGCATGGCGGCTGGAGCTGACCGGCGCGGCCACGGTGGAGAACGTGAAGCCGGTGCCGTGCCCGGAGGTGCTCGAGCCCCTCGGACCGCAGCGGGTGCGGGTGGCGGTGCACGCGGCCGGTATCAATTTCCGCGATGCGCTGATCAGTTTGGGCATGGTTCCTGGCCAGACCGGGCTCGGTGGCGAGGGTGCCGGCGTGGTGCTGGACATCGGCCCCGAGGTGACCGGGCTCGCGGTGGGTGACCGGGTCATGGGGGTCTTCGACCGTGCGTTCGGCCCGACGGCGGTGGCCGATGCCCGCATGGTGGCGCCCATTCCCGCCGGGTGGACCTATCCGCAGGCGGCCTCGGTGCCGGTGGCGTACCTGACCGCCTGGTACGGGCTCGTGGAGCTGGCCGGGCTCCGGGCCGGGGAGTCGGTCCTGATCCATGCCGCGACCGGCGGTGTGGGCATGGCGGCCGTGCGAATCGCCCGCCACCTGGGGGCGGAGGTCTACGCGACGGCGAACCCCGGGAAGCACGGGGTGCTGGAGGAGATGGGCATCGATGCGGCGCATCGGGCCTCGTCGCGCGATCTGGACTTCGAGGAGGTGTTCCGCGAGGCCACCGGCGGACGTGGTGTCGATGTGGTGCTCAACAGCCTCGCCGGGCCGTTCGTCGACGCCTCCTTGCGGCTGTTGGGCGAGGGCGGCCGGTTGATGGAGATGGGCAAGACGGACCTCCGTGACCCCGAGCGCGTCGCGGAGGAGCATCCCGGAGTGACGTACCAGGTCTACGACCTGATCACCGACGCCGGGCCCGCACGCATCGGCCGGATGCTGCACGAACTGGGCGACCTGTTCACCACCGGAGCCGCCGAGGCCACCGGAGCGACCGCGGCCGCCACAGCCCTGCCGCCACTGCCGGTGCGGACCTGGCCGCTGAGCCGGACACGTGAGGCGCTGCGCCATCTCAGCCAGGCCAAGCACACCGGCAAGCTGGTCCTCGACGTCCCCGCGCCGGTGGACCCGGACGGCACGGCCCTCATCACCGGTGGCACCGGCACCCTGGGCGCGCTGGTCGCCGAACACCTCGTACGGGTCTGGCGGATCGGGCATCTGCTGCTGGTGAGCCGCCGGGGCCCGGACGCGCCGGGGGCACAGGACCTCGCCGCCCGGCTGACCGCCCTGGGCGCGCGGGTACGCACCGTCGCGGCCGATGTCACCGACGCGGCAGCCGTGGCCGAGCTGGTGGCGGGGGTCGATCCCGAGCATCCGCTGACCGCGGTCATCCATGCCGCGGGTGTGCTGGACGACGCGGTCGTCACCGCGCAGACTCCCGAGCGGCTGGCACGGGTCTGGGCGGCGAAGGCCACCGCCGCGGCGCATCTGCACACCGCGACGGCACATCTTCGCCTGGGCGCGTTCGTGTTGTTCTCGTCGGCCGCCGGGGTCATGGGCAGCCCGGGACAGGCCAACTACGCGGCGGCCAACGCCTTCTGTGACGCCCTGTCCGTCCACCGCCAGGCGCTGGGCCTGCCGACGGTCTCGGTGGCGTGGGGCCTGTGGGCCGAGGCGAGCGAGATGACCGGCGGCCTCGCCGACGCCGACCTGGCCCGGATGTCCCGTTCGGGCGTCACCGCGATGGCCGCGGACCACGCCCTCCGGCTGCTCGACGCGGCGTCCGAGCACGGCGGCCACCAACTGATCGCGGCGGATATGAACCCCCGTGTCCTCGCCGCCCAGCCCGCCGACAGCCTCCCCGCCACGCTCCGCGCCCTCGCCGCCTCCGGCGCCGGTGCCGGTGGCGCGGTGGCGCGGCGTACGGCGGCGGTAGCCGGCGCACGGCCGGACGACTGGGCCGACCGGCTGGCCGGCCTGTCCGCCGCGGAACAGCGGCGCGCCGTCCTCCAGCTGGTCCGTGGCCATGTGGCCACCGTGCTCGGACACGCCGACGCCGAGGCGGTGCAGGCGGACACCAACTTCAAGGAGCTGGGCTTCGACTCCCTGACCGCCGTCGAACTGCGCAACCGACTCGCCGCCGCCACCGGTCAGCGTCTGCCCGCCGCCCTCGTCTTCGACTATCCGGACGCGGCCGTGCTCGCCGACTACCTGCTGGAGCGCATCGCCCCGGCCGTCGGCGCCACACCGGGCCCGGGAGGCGCCGATCCGGTCCTCAACGAACTGGCCAGGCTCGAAGCCACTCTGATCGGCCTCGAGATGGCGGACGACGACTCGGGGGCGGTCACGGCACGGCTCGAAAGCCTGCTGACGAAGTGGAAGGCGACACGAAAGCCGGCGGAGGAAGAGATGACCGCCGCGGAGAGGCTGGAGTCCGCGTCCGCGGCCCAGGTTCTCGACTTCATCGACAACGAACTGGGCGTGTCCTGAATGTGCCGCGCGCGACGACCGCTGAGGGCCGGGTGAAACCTCATGGTGAACGTGAATGAAGAGAAGCTGGTCGAGTATCTCAAGCGCGTTTCCGCGGATCTGCACGATACGCGCCTGCGTTTGCGCGAGGTGGAGGAGCGATACCAGGAGCCGATCGCGGTCGTGAGCATCGCCTGCCGGTTCCCGGGCGGGGTGAACACGCCCGAGGACCTGTGGCGGCTGGTCGCGGGCGGTGTCGACGCCATCGGGGACTTCCCCACCGACCGCGGCTGGGACCTCGACAACCTCTATCACCCGGACCCGGACCACCCCGGCACCACCTATGTCCGCCGGGGCGGCTTCCTCTACGACGCAGACCGATTCGACCCGCGGTTCTTCGGCATCAGCCCGCGCGAGGCGCTCGCCACCAGCCCCCAGCAGCGACTGTTGCTGGAAACCGCCTGGGAGGCATGCGAGCGGGCGGGGATCGACCCGCTGTCCCTCAAGGGCTCCCGTACGGGTGTCTACGCCGGGACGGCCACCACCGGTGGCACCACATCGGGTGACCTTCCGCAGAAGGGATCCGAGGGATACGCGGGCAACGCACCGAGCCTGCTCTCGGGCCGGGTGTCCTACACCCTCGGCCTGGAGGGACCGGCCGTCACGGTGGAGACGGCGTGCTCGTCCTCCCTGGTCGCGATCCACCTGGCCTGCCAGGCGCTGCGACAGGAGGAGTGCGCCCTGGCGTTGGCCGGCGGGGTGACGGTGATGACCACCCCCGAGGTGTTCACCGGCTTCTCCCGGCAGCGCGGGCTGTCCCCGGACGGGCGGTGCAAGGCGTTCTCGGTGAACGCCGACGGAACGGGATGGGGCGAAGGCGTCGGCCTGGTGCTGCTGGAGCGGCTGTCCGACGCCCGGCGCAACGGCCATCGGGTACTGGCGGTCGTCCGGGGCTCGGCGATCAATCAGGACGGCGCCAGCAACGGCTTCACCGCGCCGAACGGCCCCTCCCAGCAGCGGGTCATCCGCCAGGCCCTCGCCAGCGCCCGGCTCGCCCCGTCCGAGGTGGACGCGGTGGAGGCCCATGGCACGGGCACCAAGCTGGGCGACCCGATCGAAGCCGACGCGCTGATCGCCACGTACGGCCGGGACCGGCCGGAGGACCGGCCGCTGTGGCTCGGCTCGCTGAAGTCAAACATCGGCCACACGCAGGGCGCGGCGGGTGTGGCCGGTGTCATCAAGATGGTGATGGCCCTGCGGCACGGCGTGCTCCCGGCCACCCTCCATGCCGAGGAGCTGACGCCCCATGTGGAGTGGGACGGCGGCGGTGTACGGCCGCTGACCGAGGCGGTGGAGTGGCCGGACGGTGAGCGCCCGCGCCGGGCCGGTGTGTCGTCCTTCGGGATCAGTGGCACCAATGCGCATGTGATCGTGGAGCAGGCTCCTGAGGAGGGTGTGCCGACCGAGCGGGTGTCCTCGGACATGGGCACGGTGCCGTGGGTGGTGTCGGGGCGGAGTGTGGAGGCGTTGCGGGGGCAGGCTGGGGCGTTGGCTGAGCGGGTGGGTGATGCGTCCGAGTTGTCGCCCGTTGATGTGGGGTGGTCGTTGGTCACTGCGCGGTCGGTGTTCGAGCATCGGGCGGTGGTGGTGGGCGACGACCGCGCGGAGTTGGTGGCGGGTGTGGAGGCGTTGGCGGGGGGTGTGGCGCATCCGGGTGTGGTGCGGTCGGGTGCGGCGGCGTTGACGGGGGACGTAGGGCCGGTGCTGGTCTTCCCTGGTCAGGGTTCGCAGTGGGCCGGTATGGGCGCCGAGCTGCTGGAAGCCTCGCCGGTGTTCGCGGCGCGGGTGGCGGAGTGCGAGCGGGCGCTGGGGCCGTTTGTGGACTGGTCGCTTTCGGATGTGTTGCGTGGTGCGGAGGGTGCGGCGGATCTGGGGCGGGTGGATGTGGTGCAGCCGGTGTTGTGGGCGGTGATGGTGTCGTTGGCGGCGGTGTGGGCGGGGTATGGGGTGCGTCCTGCGGCGGTGGTGGGTCATAGCCAGGGCGAGATCGCGGCGGCTGTTGTCGCGGGTGCGCTGTCCCTGGAGGACGGTGCGAAGGTCGTGGCTTTGCGGAGCAAGGCGTTGCGGCGGTTGGCCGAGGGTGGGGCGATGGCTTCCCTCGGTGTGGGCCAGGAGCGGGCGGGCGAACTGCTTTCCGACCTGGGGGACCGGGCCGGGGGCGTAGGCGTGGCAGCCGTCAATGGCCCCTCCTCCACGGTGGTGTCTGGTCCGCCGGAGCGGGTGGCCGCTGTGGTGGCCGCGTGCCAGGAGGCGGGGGAGCGGGCGCGGCTGATCGAGGTGGACTATGCCTCGCACGGCCCTCAGGTGGAGGAGATCCGCGATGAGTTGACGCGGGTGCTGGAGGGCGTCCGTCCGCTCGATACGTCCGGTTCGGGCACGGCGTTCTACTCGACCGTGACGGGCGGCCGTGCCGTCACCACCGACCTGGACGCCGCCTACTGGGTGCGGAATCTCCGTGAGCGGGTCCGGTTCACCGACGCCGTCCAGGCGCTCCTGGCGGACGGGCACCGGGTGTTCATCGAGGCCAGCACTCACCCCGTGCTCACCCTCGGTCTGCAAGAGACCTTCGAGGAAGCCGAGATCCCGGCCGTCACCGTGCCCACCCTGCGCCGCGATCACGGCGGCCGGGCCCAGCTCCTCCACTCCCTCGCCCAGGCGTTCACCGCCGGGGTCGACGTCGACTGGAAGGCCGCGTTCCCGGGTGAGCCCACCCCTCGTACGGTCGATCTGCCCACGTACGCCTTCCAGCGTGAGCGCTACTGGGCCACTGCCACCGGCGGGGTCGGTGATGTGGGTGCCGCGGGGTTGCAGCGGGTGGAGCATCCGTTGTTGCGGGCGGCGGTGGGCCTTGCCGATGGCGGGCTGGTGCTGACCGGGCGGGTGTCGGCCACCGGCGGTGACGGCTGGCTCGGTGACCACGTGGTCGCCGGAGCGGCGCTGATGCCGGGTGCGGCGCTGGTGGAGTGGGCGTTGCGGGCGGCCGATGAGGCGGGCTGCGGCGGCATCGAGGAACTGGCGCTGCACATGCCGTTGGCGCTGCCGGAGTCGGGCGGGCTGCGGGTGCAGATCGTGGTGGGCGGGGTCGCCGAGGACGGGCGGCGCGAGGTGCGGGTGTACTCCCGGCCCGACCGCGATGCCGAGCCCGGCGCCGATCCGGACTGGGTGACCCACGCGGAGGGCGTCCTGAGCCCGCCGACCACGCCGACCACGCCGACCGCGGCCGACGAGTTGGGGGGAGCCTGGCCTCCCGAGGGCGCGAAGCCCATGGACGTCGAGGACTTCTACGAGCATGCCGCGGCGGCGGGCTATGCGTACGGGCCGTCGTTCCAAGCGGTGCGCGCGGTGTGGCGGGACGGTGCGGACCTGCTGGCCGAGGTGGCGCTGCCCGAGGCGGCCGGGGACGCGGAGGGGTTCGGCGTCCATCCGGCACTGCTCGACGCCGCCCTGCATCCCATGCTGCTCGCCGCCGACATCGAGTCGGCCGACGATGGGGGGATGCGGCTGCCGTTCGCCTGGAACGGCGTGTCGTTGTGGGCCACGGAGGCGACCACCGTCCGGGTCCGGCTCTCGCCCCGTCAGGACGGCACGGCGGGTGAGGGCGGGTTGAGGGTGGTCGTGGCCGATGGCATGGGCGCCCCGGTGCTCACGGTCGACTCCCTGACGATGCGCCCCGCCGACCCCCGCCGGCTGCGATCCGCGGTCGGACATGGCGTCGAAGGGCTGTTCAGGCTGGACTGGATCCCGATGCCCTTGGTGTCGGACGCGGATGCCTCCGACACCATGGGCTGGGCCGTACTGGGCGAGGACGCGCTGCACCTGGCCGAGGAGCCCGGACTCGGCGGCGGGGGAGTGGTATGCCACCCGGGTCTTGAAGCGCTGGTCGCCGCGCTCGACGACGGTACGCCACCTCCCGCGTTCGCCGTGACGTGTCTGCCCGCCGACGGTGGTCCGGCGGAGGCCGGGGCCGCGGTGAGGGCGGCTGATGGCTTGGCCGCCGTCGGAGACGCGCTGGAGCTGGTGCAGGGGTGGCTGGCCGAACCACGGCTGGCCGATGCCCGGTTGGTGGTGGTGACACGTGGCGCGGTGTCGACCGGCGACCCTGATGAAGACGGGGATTCCGGCGAAGGAGAGCTGAACGCAGCCGCCGCGGGGCTGTGGGGCCTGCTGCGGAGTGCGCAGGCGGAGCACCCGGACCGGTTCGTCCTCCTCGACCTCCACCAGGCCACCGATCCGACCGCGGGCGAGGTGGCGGATGCCGTGGTCCGTGCCGTACGGGCGGATGAGCCACAGGTGGCGCTGCGCACCGGACGGCCGCTGGTGCCCCGGCTGACGCGCGCACGTGCCACCGGCGGTGCCGACGAGACGGAATCCGGCGGGCTGACCCCTGCCGGGCTCGACCCGGACGGCACCGTACTGATCACCGGTGGTACGGGTCTGCTGGGCGGTCTGGTGGCCGCGCATCTCGTACGTACGTGGCAGGTCAAGCATCTGGTCCTGGTCAGCCGACGTGGCTCGGACGCGCCCGGCGCACCGGAGCTGGCCGAGCGGCTGAGCGACCTGGGTGCACGGGTGCGGATCGCGGCAGTGGATGTCACGGACGCCGACGCGGTGGTGGACGTGGTGGCCGGTATCGACCCGGTGCATCCGCTGACCGGTGTCATTCATGCGGCGGGGCTGCTGGATGACGCGGTGGTCACCTCGCAGACGCGGGAGCAGGTGGCGCGGGTGTGGGCGGCGAAGGCCACGGCGGCCGCCCATCTGCACACCGCCACGGCGGGACTTCCGCTCCGCATGTTTGTGATGTTCTCCTCGGCCGCCGGAGTCGTGGGCAACGCGGGTCAGGCCGGATACGCGGCGGCCAACGCCTTTGTCGACGCACTGGCTGCCCATCGACGGGCGTCGGGGCTGCCCGGGCTTTCCCTCGCATGGGGGCTGTGGGAGCGGGCCAGCGAGATGACCGGGCATATGGGTCGGGCGGATCTGACGCGGCTGCGCGGAATGCGGCCGTTGGCGTCCGAGCGCGGGCTGGCCCTGCTGGACGCCGCATGCCGGTGCGCGAACCCGCTGATGGTGGCCGTGGACTTCGACCCGGCCGGGGTGGCGGGTGAGGATCTTCCGGCGGTGCTGCGGGGGTTGGTGTCCGGCCGGATCCGGCGGCGGGCCGCCGAGGGTGGTCCGTCGGCCTCGGGGTTGGCGGCTGAGTTGGTGGGGTTGGATGCGGCGGGTCGGTTGGGTGTGGTGGTGGATGTGGTGCGGGGTGGTGTGGCGGTGGTGTTGGGGTTTGGTTCGTTGGGTGAGGTGCGGGTGGATGCGGCGTTCAAGGAGTTGGGTTTTGATTCGTTGACGGCGGTGGAGTTGCGTAATCGGTTGTCGGTGGTGACGGGGTTGCGGTTGCCGGCGACGTTGGTGTTCGACTATCCGACGCCTCGGGTGCTGGCGGAGTATCTGTGCACCCGGCTCACCGGTGAGACCACGGGCTCCCGTGCTCCCCTCACGGTACGGGCCGATGCGGACGATCCGATCGCGATCATCGGCATGACCTGCCGTTTCCCGGGCGGTGCGAACTCGCCCGAAACGCTGTGGGACCTGGTCGCCTCGGGGAAGGACGTGATCGGGGAGTTTCCCACCGGCCGGGGCTGGGACCTGGACGGACTGTTCCATCCGGACCCCGATCACCCGGGTACCAGCTATGCCGACGAGGGTGCCTTCTTGCATGACGCCGACGCCTTCGACGCGGCGTTCTTCGGGATCAATCCGAGGGAGGCGCTGGCGACGGATCCGCAGCAGCGGTTGCTGTTGGAGGCGTCGTGGGAGGTGCTGGAGCGGGCTGGGATCGATCCGGTGTCGTTGAAGGGCAGCCCGACCGGGGTCTACGCGGGCGTGATGTACCACGACTACGCCGCCGGGCTGAGCGGCGGCGGCGCGGATGTGAAGCTCGAGGGCTACGCGATGCTCGCGGGTTCGGGCAGTGTGGTCTCGGGCCGGGTGGCGTACACGCTGGGCTTCGAGGGTCCGGCGGTGACGGTGGACACGGCGTGTTCGTCGTCGCTGGTGGCGATGCATCTGGCGGCACAGGCCCTGCGGCAGGGGGAGTGCACCCTGGCGTTGGCCGGTGGGGTGACGGTGATGGCGACGCCGGATGTGTTCACCGGTTTCTCCCGTCAGCGCGGTCTGGCACCCGATGGCCGCTGCAAGCCCTTCGCGGCGGCCGCTGACGGGACGGGCTGGGGCGAGGGTGTGGGGGTTCTGCTGCTGGAACGGCTGTCGGACGCCCGCCGTAACGGCCACGACGTCCTGGCCGTGATCCGTGGCTCGGCGGTCAACCAGGACGGCGCATCCAATGGGTTGACGGCGCCGAACGGGCCGTCGCAGGAGCGGGTGATCCGGCAGGCCCTGGCGAGCGCCGGGCTGTCGCCGTCCGACGTCGATGCGG
>NZ_BAAAIF010000135.1:0-12309 GCF_039525925.1 Streptomyces javensis | reverse complement strand
GATGTGGTGATTCGTCATCACCAACCGGAAACGGTCCTCGCCGAAGCGGAACAACGCGAACCGCAGCAACGGCGGCCGCGCCAGGTCGAAACGGTCGACCCGGTCCTCCGTCAGCCACCGCTCGAAGACATCCCGCGCCTCGTCCTCCGCCAGGCCCCGCAGATCCTCCTCCCGCCACGGCACCCGCACACGCCGCGCGATGGCCTGTACCGGCCGAGGCACTCCGCGCGTCATGAATCCCGCACGCAGACTCATATGGCGATCCACGATCGCCTGCGCCGCCGACCGAAGACGCTGAGCGTCCACCGGACCGTCGAGATCGAAGATCAGCTGCACCATGTACACATCCGGTGCGCCATCGTCATAGACCGCGTGGAACAGCAACCCCTCCTGCAACGGGGTCAGCGGCAGAAGCTCTTCGATCCGGGATCGGACCATGGGAATCCCCCTGTTCGGACCGCTCGCACTGATGCACTTCGCAGATCGCACGGAGATGGATAAGGAGAAGAAGGAGCAACGAGGAGTGCGGAGGACACGCGGGCATTCACTCTGTCCGAATAATTCAACGTAACCGAGCCGGGCGAGCCCGTCAACGATCTTGAATAGACGTCAGAACATTCCAATGGGCATTCTTCTCGGCGATTACCGGCAATGTGGACAGGTGGCACCTAGGTGCCTTCACTGGTTCTCAGAATGCATCGATACAGCACTCCTGACCTGGTCTTTCTCTCTGTTGATATCAGCGAGACACACCAGGGTGGACTGGCGAAGACGGCGGGGTCGCCACTGCACCAAGCTGCCATTCACTTGCCCATGAGATGTCGTCCGGCGACGCTGGTACAAGCGGGCAAGGACACTCAAAACCGGGCTGGACTCAAATAACCACTGATTCAGATAACCACTGGATTCGGTTAACTACCCTCACGCGTCCCTCTAAGTGATGCGACTCCCCGATGAATTGGCTGGGTGGAATGGTGGAGAACACAGCGCTTGCCGCATGCACTGATCCGGACAGGGTGTCGTTGTCGGGGTTGTTCGAGGAGTGGGCGGAACGGACCCCGGACACGATCGCGGTGGTGTGCGAAAACCACCGGTGGACATACCGCCAGGTCAACGAACGAGCCAACCAACTGGCCCGACTCCTGCTGAAAAACGGCGCCGGACCCGAACACCGCATCGCCCTGGCCCTACCCCGCTCCACACACACCATCACCGCAATCCTCGCCGTACTCAAAACCGGCGCCGCCTACGTACCACTGGACCCCGACTACCCCCAAGAACGCCTCACCCACCTCCTCCACGACAGCAACCCCACCACCCTCATCACCACCACCAACATCACCACCACCCTCCCCACCCACACCACACCCTCCCTCCTACTCGACCACCCCCACACCACCACCCACCTCCAACAACAACCCACCACCAACCTCACCCCCACCGAACAACCCACACCACCCGACCCCCGCCACCCCGCCTACCTCATCTACACCTCCGGCTCCACCGGCACCCCCAAAGGCGTCACCATCCCCCAAACCAACCTCATCCACCTCCTCACCGCCACCCACCACTACCTCACCGACCACACCCCACAAACCTGGTGCCAATTCCACTCCTACGCCTTCGACTTCTCCGTCTGGGAAATCTTCGCCCCCCTCCTCCACGGCCACACCCTCATCATCCCCAACCACCACACCACCCGCTCCCCCCACGACCTCATCACCCTCATCCACCAAGAACACATCACCACCCTCTGCCAAACACCCACCGCCCTCTACCACCTCATCAACACCCACCAACAACACCACCACCAACCCCTCCCCCTCCACCGCATCATCCTCGGCGGCGAAACACTCGACCCCACCCGCCTCACCACCTTCCACCAACAACACCCCCACACCGACATCATCAACATGTACGGCATCACCGAAACCACCATCCACGCCACCCACCACCACCTCAACCCCAACACCCACCACACCCCCAACACCCCCAGCCCCATCGGACACCCCCTCCCCCACCTCACCACCCACCACCTCGACACCAACCTCCAACCCACCCCACCCGGCACCCCCGCCGAGCTCTACATCACCGGCCCCACCCTCGCCCGCGGCTACCACAACAACCCCACCCACACCGCCACCCACTTCATCGCCAACCCCTACGGACCACCCGGCACCCGCCTCTACCGCACCGGCGACCTCACCACCCAACACCCCACCACCCACCAACTCCACTACCACCACCGCACCGACAACCAAATCCAACTCCACGGCTACCGCATTGAACCCGCCGAAATCGACAACACCCTCACCACCCACCCCCACATCACCCACGCCACCACCACCCTCCACCACGACCAACACAACAACAAACACCTCATCGCCTACACCACCACCAACCGGAGCCTCTATCGGGCGGCGGACGTGGTGGAGCGGCAAGTGGAGGAGTGGCGCGCGGTCTACGACTCCCTCTACGGGGACCGGGCCGCCACCTCGCTGAGCGAGGACTTCGTCGGCTGGGACAGCAGCTACGACCAGCGGCCCATCCCCCTGCCGGAGATGCGGGAATGGCTGGCCACGACCGTGGACCGCATCAGCGCGCTCGACCCGCGCGATGTCCTGGAGATCGGGGTCGGCACCGGACTGCTTCTGTCACGTCTGGCTCCGGACTGTGCGAGCTACTGGGGCACCGACGTCTCGGCCTCCGCCATCGCCGCTCTGGAGCAGCGTGTGGCGCAGGACCCCACGCTGGGCGAAGGCGACGACCGGGTGACGCTCGAGTGCCGGCCGGCGCATGACTTCAGCTCGCTGCCCGAGGGGCACTTCGACACCGTCGTCATCAACTCCGTCGTCCAGTACTTCCCGAACATCGACTACCTGACCGATGTCATCACCCAGGCCATGGCGGCCCTCAAGCCCGGCGGGAAGCTGTTCATCGGGGACGTACGCAACTTCCGTCTGCTCCGCTGCTTCGCCACCGCGGTCGCCCTCACCCAGTCGCCCGCGGGGACCACGCCGGAGAGTCTGCGTGCCACCGTGGACAACGCCATCCGCCTGGAGCGGGAGCTCCTGGTGGACCCGGAGTACTTCACCACCCTCACATCCGCCGTGCCCGCCATCGGCGCCATCGACGTCCGCGTAAAGCGCGGCACGGCGCGCAATGAACTCACCCGGCACCGCTACGACGTCATCCTCACCAAGGACCCCGTCACGCCCCTCGCCACCGAGCATGCGCCGCACCTGCGGTGGGGTGAGGACATCCGTACGGTGGACGACCTGCGCGACGCGCTGGCGGGAGGCCGCCGCCCACGAGCGCTGCGGGTGACCGGCATCCCCAACACCCGGCTGACCGGCGAGCTCACGGCCCTGCACCAGATCGACACCGGTGCCGACCCGGACGACGCCCGGCGCCACCTCACGCCAGCGGCCCCGACGGCCGGGCACGAGGGTTCGGAGACGGAGCCGGACGCCGAGCCGCGCACAGGGCCCGACACGGATCCCGACACGGAGCCCGACACCGAGCCGGACCCGGAAGCACTCCACCGGCTCGCCGAGGCGCGCGGCTACGACCTGGCGCTGCGCTGGGCGGCCGATGAAGGGCGTCTCGACGGTGTGTTCATCGATCTCAACGCCGGCCTCCCCACCCTCGGCATCGCCGCACCGCCCTCCACCACACCCCGCCGCCCCGCTTCCGCCTACGCCAACGAGCCCGGACTCACATACGGGAACGGTGCGGTGGTCGCCTCGTTCCGGTCGTATCTCAGCGAGCGGCTGCCCGCCCACATGGTGCCCTCGGCGGTCATCGCGCTCGACCGGATGCCACTGACGGCGAACGGCAAGCTGGACCGCGCGGCCCTCCCCGCGCCCGACTTCTCGGTGCTCGCTGCGGGGCGGTCGGCGGCCACGCCCCTGGAGGCACGGCTGTGTGCGCTCTTCGGTGAGGTGCTCGGGATCCCCGACGTGGGCGCGGACACGAGCTTCTTCAACCTGGGTGGCGACAGCGTCCTCGCCATGCGGCTGGTCAGCCGTGCCCGCTCGGAGGGACTCGTCCTCACACCGGGGCAGGTCTTCCAGCACCGGACGCCGGAGGGGCTCGCTTCCGTCACCCATTCCGGGGACGGCACGGCGGTCCCCTCTCAGGAGCTCACAGCTGGGGACGCAACGCCTCTGGTGGCCCTCACCCCGCCCGAATACGCGAGCCTGTCGGCGGAGTGCCCCAGCCTGACAGCCAAAGGCACCCACGCCGCCGACACCGCCGAGTTGCTACCGCTGACACCTCTCCAGAGCGGACTGCTGTTCCACGCCGTGTACGACGAGGCGGCCCCGGATGTCTATCTGGTGCAGTTCGCCTTCCACCTCGAAGGGGAGGTCAGCGGCCCACGCTTCCGGCGGGCGGCGGACGCCCTGCTGCGCCGCCACCCGAACCTGGCCGCGTCCTTCCATCACCACGGACTGTCCCGGCCCGTGCAGGTGGTGGCACCCGCCGTCCCCTCCGTCTGGCACGAGCTGGATCTCAGCGACGTTGCCGAGGAGCGGCGCCCCGCAGCGTTCGAGCAGTGGCTGGCCGAGGACCGCGCCACACGGTTCGACCTCACGCGGCCGCCACTGATCCGCTTCGCCCTCGTCCATTGGGGCGCGGATCAGTACCGGTTGGTGATGACCAGCCACCACATCCTGCTGGACGGCTGGTCCGTACCGCTCGTCGTCCAGGAGCTGTTCACACTGTACGAGCGGGACGGGGACGACTCGGGCCTGCCCGCCGCCGTGCCCTACCGGGAGTACCTGGACTGGCTGCGACGGCAGGACCAGGACGCGGCCCGCGCCGCCTGGCGCACGACGCTGGCCGGTGTGGAGGAGCCCACCCTGCTGGCACCGGCCGATCCGGGCCGTACGAACGTGGCACCCGACGAGGTGGCCGTCGATCTGTCGGCGGAGCGAACCGCCCAACTCGCCCAGCGTGCCCGGCGGATGGGTCTCACCCTCAACACGCTGGTGCAGAGCGCGTGGGCCATCCTGCTGGGACGGCTGACCGGCCGGAACGACGTGGTGTTCGGTACGACGGTGGCGGTGCGCCCGGCGGAGGTGGCGGGCATCGAGTCACTGGTCGGGCTGTGCATCAACACGGTGCCGGTACGTGTCCGGATGCCGGTGGGCCGACCGGTGGAGGAGCTGCTGACGGCCGTACAACGCCAGCACGGTGGCCTTTCCGCGCACCACCATCTGGGGCTGTCGGAGCTGCGGCCCGCCACCGGAACGGGGCAGCTCTTCGACACGGTGGTGGTCTTCGAGAACTACCCCTTGGGCGCCGGGGCCCATGCGCAGGCGGCCCGCGCCGGACTGCGGCTGACGGCCACCGACGGTCAGGACGCCACCCACTACCCGCTGGCGGTGGTCGTGGTCCCGGGCGAACGAATGCGGCTGCGCCTCGGCTACCGGCCGGATGTGTTCGAGGCCCCGGCCATGCGGACGGTGGCGCAGCGGCTGGTCCGCGTGCTCGAGGCCATCGCCGACGATCCGGGTCAGAACGTCGACCGGATCGATGTGCTCTCGGACGACGAGCGGAAGCGACTGGTACCGCGCCGGGACGCGAGCGTCGCGGTGGCCGACCCGAAGGTGTCGTTGTCGGGGTTGTTCGAGGAGTGGGCGGAACGGACCCCGGACACGATCGCGGTGGTGTGCGAAAACCACCGGTGGACATACCGCCAGGTCAACGAACGAGCCAACCAACTGGCCCGACTCCTGCTGAAAAACGGCGCCGGACCCGAACACCGCATCGCCCTGGCCCTACCCCGCTCCACACACACCATCACCGCAATCCTCGCCGTACTCAAAACCGGCGCCGCCTACGTACCACTGGACCCCGACTACCCCCAAGAACGCCTCACCCACCTCCTCCACGACAGCAACCCCACCACCCTCATCACCACCACCAACATCACCACCACCCTCCCCACCCACACCACACCCTCCCTCCTACTCGACCACCCCCACACCACCACCCACCTCCAACAACAACCCACCACCAACCTCACCCCCACCGAACAACCCACACCACCCGACCCCCGCCACCCCGCCTACCTCATCTACACCTCCGGCTCCACCGGCACCCCCAAAGGCGTCACCATCCCCCAAACCAACCTCATCCACCTCCTCACCGCCACCCACCACTACCTCACCGACCACACCCCACAAACCTGGTGCCAATTCCACTCCTACGCCTTCGACTTCTCCGTCTGGGAAATCTTCGCCCCCCTCCTCCACGGCCACACCCTCATCATCCCCAACCACCACACCACCCGCTCCCCCCACGACCTCATCACCCTCATCCACCAAGAACACATCACCACCCTCTGCCAAACACCCACCGCCCTCTACCACCTCATCAACACCCACCAACAACACCACCACCAACCCCTCCCCCTCCACCGCATCATCCTCGGCGGCGAAACACTCGACCCCACCCGCCTCACCACCTTCCACCAACAACACCCCCACACCGACATCATCAACATGTACGGCATCACCGAAACCACCATCCACGCCACCCACCACCACCTCAACCCCAACACCCACCACACCCCCAACACCCCCAGCCCCATCGGACACCCCCTCCCCCACCTCACCACCCACCACCTCGACACCAACCTCCAACCCACCCCACCCGGCACCCCCGCCGAGCTCTACATCACCGGCCCCACCCTCGCCCGCGGCTACCACAACAACCCCACCCACACCGCCACCCACTTCATCGCCAACCCCTACGGACCACCCGGCACCCGCCTCTACCGCACCGGCGACCTCACCACCCAACACCCCACCACCCACCAACTCCACTACCACCACCGCACCGACAACCAAATCCAACTCCACGGCTACCGCATCGAACCCGCCGAAATCGACAACACCCTCACCACCCACCCCCACATCACCCACGCCACCACCACCCTCCACCACGACCAACACAACAACAAACACCTCATCGCCTACACCACCACCAGCCCGGATCATCGCGATACGTCCCCGGAGGAGCTGCGGTCGTATCTGGCGGAGCGACTACCGGCCCATATGGTGCCCTCCTCGGTCGTCATCCTCGACGCGCTGCCCCTCACCCCGAGTGGCAAGCTCGACCGCGCGGCGCTGCCCGCGCCCGCCCCGAGCGGCCAAGGAGCCGGTGGGCGCCCGCCATCGACACCGAATGAAGAAATTCTCTGCCGTCTGTTCGCCGAGGTGCTCGGGGTGCCGGAGCCGAGCGTGGAGGAGGGGTTCTTCGCACTGGGCGGGGACAGCATCCTGTCCATGCAGCTGGTGAGCCGCGCCCGCCGCGAGGGGCTGGTGCTCACCCCACGCCAGGTCTTCCAGCACCAGTCGCCCGCCGCCCTGGCGCGCCTCGCCCCGCCGTCCGGCGCCCCGGCCCCGACGGACGCCCCGGCCGCCTCCGCCACGCCCCCGCTGCCCTCCCTCACCACCGAGGACGTGGCCGCGGTGGAGCAGACGTTTCCCGGTGCCGTCGACACGTTGCCACTGACCGCGTTGCAGGAGGGACTGCTCTTCCACGCCGTGTACGACGAGGCGGCGCCGGACGTCTATATGGTGCAGTTCGCCTTCGATCTCGAGGGTGACGTCGACGGCGTCCGCTTCCGGCGGGCGGTGGACACTCTGCTGCTCCGCCATCCCCATCTGCGGGCCGGGTTCCTCCACCACGGGCTGTCCAGGCCGGTTCAGGTCGTGCCCCGCCATGCGCCGACGCCGTGGCAGGAGATCGACCTCAGCTGCTTCTCCCCCGCCGAGCAGGACGGGGAGTACGAACGCTGGCTGGCGGAGGACCGTGCCACCCGGTTCGACTTCACCCGGCCGCCATTGATGCGGTTCACCCTGTTCCACCTCGGCGGTGGGCGCAGCCGTCTGGTCATGACCCACCACCACATCCTGCTGGACGGCTGGTCGACGCCTGTCCTGGTGCAGGAGCTGTTCTTCCTCTACGGGGAGGCCGGGGACGACGGTCTGCTGCCCCGCCCGGCGGCCTACCGCGACTACCTCGCCTGGCTCGCCGCGCAGGACGCCACCGCGGCCCGCGAGGCGTGGCGCGAGGCGCTGGCCGGGGTGGCGGAGCCGACGTTGCTGGCCCCGGAGGCGTACGGGCGTACGGCGGTGGTCCCCCGGGAGTTCCACCTGGACGTGCCCGCCGGGCTGACGGCACGGCTGACCCGGCGCGCCCGCTCCTCGGGGCTGACACTGAACACACTGGTACAGGTGGCGTGGGGGCTGCTGCTGGGTCGGCTGACCGGCCGCGACGATGTGGTGTTCGGGGCCACGGCCGCGGTGCGGCCACCGGAGGTGCCCGGTGTCGAGTCCCTGGTCGGCCTGTGCATCAACACGTTGCCGGTACGAGTGCAACTCGTCCCGGAGCAAGGGCTGATGGAGCTGTCGGAGGCGGTGCAGGCGCGGCAGGTGGCGCTGTCGGAGCACCAGCATCTGGGGCTGAGCGAGGTGCAGTCGTTCGCGGGGGTCGGCGAGCTCTTCGACACGGTGCTGGTCTTCGAGAACTATCCGGTGCGGCCCGAGCGGGTCGGCGCGCCGGAGGACGGGCTGCGGGTGGTGGGCAGCACCGGCCGGGACGCCACCCACTATGCACTGGCCCTGGTCGTCATCCCCGGCGAGTCCCTGCGGCTCCAGCTGGGCTACCGTCCCGATGCCTTCGACGACGCGGCCGTGCGGGAGCTCGCGCGGCGTCTGGTCCGGGTGCTGGAGAGCGTGGCGGACGCCCCGCGGCGGACGGTGGCGCAGCTCGACGTGCTGGCCCCGACCGAGCGGGAGCGCCTGCTGCGGCGGTGGGGCAACGCCTCGTCCGGTGCGACCGGAGCCGATGACACGGTGCTGCTGCCGGAGGTGTTCGAGCGCCAGGCCGAGCGCACCCCGGCCGACGTGGCCGTGGTGTTCGAGGAACGGCGGCTCGGCTATGGGGAGTTGAACGAGCGGGCGAACCGGTTGGCCCGGGTGCTCGTCGCGGCGGGCGCGGGCCCGGAGACCCGGGTCGCGCTGTCCCTGCCCCGTGGCCCGGACCTGCTCATCACGGCGCTGGCCGTCCTCAAGGCGGGTGCCGCCTTCGTGTCCGTCGACCCGGGCTACCCGGCGCGGCGAGTGGCGTTCATGCTCACCGACAGCCGTCCGACCCTCCTGGTGACGACCGAAGCGATCGCCGAAACCCTGCCTGCGGAGGCGGCCACGATGCCACGGCTGCTGCTGGACGCGGAGGACACCGCGGACCGGCTGGCGGGAGCGGGGGCGGCCAACCTGACGGACGCGGACCGCAGGTGCCCCCTGCTGCCGGACCACCCCGCGTACCTCTTCTACACCTCGGGTTCCAGTGGCAGGCCCAAGGGTGTGGTGGCGTCCCGGAGCGGTCTCGGCCGTTTTCTGCGGGCCATGGCCCGGCGCGCACCGCTCACCGGGTCGGACGCGGTGCTGGCGGCCTCCACACCATCGTTCGACGTGGTGATGGTGGAGTGGTTCATGCCGCTCGTGGCGGGGGCCCGTATCGTCCTCGCCTCGGCCGCCCAGACGCACGACCCCGCCGCGCTGCTGGGGTTGGTGAGCCGCCACGGGGTGTCGATGGCGCAGGCCACGCCCACGCTGTGGCAGGCGGTGCTGGGCGAGGTGCCCGACGGCGGCGGCCAAGGGAGGGTGCTGTCGGGGGTGCGGGTCCTCAGCGGTGGCGAGGCGCTGCCCGCCCCGCTCGCGCGCCGGCTGCTGGCTCTCGGCGCCGAGGTGGTGAACCTGTACGGGCCCACCGAGACCACGGTCTGGTGCACGACGGGCACGGTCCGGGCCGATGACGACGGCGCGCCGCGGATCGGGACGCCGCTGGACACCACGCGCGTGTACGTCCTGGACCGGCACCTGGGCCTGCTGCCACCGGGTGTGGTGGGCGAGCTGCACATCGCGGGATCGGGCGTGGCCCGCGGGTATTTCGACCATCCCGGCCTGACCGCCGAGCGGTTCGTGGCCGATCCGTACGGCCCGGCCGGGTCACGGATGTATCGCACCGGCGACCTGGTGCGCTGGGACGAGGACGGGCGGCTGGAGTACCTCGGCCGGGCCGACCACCAGGTCAAGCTGCGGGGATTCCGGATCGAGCCGGAAGAGGTCGAGGCGGTGCTGGGCTCGCATCCCCACGTGGCGCGGGCCGCCGTGACGGTCCGCGAGGACCGGCCGGGTGACCCACGGCTGATCGGCTACTCCGTCGCCCGGCCCGGCCAGGAACCGGCACCGGCCGAGCTGCGCTCCTGGCTGCGCGAGCGGCTGCCGGAACACATGGTGCCATCGGCGGTGGTCCCTTTGGACGCGTTGCCGCTGACGGCGAACGGGAAGCTGGACCGCAAGGCGCTCCCCGCGCCCGGCCCCTTGGGCGCCCCGAGCGCGGGGCGGCCACCGGCCTCTCCCTGGGAGCGGCTGTTGTGCGCGCTGTACGCCGAGGTGCTGGGCGTGCCCGAGGTGGGCGTGGCGGACAGCTTCTTCGAGCTGGGCGGCCATTCGCTGCTCGCGATGCGGCTGATGGGGCAGGTCCGTACGCGCACCGGCGTCGATCTGGGCATCCGTGCGGTGTTCCAGGCGCCGACGGTGGAGCGGCTGGCGGAGGCGATCCGGGGCGCGGAACGGGCCGTGGCTCGCCCGCCGCTGGGGCCGATGCCGCGTACGGGCCGCCTGCCGCTGTCGTACGCCCAGCAACGGCTCTGGTTCCTGGAGGAGTTGGAGGGCGATCGGGCGGCGACCTACAACATCGTGGTCGGCCTGCGGCTCCGCGGCCCGCTGGACCGGGAGGCGCTGATGACCGCGGCGGGGGACGTCGTGGCCCGGCACGAGGTGCTGCGGACCGTCTATCCGCACGGGGACGACGGCCGGCCGTGGCAGCGGGTCCTGGGCCCGGACGCGGCCCGGTCCGCGCTGCACGCGGTCGTACGGGACGTACGGGACGTACGACCGGTGGCCGACGAAGCGGACTCGGGCGGGGGCGCGGCCGGGACTTCGGCGGGGGCTTCGGCCGGTACTTCGGCCGGGCCCTCAGCTGAGACGTTGACCGGGACGTCAACCGGGAGCTCGACCGCGACCTCGGCCGGACGTGGCTCGGACGGCATACTCACGGCGGCGCTGGCGGAGGAGGCCGGGCGTGGCTTCCACCTGGCCACCGAACTGCCGCTGCGCGTAACCCTGTTCCCGCAGGGCGACGACGAGCATGTGCTGCTGGTCGTGGTCCACCACATAGCCGCCGACGGCTGGTCACTGGAACCGCTCTTCGCCGACCTGGCCACCGCCTACCGAGCTCGTACGGCCGGTTCCGAACCGCGCTGGAGCGACGTTCTGCCGCTGCAATACGCGGACTTCGGGCTCTGGCAGCGCCAGGTGCTGGGTGCGGAGGACCGGGATGACAGTGTGCTCTCCCGGCAGCTCGCGTTCTGGAAGGAAACGCTCGCGGAACTGCCCGAGGAACTCCCGCTGCCGACGGACCGGCCACGGCCGCCGGTGGCCGGACACCAGGGCTCGACCGTGGACATCGCCGTTCCGGCCCCGTTGCACCGGAGGCTGGCCCGGCTGGCCCGCTCCCAGGACGCCAGTGTGTTCATGGTGGTCCAGGCCGCCCTCGCCGCCCTGCTGACACGGCTCGGCGCCGGAACGGACATTCCCCTGGGCACGGCGTTCGCCGGCCGCGACGAGGTGGCCGTGCACGACCTGGTCGGCCCCTTCGTCAACACGCTGGTGCTGCGCACCGACACCAGCGGGGACCCTGACTTCCTGACCCTCCTGGAACGGGTACGGGAGACGGACGGAGCCGCGTACGCGCATCAGGAGGTCCCGTTCGAACGCGTGGTGGAGGCGGTCAACCCCGTCCGGTCCCTGGCCCGGCACCCGCTGTTCCAGGTGATGCTCACCTTCCAGAACCTTCGGGCGACCGAGCTTTCCCTGCCGGGAGTGGCCGCCGAGCCACTGGAGGTGGCCACCGACACCGCCAAGTTCGACCTGGCCTTCGCGCTCGCGGAGACGCACACCGCCGAGGGCGGGGAGCCGAACGGCATCCGGGGCAGCCTCGAGTACGCCACCGACCTCTTCGAGCACGGAACGGCCCGGGCGATCGTCGACCGCCTGCTGCGTGTGCTGGACGCCGTCGCGGACCGTCCCGACCAGGCCCTGAGCCGGATCGATCTCCTCGGCCACGACGAGCGGGGGCGGCTGCTGGGCTGGGGTACGGGTGGCTCGGTGGCGGCGGCCGGGGCGGGGCGGGTGCTGCCGGAGCTGTTCGAGGAGCAGGTGGCAC
>NZ_BAAAIF010000134.1:0-12475 GCF_039525925.1 Streptomyces javensis | reverse complement strand
CCGCACTGCCCAGGTCACCCGGCCGGGTCACCTCGACCCGCCAGCCCGAACCCGTCGGCAAAGACAGCTCACCGGCGCGGGCCAACCGTCGACCAAAGGCCGCGATCCCCCCGCCCTCAGCGGCGCAGCGGATACAGACCTCGGGCTCATCGGAATCCAGCACCGCAGCCAGCACGGTCTCCACGTCGGCGTCACGCGTCGGGTCCAGGCCGGCCGCCGGGTCGACGTCGACCAGCAGCAGACGACCCGGGTGCTCGGACTGCGCCGAGCGCACCAGACCCGCCACCGCCGCACCGGCCAGATCCTGGCCGTCGGATGCGCCCTGGGTCCAGACCACGAGCCGCGCGTTGTCGGTCGCGGGATCGGCCAGCCACTCCTGCACCCAACCCAGCACCGTCACCGCAGCCTGCTCGGCCACCTGCGACGCCGAACACCCGGCAGGAGCGGCAGACACGCTCGCCACAACCACCGGAGCCATCCCGGAACCATGCCGCGCCCACTGCACCGCGCCGACCGGAGCCTGCACCGTCAGCGGAACCCAGTCCACCGTGAACAGCGACTGCCGCACCTGACGATCAGACCCGCTCACCTGACCCACCGCAGCCTCACGCAGCACCAGCGACCGCGCCTGGAAAACCGGCTGACCGACACCGTCGAACGCTGTCACCGAGACGCCACTCGCCTCGGGCGCCAGGACGACCCGCAGCTGGCGGGCGCCACCGGCCAGCAGCCGAACGCCCGACCAGGCGAACGGCAGACCCGTCCCCCCGTCACTGCCATCACCGGCGGCCAGCAGACCGTGCAACGCGGCATCGAGCAGAGCGGGGTGCAGGCCGAACCCGGCCGCGTCCGAGTCAATGGCCTCGGGCAGTTCGGCCTCGACGTAGACGGTGTCCCCGGCGCGCCAGACCTGACGCAGGCCCTGGAACGCCGGCCCGTAGCCGTAACCACGCCGAGCAAAGCTCCCGTACGCGTTGTCGACCGACACCAGCTCCGCACCGACCGGCGGCCAGGCGCCCAGCGGGGCCGGAACGGGCTCGCTGCCAGCGGGAGTCAACACACCGACGGCATGCCGAACCCACTCTCCCTCCCCCTCGCGGGAGGAAATCGTGACCGTTCGCGGACCGTCCTCGCCATCGGTGACGCGGACCTGTAGCTGCACGCCACCGGAGCCGGGCAGGAGCAGCGGCTCCTGCAAGGTCAACTCCTCCAGCACACCGCAGCCGACCAGGTCACCGGCGTGGACCGCCAGGTCCACGAAGGCGGTGCCGGGCAGCAGCACCGTGCCGTGGACCGCGTGGTCGGCCAGCCACGGCATCGCCGACACCGACAGACGACCCGTCAGCACCAGCCCATCGCCCTCGGCCAGCCACACCGCCGCCGCCAGCAACGGGTGCGCGTCGCGCTGCAAGCCGATCGACGACGCGTCTCCGCGACCCGTGAGGGGCTTGGGCCAGTAGTGCTGGTGCTGGAACGGGTAGGTCGGCAGGCCCACCTTGACCGCCCGGCCCTCGTCGGCGGTTGCCGCGACCCAGTCCACCTCGACACCGGCGGTGTAAGCACCGGCCAGCGCGGTCAGCCAGCGACCACGACCACCCTCGCCACGCTGCAAGCTGCCCACGGCAACCAAGTCCTCGCCAGCCTGCACGATCGCCAAACCCAGCACCGGATGCGGACTGACCTCCACAAACACCCGGTGACCCTCCGCCGCCAGCGCGGCCATCACCTCACCGAAACGCACCGTCCGCCGCAGATTCCGGTACCAGTACCCACCATCCAACTCAGCCGTATCCACCACCCGCGCCTCGAGCGTCGAATAGAACGGCACCGCGCCACTGGCCGCCGACACCCCAGCCAGATCCTCGGCCAGACGCTCCCTGACCGCCTCGACATGCGCCGTATGCGACGCATAATCCACCGCGACCCGCCGCGCGCCACGATCGGCATACGCGTCCGTGAACTCCCCACATGCCTGCGCCCCACCGGCGACCACGACCTGCCGCGGACCGTTCACCGCCGCAACCGACAGGTCATCGCCCCAGCCGGAGACCCACTCCCGCACCTCCTCAAGCGAGACGGGCACCGACACCATGCCACCCGTGCCGGCCAGTTCGGCCAACGCCCGGCTGCGCAGCGCCACAACCCGCGCGCCATCCTCCAACGACAAACCACCGGCCACGCACGCCGCGGCGATCTCGCCCTGACTGTGACCCGCAACCGCCACCGGCTCCACCCCATACGCCCGCCACAACTCCGCCAGACTCACCGCCACCGCCCACGACGCAGGCTGAACCACATCCACCCGACCCAACAACCCCGCGTCACCCAGCACCTCACGCAACCGCCAGTCCACAAAAGGCGCCAACGCCCGCCCGCAACGCTCCATCGCCGCCGCGAACACCGGCTCCTGCTCCCACAACCGCAAGCCCATACCAACCCACTGCGCACCCTGCCCCGCGAACACAAACACCGGCCGCAACCCCGACAACGAACCAACACTCCCGGACACCACACCGGGCGCTTCCTCGCCGGTGGCGGCAGCGTTCAGGCCCGCCAGCAGCTGGTCGCGGTCGTCGCCGACCACCGCCAGCCGGTGGGAGAATTCCGTGGTCCGCGTCACCGCAAGGGAGAACGCCACATCCTTGGCCGCCACCTCCGGACGCGCCGCCACGAACTCCGCCAGCCGACCCGCCTGCGCGGCCAGCGCCGCACCGGACCGCGCCGACAACACCCACGCCACCGGACCCGCTGACGACTCCGGCCCGTGCAGGACAGGAGCCTCCAGGACCTCGGCCTCCTCGGCGGGCTCTTCGAGGATGACGTGGACATTGGTGCCACTGATCCCGAAGCCCGACACACCAGCACGACGCGGACCAGTACCCTCCGGCCACTCGCGCGGCTCGGTCAGCAACTCCACCGCACCGGCCGACCAGTCCACATGCGAAGACGGGGCGTCCACATTCAGCGTCTGCGGCAACACTCCATGGCGCATCGCCTGCACCATCTTGATCACACCAGCCACACCAGCCGCAGCCTGCGTGTGACCGATGTTCGACTTCACCGAACCCAGCAGCAGCGGCCGACCCTCAGGCCGATCCTGGCCATAAGTCGCCAGCAGCGCCTGCGCCTCGATCGGGTCACCCAACGCCGTACCCGTGCCATGAGCCTCCACCACATCGACATCACTCGGCCGCAGCCCGGCGCTCGCCAGCGCAGCCCGGATCACCCGCTGCTGCGACGGACCATTCGGAGCCGACAGACCATTGCTCGCACCGTCCTGGTTGACCGCACTACCCGCAACCACCGCCAGCACCCGGTGCCCACGAGCACGAGCATCCGACAGCCGCTCCAACACCAGGACACCGACACCCTCACCCCAACCGGTGCCGTCAGCCGCCTCCGCGAACGGCTTGCACCGACCGTCAGCAGCAAGGCCGCGCTGCCGCGCGAACTCCGCGTAGGTCCCGGGCGTGGCCATCACCATGACGCCACCGGCCAGCGCGATCCCGCACTCGCCTGAGCGCAGCGCCTGCGCCGCCAGGTGAATCGCCGTCAGCGAGGACGAACACGCCGTGTCCACCGACACCGCAGGACCCTGAAGACCCAACGAGTACGCCACCCGCCCCGACGCCACACTCGCCAGGGTTCCGGTCAGCCCATAGCCGCTCGCGCTGTCCTGCTCACCGACCCGGTAGTCCGACGTGATGATGCCCGCGTAGACACCCGTGTCGGTGCCCCGCAGCGAACTCGGGGTGATGCCCGCGTCCTCCAGGGCCTCCCAGCTGGTCTCCAGCAGCAGCCGCTGCTGCGGGTCCATGCCCAACGCCTCACGCGGACTGATCCCGAAGAACTCCGCATCGAAGTCACCGGCGCCATCCAGGAAGCCACCCACCCGGGCATAACCCTCGATCGCCTCACCGGACTCGGACAGGCCCGGCGTCTCCCAACCGCGGTTCACCGGGAAGCCCGACATCGCGTCGGTCCCGGTAGCGATCAACTGCCAGAAGGCCTCCGGGTCGTCGGCTCCGCCCGGGAACCGGCAGCCCATGCCGACGATCGCCACCGGCTCATCCGTACCGACACGGACCGCGGAGACGGCAGCCACGCCGTCGGTCCCGCAGGCCTCTGCCACCAGATAACGGGCGAGTTCCAGGGGGACGGGGTAGTCGAAGACCAGGGTGGCGGGCAGGCTGAGGCCCGTCTCCGCAGCGAGTCGGTTGCGGAGCTCCAGCGCGGTCAGGGAGTCGATGCCCATCTCGCGGAAGGCCCGCTGGGAGTCGATGTCCCCGGGGCTGGCGTGGCCCAGAATGACGGCGGTGGCGGCCCGGACGATCTCCAGGACGTCCTGCTCACGATCAGCGGGGGACAGCGCGGCCAACCGGGCCCCCAAGCCGCCCACGACCGCAGCCACGGCCGCCGACCGGCGCACGGAGACAGCACCGGCGACCAGACCGCGCAGCAGCGGAGTCACCGGCCCCCCAGCACGCGACAACGCGGCCAGGTCCAGCCGGGCCGGGACGGCCAACGGCGCACCCCAGGCGGCGGCGGCGTCGAACAGCCCGAGACCCTGCTCGGTCGTCATCGGCTGAACACCGCCACGACGCAGCCGGGAGAGGTCGGCACCGTCCAGGTGCCCGGTCATCCCCGAGGCCTGGGCCCACAGGCCCCAGGCCAGCGACTGGCCGGCCAGGTGCCGATCACGGCGGTAGGCCGAGAGGGCGTCCAGGAACGCGTTGGCGGCGGCGTAGCTCCCCTGCCCCGGGCTGCCCAGGGCGGCCATGGCCGAGGAGTACAGCACGAAGCCGGCCAGGCCCGCGTCCTCGGTCAGCTCGTGCAGGTTCCACGCCGCGTCGACCTTCGCCGCCAGCACCGGCGCCATCCGCTCGGGCGTCAGCGACTCCACGGTGGCGTCGTCGATCACACCCGCGGCGTGCACCACTGCCGTCAGCGGCCGCTCAGCCGCGATCCGCGCCAGCACCGACGCAAGACCCTCGCGGTCGGCCGCGTCGCCGGCCTGCACCCGCACGCTCGCACCCGACTGCGCCAACTCGGCGACCAGGCGGGCGACTCCCGGCGTGGCCGGACCGCGACGCGACAGCAGCACCAGGTGCCGCATGCCTCGAACATTCACCAGGTGCCGGGCCAACTCCGCGCCCAGCGTGCCGGTTCCACCGGTCACCAGGACGGTGCCCCGCGGGTCCCACTCGGCGGGAACGTTCACCACGACCTTGCCCAGGTGCCGAGCCGCCTGGAGGTAGCGCAGCGCCGCCACCGCCTGAGACAGCTCGAAGCACGTGACTGCGGGCGGCTTCAGCATCCCGGCCTCGAACATCGGCCCGAGCTCGGCCAGCATCTCCCCGACTCGCGGCACGCCCGCGTCCATCAGGTCGAACGCCTGGTAGACAACCCCGGGGTAGGCCTCGGCAACCTCGACGGCGTCGCGGATGTCGGTCTTGCCCATCTCGACGAACCGGCCACCGCGCGGCAGCAGCCGCAGCGACGCGTCCGTGAACTCCCCCGCAAGGGCGTTGACGACCACGTCCATGCCCTCGCCGCCAGTCACGGCCAGGAACCGCTCACAGAAGTCCAGATCACGAGTGGAGGCGATGTGGCTCTCCGCCACACCAGCCGCCCGCAGCGCGTGCTGCTTGGCCGGGCTCGCGGTCGCGAAGACCTCCAGCCCCCATTCCTTGGCCAGCTGCACCGCGGCCGTGCCAACTCCACCCGTACCGGCGTGGATCAACACCCGCTGGCCGGGACGGGCCTGGGCCAGATCCCGCAACGCGTAGAACGCGGTCAGGAACGTCACCGGCACCGCCGCGGCCTGCTGGTACGACCAGCCCTGCGGGATGGCGGCCACCAGGCGGCTGTCGACGACCCCGACCGGTCCCCAGCCCGGCACCAGACCCATCACCGGCTGACCGACCGTCAGGCCGTCCACCCCGGGACCGGTCGCGAGCACGACCCCGCCAGCCTCCAGGCCCAGGACCCGACCGTCCGAGACCATTCCCAGACCGGCCACCACATCGCGGAAGTTCAGGCCTGCGGCGCGCAGGCCAACCCGGACCTGACCCGGCTCCAACTCCGCTACAGCCTCGGGAGCGTCGATCACCGCGGTACTGCTCAGGTCGCCCGGCTGGGTCACCTCGACCCGCCAGCCCGTACCGCTCGGCAGCACAAGTTCCCCGGACGCACCGGCCCGGACCAGCCGACGACCGAAGGCCGCGACTCCCCCGCCGTCAGCGGCGCGGCGGATGCGGACCTCGGGCTCGTCGGAATCCAGCACCGCGGCCAGAACGGTCTCCACGTCAGCGTCGCGACCGAAGTCCAGGCCGGCCGCCGGGTCGACATCGACCAGCAGCAGACGACCCGGGTGCTCCGACTGCGCCGAACGCACCAGACCCGTCACCGCCGCACCGGCCAGGTCCTGGCCAATCCAGATCACCAAGCGCGCGTTGCCGGTTGCGGGGTCGGCCAGCCACTCCTGCACCCAACCCAGCACCGTCGCGGCAGCCAGCTGGACCGCCTGCGGCACCGACGTCCCGGCGGGAGCGGCAGGCATCGCAGCGACAACCACCCGGGCCATCCCGGAGCCGTGCCGCGCCCACTGCACTGCGGCGTCAGAAGCCCGCGTCGGTAGCGGGACCCAGTCCACGGTGAACAGCGACTGCCGGACCTGACGGGCCGGACCAGCGAGCTGACCGGTCGAAGCCTCGTGCATCGCCAACGACCGTGCCTGCAACACCGGCTGACCGACACCGTCGAACGCCGTCACCGAGACGCCACCCGGCGCGGAAGCGAACGCCACCCGCAGGTGACGGGCACCACTCGCCAGCAGCTGTACGCCTGACCACGCGAACGGCAGCTCCGTCCCGCCACTGCCATTGCTGGTGCCGACGATCAGGAGACCGTGCAGCGCGGCGTCGAGCAGGGCGGGGTGCAGGCCGAACCCGGCCGCGTCGGTGTCGATGGCCTGCGGCAGCTCGACCTCGGCGTAGACGGTGTCGCCGGACTGCCAGACCTGACGTAGGCCCTGGAACGCCGGCCCGTAACCGTAACCACGCTGAGCGAGACGCTCATAGGCGTCATCGACCGACACCTGCTCCGCACCCTCCGGAGGCCAGACGGCCAACGGGGCCGGGGCAGGCTCGTTGCCGACCGGGGCCAGCATGCCGACGGCGTGGCGAACCCAACTCCCCTCCCCTTCGCGGGAGGAGACCATGACCGTGCGCCGGCCACTGTCGCCGTCACTGTCACCCACCTGGACCTGCAACTGCACGCCACCGGAGCCAGGAATGACCAGCGGCTCCTGGAGCGTCAGCTCCTCCAGCAGGCCGCAGCCGGCCAGGTCGCCTGCGTGGACCGCCAGGTCCACGAACGCCGTACCAGGCAGCAGCACCGTGCCGTGCACCGCATGATCGGCCAGCCACGGCATCGCCGACACCGACAGACGACCCGTCAGGACCAGCCCATCACCCTCGGCCAGCCACACCTCGGCAGCCAACAGCGGGTGACCGGAGCGCTGCTGACCAGCCGACGCAGCATCCCCACGCCGAGCCACCGCGGCCTTCGGCCAGTAGCACTGGCGCTGGAACGGGTACGTCGGCAGATCAACCTTGACCGCCCGGCCCTCGTCGGCGGTTGCCGCAGCCCAGTCCACCTCCACACCAGCGGTGTAGGCACCGGCCAGCGCGGTCAGCCAGCGACCACGACCACCCTCGCCACGCTGCAAGCTGCCCACGGCAACCAAGTCCTCGCCAGCCTGCACGATCGCCAAACCCAGCACCGGATGCGGACTGACCTCCACGAACACCCGGTGACCCTCCGCCGCCAGCGCGGCGATCACCTCACCGAAACGCACCGTCCGCCGCAGATTCCGGTACCAGTACCCACCATCCAACTCAGCCGTATCCACCACCCGCGCCTCGAGCGTGGAGTAGAACGGCACCGCGCCACTGGCCGCCGACACCCCAGCCAGATCCTCGGCCAGCCGGTCCCTGACCGCCTCGACATGCGCCGTATGCGACGCATAATCCACCGCAACCCGCCGCGCGCCACGATCGGCATACACGTCCGTGAACTCCACACACGCCTGCGCCCCACCGGCGACCACAACCTGCCGCGGGCCATTCACCGCCGCAACCGACAGGTCATCGCCCCAGCCGGAGATCCACTCCCGCACCTCGTCCAGGCCGACCGGAACCGACACCATGCCACCCGTCCCGACCAGTTCCGCCAACGCCCGACTGCGCAGCGCCACAACCCGCGCGCCATCCTCCAACGACAAACCACCCGCGACACACGCCGCCGCGATCTCGCCCTGACTGTGACCCGCAACCGCCACCGGTTCCACCCCATACGCCCGCCACAACTCCGCCAGACTCACCGCCACCGCCCACGACGCAGGCTGAACCACATCCACCCGACCCAACAACTCCCCCTCACCCAGCACCTCACGCAACCGCCAGTCCACAAAAGGCGCCAACGCCCGCCCGCAACGCTCCATCGCCGCCGCGAACACCGGCTCCTGCTCCCACAACCGCAAACCCATACCAACCCACTGCGCACCCTGACCCGCGAACACAAACACCGGCCGCACCCCCGACAACGAACCAACACTCCCGCTCACCACACCCGGAGCCTCCCGGCCCGCCGCAGCCGCTGTCAGACCCGCCACCAGCTGCTCGCGGTCGTCACCGACCACCGCCAGCCGGTGGGAGAACGCCGTGGTCCGCGTCACCGCAAGGGAGAACGCCAGATCCTTGGCCGCCACCTCCGGACGCGCCGTCACGAACTCCGCCAGCCGACCCGCCTGCGCGGCCAGCGCCGCACCGGACCGCGCCGACAACACCCACGCCACCGGACCCACCGGGTCCGGAGCATCCTGAACAGGAGCATCCACGGCAGGGACATCCTGCGTGGGCTGCTCAAGGATCAGGTGCACGTTGGTGCCACTGATCCCGAAGGCCGACACACCCGCACGACGCGGACCCGAACCGGCCGGCCACTCGCGCGGCTCGGTCAGCAACTCCACCGCACCGGCCGACCAATCCACGTGCGTGGACGGGGCGTCCACGTGCAGGGTCTCGGGCAGCATCCCGTGCCGCATCGCCTGCACCATCTTGATCACACCAGCCACTCCGGCAGCAGCCTGGGTGTGCCCGATGTTCGACTTCACCGAACCCAACAGCAGCGGCCGGCCATCAGGCCGATCCTGGCCGTAGGTGGCCAGCAGCGCCTGCGCCTCGATCGGGTCACCGAGCGAGGTGCCGGTACCGTGCGCCTCCACAACGTCGACGTCGCTCGGCCGCAGCCCTGCGCTGGCCAGCGCAGCCCGGATCACCCGCTGCTGCGACGGACCATTCGGAGCCGACAGACCATTGCTCGCACCATCCTGGTTGACCGCACTGCCCGCCACGACCGCCAGCACCCGGTGCCCACGAGCACGAGCATCCGACAGCCGCTCCAACACCAGGACACCGACACCCTCACCCCAACCGGTGCCGTCAGCCGCCTCCGCGAACGGCTTGCACCGACCATCGGCAGCCAACCCCCGCTGCCGCGCGAACTCCGTGAACGCACCCGGGCTGGCCATCACGGTGACGCCGCCGGCCAGCGCGATCCCACACTCGCCCGAGCGCAGCGCCTGCGCCGCCAGGTGAATCGCCGTCAGCGAAGACGAACACGCCGTGTCGATCGAGACCGCGGGACCCTGAAGACCCAGCGAGTACGCCACCCGACCCGACGCCACACTCGCCATGGTTCCGGTCAGTCCATAACCACCCGCACCGTCCTGGCCCCCGACGCGGTACCCGGACGTGATGACCCCGGCATAGACACCGGTATCGGTGCCTCGCAGCGAACCCGGCTCGATGCCGGCGTCCTCCAGCGCCTCCCAGCACGTCTCCAGCAGCAGCCGCTGCTGCGGGTCCATCCCCAACGCCTCACGCGGACTGATCCCGAAGAACTCCGCATCGAAGTCACCGGCGCCATCCAGGAAGCCACCCACCCGGGCATAACCCGCGCCCGAGTCACCGGAATCACCGGAATCACCGGCAAGCGGGCCCGGCGCCTCCCAACTGCGGTCCGCCGGGAACCCCGACATCGCGTCGGAGCCTCCCGCAAGCAGCTGCCAGAAAGCCTCCGGGTCCTCCGCCCCGCCCGGGAACCGGCACCCCATGCCCACGATCGCGACCGGTTCGCGAATGCTCTCCTCGAGCTTCTGTAGTCGGCTCTGGAGCTGCCGGCCATCGTTGATGGCCCGCTTCAGATAATCGCGAAGCTTGTCTTCCTCGGACATAAGTTCAGCTACTCCTTGTTTCGCGGCAGACGATTCAGCTACTTGTCGAACCCACGTTCGATGATCTGGTACAGATCCTCGTTGGTGGCCGAGTCCAGGTCGTCCTCGTCCTCCGCCTCTGTTCCCTGTGTCCGCCAGTCCGCCATGAGGGCATACAACTGTTCCGTGATCCGCCCGCGATCGGCGTCGTCGAGGGGCACGGCCGACAACACAGCGCGCAGACCGTCCAGATCTGCCAGGGCAGTCTCAATGGCGCCGGCTTGGCGCGGTACCAACTGCTCGTGCAGGTGCCGGGCGAGCTCCAGCGGGACGGGGTGGTCGAAGACCAGGGTGGCGGGCAGGCTCAGGCCGGTCTCGGCCGAGAGCCGGTTGCGGAGCTCCAACGCGGTCAGGGAGTCGATGCCCAGCTCGCGGAAGGCCCGCTGGGGGTCGATGTCCCCGGATCGGGCATGGCCCAGGACAACGGCCGCGGCAGTCCTGACGATCTCCAGGACCTCCTGCTCACCATCGGCGGGAGACAGTGCGGCCAGCCGGGCCGCCAGGCCACCCGCGTCCGCGGCCACGGCCGCGGTCGGGCGAACCGGGGCAGTGGTAGCCAGCCCCCGCAGCAGCGCGGGCACCGGCCGTCCTCCACGGGACAGCCCGCTCAGGTCGAGCCGGGCCGGGACGGCCAGCGGCGTACCCAGCGCGGCAGCGGCCTCGAACAGCGCCAGACCCTGCTCCGTCGTCATCGGCTGAACACCACCGCGACGCAGACGGGTCAGACCCGCGCCCTCCAGGTGCCCCGTCATCTCCGACGCCTGGGCCCACAGACCCCAGGCCAGCGACTGGCCTGGCAGGTGCCGGTCACGACGGTAGGCAGCCAGCGTGTCCAGGAAGGCGTTGGCGGCGGCGTAACTCCCCTGCCCCGGGCTGCCCATGACAGCCGCGGCGGAGGAGTACAGCACGAAGCCGGCCAGGCCCGCGTCCTCGGTCAACTCGTGCAGGTTCCACGCCGCGTCGGCCTTGGCGGCCATGACCGTCGCCATCCGCTCGGGCGTCAGCGACTCCACGGTGGCGTCGTCGATCACACCGGCGGCATGCACCACCGCGGTCAGCGGCCGCTCGGCCGCGATCCGCGCCAACACCGAGGCGAGACCGTCACGGTCGGCGGCATCACCGGCCTGCACGCGGACCTCCGCACCCGACCCGGCCAACTCCGCGACCAGGCGGGCCACGCCCGGCGCGGCCGGGCCACGACGCGACATCAGCACCACGTGCCGCATGCCACGGACGCTCGCCAAGTGCCGGGCCAACTCCCCGCCCAGCGTCCCGGTTCCACCGGTCACCAGGACGGTGCCCCGCGGGTCCCACTCGGCGGGAACGTTCACCACGACCTTGCCCAGGTGCCGGGCCGCCTGGAGGTAGCGCAGCGCCGCCACCGCCTGCGACAGCTCGAAGCACGTCACTGGCGGCGGAACCAGCGTCCCAGCCGCGAACATGGCCCCGAGCTCGGCAAACATCTCCGCGATCCGCGGCACACCCGCGTCCATCAGGTCGAACGCCCGGTACACCACCCCCGGGTAGGCCTCAGCAACCTCGGCGGCGTCGCGGATGTCGGTCTTGCCCATCTCGACGAACCCGCCACCGCGCGGCAGCAGCCGCAGCGACGCGTCCGTGAACTCCCCAGCCAGAGCATTGACGACCACGTCCATGCCCTCACCACCGGTCACGCCCAGGAACCGCTCACAAAAATCGAGATCACGAGTGGAGGCGATATGGCTCTCCTCCACACCAGCCGCCCGCAGCGCATGCTGCTTGGCCGGACTCGCAGTCGCGAAGACCTCCAACCCCCACGCCTTCGCCAACTGCACCGCAGCCGTACCCACACCACCGGTGCCGGCATGGATCAGCACCCGCTGGCCAGGACGGGCCCGGCCCAGATCCCGCAGCGCGTAGAACGCGGTCAGGAACCCGACCGACACCGCCGCGGCCTGCTGGAAGGACCAGCCCTGCGGAACCGGCGCGAGCAGACGGCCATCCACGATCCCAGCCGGGCCCCAGCCCGGCACCAGACCCATCACCGACTGCCCCACCATCAGCCCATCCACCCCAGGACCGATCTCCAGAACAACACCGGAGCCTTCACCACCAAGGACCCGGCCGTCCGAGACCATCCCCAGACCGGCCACCACA